>CAIKPM010000052.1 GCA_903829325.1 uncultured bacterium
CGCAGCGAGCGGGATTTGCATCCACAGCTCATCGCTAAATCCCCAGCCCTCGGGCGGTGCTACTTTGTGCTCCACGAGGAACGCTTAGCAGCAGTTAGTGCCGACTCCTGTCAAGCGAGCGCTGCGGACTGAACGCTTACCAAAAATGACGGAGTGCGCGAAGTCCACGACCCTTCACCTCAAGCAATAGCCAATTATGTATACAGCACCCCGATTTCCGCGAGGTCGGGGACGCGATGCTCGCTAGTTGGCAGCGTGGGCTGGCGCATTCGCTGCCACGAGCCCACGCTTGATTAGGGGGTTGAGCATATTGATCGGGGTTGCTAAACCGATCGCGGGCTCGTCCTCGAAACGGCCTTCCGCGACTCCTATGAGCACGCCGGTCGCGGGGTCGAAGATGGGAGCGCCGCTATCACCGGGGATGATCGGCAAATCAAGCACCAGCTGCTCGACTTGAAGATTGGCAACATGCCCAACCGCTAGCGTGGGACTCACTCGCCAATGCTGCTCTTCGAATGCATCGGGAATGGGGTAACCCGCCACCGCAACGGCATCACCAACCGCCAAGCGACTTGAATCACCAATTGGGACTGCGGGTAAGCCTGGAACGGGCAGCCACAAGAGCACTGCATCGTGCGCATGGTCACGCGCAACCACGCGCGCTTGGCCCAGCCATCGCCCAACGCTATTGCACACGCGAATATGGCGCGCATGGGTAACGACGTGCTCATCGCTTAACAGCAGCGAACCACGCGCATTGCTGTAAACGACGCTCGCACTTCCGTACTCAGATGGAGATGACTCGACCGCCAAAAGCATGACACTCGCGCGCAGTGCGGAAAAATTCCCTACCAGCGCCACATCACCATCGCGAGAACCCACACACCCAAGCAAGAGGCAACAGCCCGCCAGCACCAGCCATATCCGCATCACGACAGAGGATATGGCCCCACAGAAAGCAAGGCCTGCACGATGCCAAAACTCCAGCCTGGTGCAAACGCACCACAATTTTCGCTCAAGGCTCACGACGGTAGCGTCATCAATCTCGCGCAAACACTGCAAAATTACAACGTTGTCCTGATTTTTTATCCGAAAGATCAGACACCGATTTGCACAAAACAACTCTGCACCGCACGTGATGATGCGACGATCTATGCGCAAGCGAATATCCGCGTCTTGGGCGTGAATGGTGGTAACGCCCAAGCGCACAGCCGCTTTGCCGCAAAACAGCAACTCACGATGCCGCTGTTGATTGATCAGGACCTGACGGTTGCGCAAGCGTATGATGCCATTATCCAATTGGGCGGTTGGAAATTCATCAATCGCACCGTAGTTGGCATTAATCAAGCTGGGAAAATCGTCTTTTTTCAGCGAGGTACGCCCAAAACCGCCGATATTGTCGCAGCTTTTGCTTAAGGGTACCCTTAACAGCGTCCCCGACTATGCTCGCGTTCTTCGATGAGTTCGCGCAAGACTTCGACCACGCGTGGCCCAGGGCGCAGCAACGCATCGGAGTCTAAGCGCAAAATACACTGATGGCGTACCGCCGGCAGCTCGCTCCACGGCGCGCCGCTAGGGAGCTTGTCGCCGTCCGGTAAGACTAAGGTTTGCGGCGCAGCCAGAGCCAGCATTTCAGCCGAAAACGTCGGCCAGGGGATCGTTTGCGCGGGAATGATCGGATCGAGATGAGCTGCGCGCACCAGCGTGGTGAGATACGTTGTCCGGCCGGCGGTGAAAATCGGCAAGCTGCCAATCACTACGAAAGTCGAACGCGCGGGCAAAAGTGCTGCCCGGCGCGTCAACTGAGCAATCTCGTGTTGCATTGCCCCAATGACCGACGCCGCTTGGGATTGGTGCGCAGTCAACGCGCCAAGCTGCCTAAAGGTGTGATACACATCAGCCATCGTCGTATCATCGATGGCGTACGTCGCTACGCCATACCGACGCAATTGACGTAGCACCGGCGCCTGGTAGCTAATGCCGAGCACCAAGGTCGGATGCAGTGCGACGACCTGTTCGGCGCTGACGCCAACCAAGGCACCGACTCGCGGTAAACGACGCACCTGCGCCGGCCGATCGGAATAGGTGTCGACCCCAACAATATTCGGGCCGACACCTATGGCAAATAAATCCTCGGTTAGTGAGGGCGCAAGCGAAATAATCCGCAACACCGCTACAAGCAAGCAGGTGCTGAACAGAAGCATTATCGCGTTGCGAGCTCGACCTCGTAGCTCCTACCGGGTAAGGGGTAGCCCACCGAAAGCTCATACGCCTCGTTACCGATATTGCGGGCCTGAGCGCGCAGCATCACATTCGAGGATAAGGGAGCACTGACAAACGCATTCACCGTCGCCCACTCGGGCAAGGTCCCACGCGATTGGGGAGTCGCACTGGCCAAGGTTGCATCGAAGCCGAAGCCGAGTGCATTGCCTTTCTGAGCGTGCTCGAGCGCCACTTTGGTCATACTCACGGGCGTAAAGGGCAACCGCGTATCGCCCGTTGCAGCGATACTGAGCGCTTCAAAGGTATCGGTATAACTCACTTTAAGCACGAGCCCATCGAAGGGTTGCGATGCCCACGTCGCGGTCAAACCCTCCACTTTCGCATGCGCGGTGTTGTACGGGATATACGTTGCAGGATCAGATGCAATTAAATTGTTGAGGGTTCGTGCAAAAAAACCAAGCGACAAACCGTCTTGATGAGAAAGCGTCATGTCAATATTACGCGAGTGTTCTGGTAATAAACTCGGGTTGGAATAGCCTGGATAATACAAATCGTTTAAGGTCGGAACTCGCAAAGCAGTACTGGCATTGATTGCAAATTGCACCGCTCCCAACGGAATTTTTGCCCCAACTGCAGGCAACAACTGGTGACCCAGCGGTGTATCGTGCTCATCGCGTAGGCCAGCATAGAAGCGACCTGTCTGAGCAATATCGTGCTCGTACTGAGCGTAGAATGCTTGTTGACTTTGACGAGCCCCGGCATTAAATGGCGCAAGCCCACTCGTAATAGCGCTGATTCCCTCGCCAATATTGGCATTTTCGCTGGATTGATCAATCCCCGTCAAGAGACGCGCGTGCTTTCCCATGAGGACATCGCGTAACGATACATCAAAACGGCGATCATCGTAGGTATCGCTCTGGAGCGTTCCAGCAGGCAACGCAAGCCCATCATAACTATTCGCTAGACTCGCGTCATCGGTGTACACCGAATCGTGGGTTTGGGCGGACAAGGCCAGGGTGACATCCGAACGCTCGTGTCTGCGTTCGAGGGCACTGGCGAGCAAGGTATTCGACGTCAGCGAACGCGTCGCATAATCGGTGGTGGGCAAGCGATTCGGATCACCCTGGTGCAACGACGACGTATCAAGCAAACTCGTCAGATACAAGCCCGAACCAAGCGTCGCATTATACGAAAAGCGCCCTTCGGATAATTGTGCATCCGCATTGATACGGCTCCCGCCAGCGAAGCCACTCGAGGAACCATAACTGCGGGCAGCGGGGTAAGGATAGGCGTTGCTTGCCACGTGGCGATCGAGCGCCACCCCGAGGACACCGTTGCCCAGCTTGTGGGCATCGGTCGCGGTGACTTCGTGATCACCAAAGCTCCCGGTGGCAAGCGTCACGGCGGGACGCTGCTCCTGGCCGGTGATGATATTGATCACTCCGGCAACCGCACCGCTACCGTAAAGCGTCGAAGCCCCGCCCTCGATAACTTCGATGCGCTCAACCCCCGCTGTAGAGAGCGTGCTCAAATCATAATAACCGTTTGAACCGACGGCGATCGGAAAGCCATCGAGCAACATCAAGACCTGATCGGAAGCATTCGAACCGCGTATATGCACCGAGCTCGTCGCGCCAAATCCACCAGCCTCGACCACAAAAACGCCTGGCACCTGGCCAAGGGCTTGTGCGATGGTGTGGTCACCGCGCTCGCGCATCTGCGCTGCGGTCACGATATACGTGGGGCGCGGGGTGCGCACGAGATTTTCGCGATGGCGATCGGCGGTGGTAACCGATCCGATTTCAATCAAACTGGGTGTGCTCATCGGCCCAGGAGTGGTGGTTGATTGCGCTAGAGCAACCGCAGGCAACGCAAACACAAAGCATGCGCCCGCGCAAATATGCAAACGGAACAAAGACTGACCCTACCTTTACGCGAGGTGAGAAGCAAAAAAAACCACGCAGTGCCCCGTTATCCTGACTCTGCGGATCCTCGCTTCACGTTTCTGGCCTTCCCAGGCACGTATTGTGCCCAGTGACCAAAAACAGCTCCCCGCTTACAGTGGCGCGACCGTCCCGGTTCCAAGAGAGCAACTCTCTTGGCCGAAGTTCTCGGCAGCCTGCGTGGGCCGACACTTGAGCCACCGCAACCCAAAGTTCCTCTGCGACGCGTTACGAATGTCGCATGAGAATTGCAGGAAATAAAGTTCCAACATATCAATCAATCCGCGAACAAAATTTTCACGCGTTTCTAGTACGCCTTTCAGCTTAGAAAAGGGGTCGCGATCGTATGCTCAGGACTGATTCTTTCAGCAAAGCATCGCATTTAGAACATCGACCACACGCAGATCTCCATACTGCGCTAGTGAGAGCAATTTCAGAAGAGCGTCTGATTGGCGCGGGTAGTGAGGCAGCCGTATTTGCGTTGACAGCAGACAAAGTCGTTCGCATTTCGAGAACGCCGAGCCACGGCTGGCTGGACCAACCGACTGTCTACGCAGTTCCTAACCAACAAACGCGTGAAAAATGCCCGGCAGCGATCTTACCTGAATTTGCACTCGTTGCCGCAAATACACAAAAAACACAACAACGAGCCGCAAGCGCGAACCCGAGTGTTATGCTGCGCAACCCTAGTTACAATCAGCTTTCGGACAAAGTTGCTTTTTGTGACGCAATGGTCATGCCACGAGTTGCAGGAAGCTCGATTGCTTCGGCATTCGCGGATAAATTCAATCAGTTGCTCGTCTCGAAGAAGTATCTCAAGAAACTTAACGTACTCCAAAAAATCACTGCGGTCCAAGAGATACAAACCGCAACATTTTCAAAGCAGAGCGCAACACCAAATCTGCAACGAGAGATTGGCAGCTTACAGCAAGAGCTGACGACGATTGGAGGGAGTCAGAAAGCAAGCCTGATCCTTTCTATTGCTCAGGATTTCCTCAGGCAAGCGCTTCGTGCTCACGAGACGCGACTAGAGCACGAACCTAACGCACCACACTTTGGCTATACAGATCTTGACGGACACCAGAGCGACACAAAAAAAGCGCAAATAGATGCTCTCCATTACCTCAATGACCCACTGACATGGAACGAAATTATTCGCTTACCAATCGCAAAAATACGCGTTCGTAGGCGTTTCATCAAAAAATACGAGCGATTTGCTGATGCTTACATCACACAAATTCAAGAAATCTCCCACGTTCCTCAACAATCATTTGATGAATTACTAGCTTCTCTTGACTCACTGCAACAAAAAGGGTATGGCATCGATGTCGATCATGGAGATAA
>CAIKPM010000053.1 GCA_903829325.1 uncultured bacterium
GGTTGCGAGAATTTAGTCCCGACGTAGGGAAAAAAGTCGCGTCATGAAAGGAGCGCGCACAGCGGATCGTAAACGAGCGGCCCAGGTGGGTTCGTCTTATCCCGGTGGAACTGGGTTCGATTTATCCCGGTGCTAACAAGCAAAATTGGATTGGTGGCAGTATCTACAATCCGTGTCATGCTGAATTTATTCCACCACCACCAGAATATATCGAGCCTTTATTGCAAGATCTATGCAACTTTTGTAACGATGACGCGCTGCCAGCCCTTGTGCAATCGGCGATTGCACACGCTCAATTTGAAACTATTCATCCCTTTGTTGATGGCAACGGTCGTGTTGGACGTGCGCTCATCCAGATGATTTTGCGGCGTCGTGGACTTGCCCCGCGGATTGTTCCACCCATTTCACTGATCCTTGCTACTCGATCAAAAGCGTATATTGGAGCCTTGACGGCCACTCGCTACCGAGGTAGCGCTACAAGTAGCCAAGCTCAGCTGGCGCTTAATCAGTGGATTGGCGAGTTTGCGCTCTGCACACTACGTGCGGTGCAAAATGTTGAGTATTTTGAAGGTGTTATTGGACAAATTCGTTTGCACTGGCTTGAGCTAATCGGCGAGCTCCGTTCAGATGCAGCCGCTCGTTTGCTGCTCGAGATGTTACCTGGTACACCGATTATCTCCGTGCGAACCGCGAGTTCATTCATTCAGCGCAGCTTCAAAGCGACGAATCAGGCAATTAGCATCTTGCTTGAGCACAATATTCTCAAGGAACGTCATGCGAATCGCCGCAATCGAATCTTCGAAGCACCAGAAATCATTGAAGCATTCACAAATCTCGAGCGCCAACTCGCTAGTCCAGCGAGTGATACCAGACTTGCTCTCCCCCTCCGTAGCGTGCCACAACGTAAGCGTCGTTGAAACGACTTCCCCTCAAAGGGACCTTGAAAACGTGTTGTTCCTATTCGTACGCGGAGTCATGGTCAGGGTGAAGGGTGAGCACTCTTAGCCATGCTTCGTCGCCGAACGCAATGGCGCGAAAGCTTTTTCCTACTCGCAAGCTGTAGCGCTTTTCACCGCGGGTCGGTGCATGATAGCTGTGGAGAAGCTCCCAGCGTAGGCCTTTATCTCGGTAGACCTGCTCCCAGGTCATCTGGGCTATTTTTCTGAGCGTGCTCACGATGGCTTGAATATCGTTTTTTTCCAAGGCGAAGAATTGTGCTTGGAACGTGGGAGCGTTGAGGTCTAATCTGACGAGCGCGCTATCTTTATGTGCTTGTCCCTTCATGGCGCTATTGCGCTTTGCTCCAAGACATCAAGGTTGGTTTCGCTCGCAGGGTGCTCCGCCACATACGCTTCTGCTTGCGCGAGCTGGGCCTGTACATCTGCTGCCCACAGCCAGCGCTCGCTATCAGGAATAAACTGTCCGACCTTCACCACCCACGTGCCCGGCTCACACTGCTCCACGCTCACAACTTGGCCTGCAAACTCTTTTCCAAGCGAGATTTGCCCACTAATACTAACGCGTTTGAGCTGAGGGAACTCTTGAACCGCCATAATGATCACCCCTTAATGCCTTACTGCTGCATTATAGCATGGCGTATAGCGCTCTGCAAGTTGAACGAAACTTGCTGCGATCGATTGTCTCGTATTGGCTCAACCGCGCTAACCCGTGGCTTTGTCGATCGCCTCGATCACCGTGCGCAAGCGTGCCATTCCGATGCTGATTTGCTCCTCGGTGATGATCAGCGCAGGCACGAAACGCAGCGTATTTGCCCCCGCCGCATTGAGCAGCAAGCCGTGGGCAAAGCCGGTACTCACGAAATCGGATGCGAGATAAGGTGCCGCTACCGGTAGTCCGAGCATCAAGCCCTGGCCGCGGGGGGCGCCGAAATGGGTGGGATACGTTGCGGCGATGCTCGTGAGTTCTTGCTTCAGGAAATCACCGGTGCGCCGAACGTGGGCGTCGAGGTCGATTTCGTCGCGTAGCTCGAGGTGAGCCAAAGCGGCGGCGCAAGGCACGGGAGAGCCGCCAAATGTCGTGCCGTGGTCCCCTGGGCGCAGCGCATCTGCGCACCGCTCGTTCATCAGCAAGGCGCCGATCGGCAAACCGTTGGCCAGGGCCTTCGCTAAGGTCACGGCGTCTGGGCGAACCCCCACGGTTTCGAAGGCAAAAAGACTGCCTAGGCGCCCCATGCCGCATTGGATTTCGTCAAAGATGAGCAGGGCGCCACGCTCATCGCACAGACGCCGCGCTAGCTCGAGGTACTCTCGGCTCGCCGCAAAAATTCCGCTTTCGCCTTGCACCGGCTCAATCAGAAAAGCCGCAACGTCGCTGGTTAAATCTGCTTCGAGCCCAGTGAGATCGTTGAAGCTTGTGTAGCGAAACCCACCCGGTAGCGGATCGAAGCCTTCTTGATATTTGGGATTGGCGGTTGCGGTGAGTGCGCCCATCGTGCGACCGTGGAAAGAACCGCTGCAGGTCAGGATGGTCCGCCGTTGCGTGTCGCCGTTGCGGAAGGCGAACTTGCGGGCGAGTTTGATCGCCGCCTCATTCGCTTCGGCGCCAGAATTGCAGAAGAAGACGCGCGCCAAGCCCGAGCGTTCGGCCAGCGCAGTCGCTAACTGCCCGGCCGGCTCGTGGTTGTAGAGATTGCTGCACTGCACCAGAGTCGCGGCTTGCTCGGCGATCGCCGCCGTAATTCGCGGATGCGCATGCCCGAGCGAGCAGACCGCAATCCCGGCGACAAAATCAAGATAGCGCCGACCTTGATCGTCGATGACCTCGCAGCCTTCGCCCCGCACGATGGTGAGCGGCGCCCGGGCGTAATTCTGCAAGAGGTGGGGGTGAGCGGAAGCCGTCGTTGTCATCACGATACATTCTCCGAAAAAAAGAAGCTGCTCAGGGTCAGGTGCGGTAGTGCGCGTTGATATCGACGTAAGCGTGGCTCAGATCGCAGCCCCACGCGGTCGCATGGGCGTCGCCGAGCCCGAGATCGAGCGTGACGGTGACTTGGTTCTCGGAAATCGCCGCATGGGCGTCTGCCTCGCTCAATATTTCGATTGAACCAACCTCTACCCAAGGGAGATCGTTGATCGTCAGTGACCACGCTCCATCAACCATGCCTGCGCCTACACTTCCCGCAGCCGCGATAATGCGTCCCCAGTTCGGATCGCCACCGTGTAAAGCGGTGCGAACGAGATTCGAATCGACAATCGCTCGCGCGATCTTGCGCGCTTGCTCGCGTGACTCCGCACCGGTGACTTCGGCGGTGAGCAGCTTGGTCGCACCCTCGCCATCGCGCACCATCGCGACCGCCAACTGCAAACACACTTGCTGTAACGCCGCGAGGAGCCCGGCGGGGATGACCGTTGGGTTTTCGCTCGCGGGAGCGGCGAAATAGACGCAATCGTTCGTCGACATGTCGCCGTCAACCGAAATCATATTGAACGAATCAGCCGTAGCACTCGCCAGCGCCGCTTGAGCGGCTTCGCTGTCAAGCGGGTAGTCGGTCGCGATAAATGCGAGCATGGTCGCCATCGAAGGAGCGATCATCCCCGAACCTTTGGCGATTCCGCCCACGGTGTACTCGCGGCCGTTGTGGCTAAAACGATACGCCGCCAACTTCGGCACAAGATCGGTGGTCATGATCGCACGGGCGGCGCGTAGCGCGGCTTCGTTTCCCGATGCGAGCACTTTCGCGGCTTCGGTGATCCCTTGGTGGATTTTTTGGCGGGGAAGCAACACCCCGATTACCCCGGTGGAAGCGACCAACACTGCCTCAGGGGGGAAGCCCAATGCAACGCCCGCGCCGCTCGCGGTCGCCCGGGCGTCGTCTAAGCCGCGGTCGCCGGTGCACGCGTTCGCGCAACCCGAATTTGCAACAATCGCCCGAATCCCAGTCGGGTTGAAATTGAGGTGCTCTGCGCTGACGAGCAAGGGAGCAGCTTTGATTTCGTTCGTGGTGATTTGCGCCGCGACAACTTGCGGCGTATCAAAAACGATCAAGGCCAAATCAAGTTTATCGGGCGGTGCACTGGCTTTAATGCCAGCGCGAACGCCGGCTAAGCGCACACCGGCAACCGCTCCCAGGCCACCGGGGAGGGAGACGAGTTCAGATATTTGGGTGGTCATTGAGTGAACAATTCTCCGAATAGCCGTACATCACGTTGAGGTTTTGCACCGCTTGCCCAGCTGCACCCTTACCGAGATTATCGATGCCGCAGAGGATCCGCAGTGTGTTGATGTGGAGTGAATAGGAAAGCTCGGCGTTATTGGTCCGGGCAACCGCGCGCAACGACGGTGCTTGTGTTGCCGGGAGTAAGTGCACAAAATCGGTGCCGTTGTAGGTTTGCTCGAAAAGCGAATCGAGAGTCGCCTGCGTCGGAGCTTGGCTGAAGATGACCGAAATGCAACCCAACATGCCCCGAGTGACCGGCGCGACCTGGGGTGTAAACGTAAAAGGAGCGTTGATCTTCAGAGCAGCCAGTTCTTGGGCAATTTCGGGAATATGCCGATGCCCGGCCAAGCCATAGGCGCGAATTTCTCCGTCGAGCTCGGCAAACAGCGAACCGGTTTTCGGGGTGCGTCCCGCTCCACTAATTCCGCTGGTGATGTTGAGCACGATCGCCGTGATCGTATTCGCGAGCGCAGCCAAGGGCTGCAGTGCGAGGAGGGTCGTGGTTGGGAAGCAGCCAGGGTTTGCCACCAAACGCGCTTGCGCTATCTGATCACGGTAGCGTTCGGTGAAGCCGTACACCGCGCCGTGTTGCTGCCAATCGAGCCGGAATGCATCAGAGAGATCGATCACCCGCGCGCCCTGCTCGAGCAAGCCCGGCACGATTTCACTCGCCAGCTCCGCCGAACCAGCGCAGATCACCAAATCCTCAGCCGCGAGATTGCTGCGCACCGCACCACGCTCGGCAAATTGAAGCCTGCCCACTGGTAAGTGGCGCAGCTCGGGGAAAATATCACCCAGATATTCGCCGGCGCTGCTACCGCTTTCCAAAGTGCCAATCGTAACGTGAGGATGGCGATCGAGGTAACGCAGAATATCGCCGGCTCCATAGCCGGCCGCACCGATAATATGGACGCGGGTCATACATGGCCTCCACAACAAGGCTCTTCGAGGCCGGCAAGCTCAGCGCGCATGCTCGCAATCGCTTTGGCGACATGCGTTGGTGCGGTCGAGCCAATCGTGCGTTTCGCCGCAATCGAAGCTTGGGCGTCAAGCGGAGCCGCGCTGATATCGCGGCCGGTCTTCTCCGCAATCGCCGCGAGATCACTCACGTTGAGTGCGCGCTGTTCGCGTTCGGCTTGGGCTACCTGTGCCCCAATGGCTTCGTGGGCTTCGCGGGCGCTGGCCCCTGCGGCGATTAGCGCATCAGCCAGATCGGTCGCGATGGTGTAACCATCTGCAGCGTGAGCGTTCATCTGCGTCGCGTTGAAATGGACATAGGTCAAGGCGAGCCGGAACGCGTGGAGTGCCCCGAGACCGCGTTCAACCCCGCGCAGTACATGCGCTTTGGTTTCTTGCAGATCGCGATGGTACGAGAGAGCGAGCCCGTTGATGCTGGCGAGGGCGGCTTGTAAAAGCCCCGCTGCCCCGGCGGCGTGCGCGCGCACCAATTCGAAGGGATCGGGATTGCGTTTTTGCGGCATGAGACTCGAACCGGTCGAGGCTGCGTCGCCCAGGCGGATGTAGCCAAACGCTGGGGTTGCCCACAGGACGAGCTCCTCGCTTACCCGCGAGGCTTCGCCCAAGGCTCGAGCCGTCGCATGGAGCAGGTCGAGCGCAACATCGCGATTGCCGATCGCATCCATCGCGACGCGCGAGGGAGCGGCGAAACCGAGCTGACTGGCCGCGATTTCACGCGCCAGCGGCAGCGTCGAGCCACTGCACGCACCCGAGCCAAGCGGCGCAAAGCGCGCGGCGTCGCTTTCAACCCGATCAAAACGACGGGTCGCGCGCAAGAACATCTCAGCTGCTGTAGCGAGCCAGAAGGCGAGCAGGATGGGCTGAGCAGGCTGCCAGTGGGTGGTCGCGGCGAGCATCGTGCCGTCTTTGAGCGCGGCATCGGCCTGAGCTAGCAGCCATTGGACGATCTGCGCGCATTCTTGCTTGGCACTCGCGGCGCGGGCACGCACGTAGAGCAGAAGCGTCGTGGAGACTTGGTCGTTACGGCTGCGCCCTGTGTGCAGCCACGCCCCAGCTGTAGGGGCGAGATCGCGCACGCGTTGGTCGATTGCGCCGTGCACATCTTCGCAGGCTTGCTCGCGCGCCCAAGCGGCGAAACTCCCGGCTTCGATTTCGGTGGCGATCGCTGCTAACGCCGTATCCAGTGCCGCCGCGGTCTCCAAGCTGATGATTTTTCCACCCAGTAAGGCGGCCACGTGCGCGCGTGAACACGCGACATCGAACGGAGCCAGAGGCAGATCATCCTCGAGCGAAGACCCGAAGTCTAATAAGGCCGCGTCAGGGGGGGCGACGAAGCGCCCGCCCCATTGCAAGTCGGCTTTCACCGGGGTTGTGCTTCTCGGTTGATGCGCGCACCGACTTCGAGCGGTAAGCCCCAGATCCGAATGAAGCCTTCGGCGGCATCGTGACGGAAGGCGTCTTCACGACCGTACGTCGCAAGGGCTTCGCTATAGAGCGAGAAGGGCGAACGCGAACCGACCACGGTGGCTTTGCCATCGTGCAGTGACAAGCGAATCTCGCCGGTCATGCGGGGGAAGAAGGCTGCGTTGAACGCATCGAGCGCGGTGCGCAGTCCCGAAGGCCAGAGCCCGTCGTAAATCAGCTCGCTGTATTTTTGGTCGAGTCCGGCTTTGAAGCGCAGCTCATCGCGCGAGAGCACCAGCCGCTCGAGCGCCTTGTGGGCAGTAATGAGGGTGATCGAAGCGGGGCATTCGTAAACCTCGCGCGATTTGACCCCAACGACGCGGTCTTCGACGAGATCGATGCGTCCGATGCCGTGGCGGCCGGTCACGGTGTTGAGTGCGGAAACGAGTGCAACACCGGTCTTCCCTTGGAAAGTGGGGATGCCGTTGTTGAAGCTGATCACGATTTCTTCCGCAGTGCGGGGGCGGTCAGCGGGAGCTGCCGTCCAGGCGTAGGCTTCCTCGGGTGGCGCATTCCAGGGGTCTTCGAGGATGCCGGCTTCAATCGAGCGTCCCCAGAGATTGGCGTCGATCGAGTACGGCTTAGCGGCGGTGGTGCTCACGGGCACACCGTGCTGCTTGGCAAAATCCATCGCGTCGGGGCGCGAAAGTGGCTTATCGCGCAAGGGCGCTAAGCACGCCAGGTCGGGATCGAGTGCGCGTACAGCGAGCTCGATCCGCACTTGATCGTTGCCCTTGCCGGTGCAGCCATGCGCGACCGAATCGGCACCATATTTGTGTGCGGTTTCGACCAAGAGTGCGGCGATCAGCGGACGCGACAGCGCGGCCGAAAGGGGATAGACGCCTTCGTAGAGGGCGTTAGCGTGCAGCGCCAGGGTCGCGTGCTCTGCGATATAGCGTTCACGCGCGTCGATCAGCACCGCGTCAGCCGCGCCCAAATCGAGGGCCTTTTGGCGGACCGCATCGAGTTCGGCTTTGGCGCCGCCACCAGCCACGCCGTCGCTTTCGCCAAGGTCAAGGGTCATCGCGATGACGCGCACGCCGGCGAGGATATATTGCTTGAGCAGTACTGAGGTATCAAGGCCGCCGGAATACGCTAAAACGACGGTGTGGGGTTGTTGTTTCACGCTGATTGCGCCTCCGCGCGCAGGTCTTCAAAACGTTGTACGACGACGGGCAGATCATCCGTCGAAGCCAGGAGAACGAGAACGGTATCGTCGCCGCCGATTGTTCCGATAATCTCGGGCCATTCGGCAGCATCGATGGCCGAAGCGACCATCATCGCGCCGCCCGGTGGGGTGCGTAGGACGATCTGATTGACTGCCCCCACGACATGCACCACGAGCTCTGCAATGACGCGGTGTAAGCGACTCGAGAAGTTGGTGGTGATGCTTGGCTCAACGTATTTGAACTGTTGAGCTGCGCCGGTCCCGCTCTTGAGCGGCACTTTCACCAAACCGAGTTCTTTCACATCGCGTGAAACGGTCGCTTGGGTGACTTCGTACCCCTGGGCTTCAAGCAGCGAAGCGAGCTCTTCCTGAGAGTGGACGGGGCGCGTGGCGATGAGCGAAAGGATGGCGCGTTGGCGAGTCGTCTTCATGCGATATATAAACCTCGGAGGTCAGTGAGCAAGGCGAGGAGTAGCGCTTTTTGCGCGTGGAGTCGGTTTTCGGCTTGGTCAAGTACCGCGCTACGCGGCCCGTCGATGACCTCGGCGGTGACCTCTTCTCCGCGGTGAGCGGGCATGCAGTGCATAAAGAGGGCGTGCGGGGCGGCTAGGTTCATGAGGGGCGCATCCACGCGGTAGGGTATGAGCGCGGCGGTGTTGCGCTCGCGCAGCGCTTCCTCGCCCATTGAGGTCCAGACATCAGCGTAGACGATATCTGCATCGCGGACGGCTCGTTGCGGGCTCGAGAATGCGCGGATATTTCCTTTAGTCGATTTACCGAGACTCTGCACTTCTGCGAGGAAGCTTTCCGTCGGCCGGTGAGTGGGTGGGCAGCCTAGCTGCACGGTTGCACCTAGGGTCACCGCAGCTTCTGCCAGAGACAGCGCAACATTGTTGCGGGCGTCTCCCACGTAGGCAATGCGGATGCCGGTTAAGGTGCCGAAACGTTGCTGTATGGTCAGCACGTCTGCCAGTGCCTGGCAGGGGTGGGCGATTTGTGATAGGCCATTAATGACCGGCACGCGTGAAGCCGCGGCAAAGCGTTGCAACGGTTCGTGGGCGTGGGTGCGGACCATAATCGCATCGACATAGCGTGACATCACCCCGGCGACGTCTTCGGCGCTTTCGCGGGCCCCGCTCAAAAAATCACCCTGGGCAACAATCGCGTGGCCCCCGAGCTGGGTCATGGCCGTCTCAAAGGAAACGCGCGTTCTCAAACTGGGTTTCTCGAAGAGTAAGGCAAGGGTTTGCCCCCGCAAAAACTCGAGCTGATCACTGCGACTGACGCTCTTGAGTTGCTCAGCGACGCGCAAGACAACGCGAATGTCGCCAGCGCTCAAATCACGCATCGTCAACAGATGCCGCCCCCGCAGGGACCCCTCCCGATCACGAACTTGCATACTGTATAATTATGCACGATATGCATAGATTTGCAAGGGGCTATCCATAGAAGGGCGCCGTAGGAGCCCAAGTGCTGGTCCTGCAACGTAGCAGGTTACCTCCCGTAAGGGTGGCCGCACGCATTTATCATTCTGAATGCTCAAAGGAAATATCATGAAAAATATCCTCAAGCAGGCCTTTGTTTGCAGCGTTTTGGCGTTTGCTTCACTCCCTATCGTTGCCTCAGCTGGACCGATGCCCGTGCTGAGCGGAAGCTTCATCACTGCTGCGCACGCCACAAGCGGAACTGCCACCATTTATAAGTACAGCAATGGGCAAGAATTGCTTCGCCTGAGCAATTTCTCTACATCGAACGGCCCGAAGGTGCACGTGGTGCTCGTTGATCACCTCATCACCGGGAACAACGTCATGGACCGTGGTTCGATTGATTTGGGAGACCTCAAAGGCACAAACGGCAATCAAAACTACACGATCCCAGTCGGCACCGATCTTTCCAAAGTCAAGGCGGTGTCAATCTACTGTGAACGTTTTCACGTGAACTTTGGCGCGGCGGTACTGCGCAAGCACGCAAAGTAGCTCTCCGCTTCTCCTCGGAAGGTAATTGAGAGAGCCGTTGCCTGTCGTCGGCTAGCTATTTCGCTCGACAGGCAACGGCTCTCTCAATCCTCTACGTACGCTTACTCAAATACTGCACTCCAACGCTTTCGAGAAGTGAGACTTGATGAACAACCTCCTCAATCGCATCCCTCCTGAGAAGCGCCCCTTGGCGATCATCGGCGCTCTGCTTGTGCTTGTGGTGCTATGGGCTTTATTTCGTCCCGAGCTCCTTTTCGTGAAAAAGAGCGTGGATGAACCATTACCCGGTGCCACGTCGAGCATCGCCTCAAGCCACATTCCTACCGCGTAAGCCGGTAAGGGGCTCCCACGCGGCATACAGGGCATCAGTCGGCTCAAGTGGACTTTGTCGCTCGCACCAAAGCTGGTATACTGATTCCTATGGAAATGCCGTTTACAGCTGACCAGAGGGCCTTCGTTCATGATGCGATCTTTGAGGGGCGCCTTCGTGATGAATCAGAGGCTTTACGTGAGGCAATGGCTTTGTGGGAAGCGCGTGAACGGACACGTGCTGAACTCATGTTGCATGTTACGAAGGCGAAAAAGTCGCTTGCTGAGGGGCGGGGGCGCCTGATTACTGACTTATCGATGCGCGCCCTAGCCGATGATGTTCATCGGCTAGGTATGGCTCGTCTAGAAGCCGAGCAACATTGCTCGTCGTTGAGAAGCTTTTAGTCATTGACGCGCTCATGCTTGATAGGGTACTATCGTGGCTGCTCCAGTGAATGTAGGTCCGTTCTTGTGACGGTTAATGCTTTTGGCGCCTGCTGAGGATGCGGTTTGTTGATTTCATAGCTAGCGGCTTTTGCCGTTGTCTTGTATTGCAGAGCGCCCTCAATCTTCCGAGGAGCGCTCGTCTTATTTGGAGACAACGATGCCTACCGCGAAAAAATCCGCAACGATCGAAGAACTGCGTCAACAGATCGTCGCTGCGCCAAATCTCTTCTTGGCAGATTATGCCGGTCTCTCGGTTGCTGAGACGAGCCGCTTGCGCAATGAACTGCGCAAAGACGGTACCACCTATACGGTTGTCAAGAACACGCTCTTTTCAATCGCCGCTGGCGAAAACGTTGCCAAGCAGTTGGAAGCTCACCTCGCGGGACCGACTGCGGTCGTGTTCACCGGGCACGATCCTGTGGCTTCGGCCAAGGCTCTGAGCACTTTCGCTGCGGAAACGAAGAAGCTCAAAATCAAGGCTGGGTTTATCGAGGGCAAAGTCCTTGATGCTGCTCAGGTGAACGTACTCGCCACCTTACCGCCTCGGATCGAATTGCTGGCCAAATTGGTCGGTACTTTGGCGAATCCAATGCGTGGTTTGGTCACGGTGCTTTCCGGCAATCAGCGCGGGCTCGTGCGCGTGCTCGATCAAGTCCGCGAACAAAAAGCTCAAGCTTCAGCCTAAATCTCATCGTTCACCCTGTTTTCTTAGAAGGAACACGTTCAGATGGCACTTGCCGAAATCATCACCCAAATCGATAACCTCACCGTCCTTGAACTCGCCGATCTCGTAAAACAACTCGAAGAGAAGTACGGCGTTAGCGCCGCTGCTCCAGTTGCCGTCGCTGCTGCCGGTGCAGCCGCTGCCGCTGCGCCTGCTGCAGAAAAGACCGAGTTCGATGTCATCCTCAAGGATGCCGGATCGCAGAAGATCCCCGTCATCAAAGCCGTGCGCGAACTCACGAGCCTTGGTCTGACCGAAGCCAAAGCCTTTGTGGAAAGCGCTCCCAAGGCGATCAAAGAAGGCGTGAAGCTCGAAGAAGCCGAGGCCATCAAGGCCAAGCTCGCCGAAGTCGGCGCTACCGTCGAAATCAAGTAATTGATGCGTCCCGCGCTCGGTTGACCCCGATCGAGCGCGGGAATTTTTTTGGGGCAGATCTTCCGCGTTGTGCGGAAATCGTAATGAAAGGTTCCCATGGCGAAGAAAGCTATTGCCAAAGTCGGCCTGCACTTGCAAGCCGGCAAGGCCACGCCTGCACCACCAGTTGGTCCGGCGCTTGGCCCTTACTCCCTGAATATTATGGGCTTCTGCAAAGAGTACAACGAACGTACCTCGCAGCAAGCCGGACAGATTATTCCAGTTGAGATCACCGTTTTTGATGATCGTACATTTACGTTCATTCTCAAAACTCCACCAGCGTCGTTTCTTTTGAAAAAAGCCGCCGGGATCGAATCTGGCTCGAAAGAGCCGAACCGGACCAAGGCTGGCAAAATTACTCAACAGCAACTACGCGATATTGCCACTCAGAAAATGCCAGATCTTAATGCGAATGATATTGACGCAGCAATGCGCATCATCGCTGGGACTGCTCGGCAATGCGGAATTGAGGTCACATCATAATGGCTCAGAAACATGGAAAAAAATACCGCGAAGTCGCCGCGCGGGTTGATCGCGCTACGCTGTATTCCCCAGCCGATGCGATCGATCTGGTCAAAACAACCGCAAGAGCAAAATTTGATGAGACGATTGAAGCCCACATTCGCTTAGGGGTTGACCCGAAAAAGAGCGATCAAAACGTGCGTGGCACAATTCTCTTGCCGCACGGTACTGGTCGCTCTGTGCGAGTCATTGCTTTTGCCCGGGGCGATAAAGCAAAAGACGCTGAGGCTGCTGGCGCCGATGTCGTTGGCGAACAAGATTTGATCGATCGTGTCAAAGCGGGCTTTACCGATTTTGACGTGGCAGTTGCCACGCCCGATATGATGGCGGCAGTCGGTGCCAACTTGGGTCGTATTTTGGCTCAAAAAATGCCGAATCCAAAATCAGGAACCGTTACCCCTAATATCGGTAACGCGATTCGCGATATCAAAGCCGGTAAGGTTGAATATCGTCTCGATAAAACTGCAATTATTCACACCATTGTCGGGCGCGTGAGTTTCGATGCGGCCAAGCTCACCGAAAATGTCTCGGTTCTGCTTGACGCAGTTGTCCGCGCCAAGCCAGCGGCTGCGAAGGGCACCTATATCAAGAGCATCACGCTCGCGAGCACCATGGGCCCTGGCGTCAAGGTTGATCCCAATCGCCTCAAAGCAACCCACTAACTAGCGCGACCACACGCCGCCTCTGCCTTTCGGCAGGGGCGGCTTTTTTTATTTCACTCTGCCAATCTTGTCCCAGCAAGAAGCTTGATGGTGAATTGCTCCTCTGACTCAAGCAGTACCGGATCGGTGCCGTTGTGTAACCTCATGCCTTTGACGATTTTTCGAGGCACACCCATGCCGGCATGTTCAAGGTAACGATAATCACGCATTACATCTTTGATGAGTTGGTTTCGGGACGCTCTGCATCCGGTCAGCATTCGCGCGGGTGTGATGCCGTTGGTTAACCTGCCTGGAGAGATTACTTCTAATCGATCACGGTAGACGGCGAGTTCAATGTCGGTTGCGGATAGCAAATAGTCCCGATGTATCAACGCATTGATGACCGATTCACGTATTGCTTCATGCGGATATTGAGCGATATCTTCTCGGCGTCCGCTGTCTGCTTCGATTCTCCCGATGATGGTAAGCGTCGCTTTGACACCGTCTTGCGTCGCCCATTTGATCTTGGGATAATCCAGGCATACCCTCACTCATTGCGAGGTTTGCATGCCTAGATCACATTTACTTCGTCGTCGTGGTTCTTCACTAAGTAGAC
>CAIKPM010000054.1 GCA_903829325.1 uncultured bacterium
CGCACGCGTCTACTTAGTGAAGAACCACGACGACGAAGTAAATGTGATCTAGGCATGCAAACCTCGCAATGAGTGAGGGTATGCCTGGATTATCCCAAGATCAAATGGGCGACGCAAGACGGTGTCAAAGCGACGCTTACTTACCACCGGCCCCGACGGGAATATCTGGATTAGCGAATACGGGATGCAGACCATCGCCCGTGTCACGCCCGGCGGCGTGGTCACGGAATGGAGCAACACCACGATCGGCATTAATTCAAGCGCCGGCCCAAGGGGCATAACGACTGGGCCTGACGGCAACATATGGTTCGCAGAGTATGACTCGAATAGTATCGGGAAATTCGTGCTGTGATGCGGTGGGGCATAAAAAGAAAAAACCCGCGCTTGCGGGTGGATTTGGTGGACCGCGAAGGACTCGAACCTTCAACCAATTGATTAAGAGTCAACTGCTCTACCATTGAGCTAGCGATCCAGACCCACCCCAAATTTCGCACCCTCGATCTGATGCCCTGCACCTACCCCGAGGCCTTCAGGGCACCTCCACCCCAACCAAAGCCTAGAGGGCGCCTGCCCTAGCGGAAAACCACCGTTTTGTTGCCGTTGAGCAGCACCCGCCGCTCCACGTGATCGGTCACCGCCCGCGCCAACACAACCCGCTCCACATCCCGCCCGACGGCAGTCAGGTCGGCGATCGTCGAATCGTGATTCACGCGCTCGACCGCCTGCTCAATGATCGGGCCCTCATCGAGCAGATCAGTAACATAATGCGCGGTCGCGCCAATCAACTTCACCCCACGAGCGTAGGCCTGGGCATACGGGCGCGCACCGCGGAAACTCGGCAAAAATGAATGATGAATATTGATAATCCGCCCCGAGAGACGCTCACAAATCTCTGGCGATAAGACTTGCATATATCGCGCCAAGACCACTAACTCAATCTGATACGCATCGATTAATTCAAGCAACCGCGCTTCCTGAAACGCACGATTTTCCGCCGTCACGGGTAAGTGCACAAACGGAATACCATTCCATTCCACCAACCCGCGCAACGTCTCGTGGTTCGACACAACCAAGGGTACATCGATCGCAAGCGAACCAATCCGCATACGATGAAGCAAATCGTTGATACAGTGCTCAAGCTTCGACGCCATCAGCAGCGTGCGAGTCTTATGAGTTGCCGCAGCAAAATGGGCAACCATCTCAAATTTCTCGGCAACCGCAGCAAAAGATCTTTCGATCGTTTGCACCGACAAATGCGACGGTAACACGAAAACCGTACGCATAAAGAAATTATTGGTGTCGGTATCGCCAAAATGATTCGAGTCGGTAATAAAACACTGATGCGCGGCTAGATAACCAGCAACCGCAGCAACGATGCCAATCCGATCAGGACAGGAAATCGTCAGGATGAGCCGTTCTTGGGTCATTCGCGGCAGGCTTCGATGATATCCGGCGTCGCTACGGGCTTATTGGGATATTCCCCCGTTAGACAGCCTAAACAGAAATTTTCACGACCGCGCCCAGTCGCCGCAACCAAGCCTTCCTTGCTCAAATACCCTAACGAATCCGCATGGATTTTGACGCGGATTTGCTCGATCGTCAAATTGGCGGCAATTAATTCATCGTACGTTGCCATATCGACGCCCAAATAGCAGGGGTGCACAATTGGCGGCGAGGTAATCCGCACATGCACTTCGGTGGCTCCGGCCTCACGAATTAAGGCGACGATCCGCGGCGTGGTCGTACCGCGCACGATCGAATCATCGACCACAACAACCCGCTTGCCCCGCATATTCTCAATCACCGGATTAAACTTGAGTTGCACACCTTGGCTACGCATCTGTTGATTCGGGCTGATAAACGTACGACCAATATAACGATTTTTAATCAAGCCTTCGACATACGGCAAGCCACTTTGGGTCGCATACCCAATGCCACCGGGCACTGCCGAATCAGGGATGGCCATCACCACATCGGCATCGACCGGATGTTCACGCGCTAATTGGCGCCCCATTTCATGCCGCGCCATGTAAATTGATTTCCCGCTCAGCACGGAATCCGGACGCGCGAAATAAATGTACTCGAACATGCACAACGCCGCTGGCTCATGCTGCTCGGATTCGATACTCGTGACCCCCGCGGCATTGATCTGCACGATTTCGCCCGGCGCTAATTCACGTACGTACGTTGCCCCCACGGTCGCCAGCGCGCACGATTCAGAAGCGATCATCCAACCATCGCCATACGTCCCCAAACACAAGGGGCGGACACCCCAAGGGTCACGAAACGCATACAACTCGCTCGGGGTGGCGATCGCAATCGAATATGCCCCCTTCGCTAAGGTGAGCAATTCGCGGATGCGCTCGAGCAGCGTTGGACCTGACAACTGGGCGAGTAACTGCACCAGCACTTCCGAATCCGAATCGGCAGTAAATGCGGTATCGGGCAGCAAGCGCGCCCGCAGCTCTTCGGTATTGGTTAAATTGCCATTATGGGCCAACGCAAATTCACCGAAGCTGGCCCGTTGCACGAGAGGCTGGGCGTTGAGCACAAGTGAGGACCCGCTCGTAGAATAACGCGTGTGCCCCACTGCAACCGAACCTTGCAGTTGCGCCAGGCGCTCCTCATCAAAGATTTGGGAGATCAGTCCCATTTGGCGGTAGCAAACTAAACTGCTCCCGTCTCCGACCGCAATGCCAGCCGACTCCTGACCACGATGCTGCAAAGCATACAGCCCAAAATAGGCTAACCGAGCAACGTCTTGTTCAGGAGCATAAATGCCGGTGACGCCACATTCTTCATGCAAACTATCACCGGCGGGGAAGGAGGCAGTATCATCGTAAGCGCGGGCCATAACCTGGTAATGATTCGTTCGTCAAGGTCACCGAGGCCTATCAGCCCGCAAAAGACTTCGCACCCAAGTTAGTCTTCACGGCTGCGCAGACCGAAAATCTGAAGCAGCGCGATGAAGAGATTGAGCGCGTCCAAGTAGATCTCCACTGCTAACTCAACCGGCGTCGCAGCGTCTCCCCCGGCCCGAATCCGGGCGAAATCAATCAGGGTCCAGAGGGTGAACACCACGAGAGTGCCCCAAGCGTACGTTTCCGGGTGCAAAAAGTGCACGAACATCGATACGAGCCCGGCAACGATGAGCACCATCAGGCCAATAAACGCGATGCCTTGGAGGCGGCGGAAGTCAAAGCTCGTGGTATAGACCACCGCAGCGAGGATCGCCATCCCAAAGCCGGTCGTCGCCGCCGCGTTCACGACGATATCGGGACCAAACGTGCTGATATAGCGACTGAGCATGGGCGCAAGCCCGACGCCTTCACAGGCGGTAAACGCATAAAAGAAAGCCAAGGCCCGGCCTGGATTCTCGCGGCTGGCATGAATCCCAAAAATCAGGAAAAACCCGACAAAAAAAGCCAAGTTGGCCAAACCAACCGGAATACCCCAGCTCAAATACGCCCCAGCAGCCGTGATCAGAAACCCAACTGCGGTGAGCCCAAGAACCTGCGCCAGCAAACTCTGGGCGGGCATCGCCCCAACGCGGGTGATCGGACGGGGGTTGGAATCATAGCGTTGATACATCATGCTCCTTCATTCTGGCTCTGCTCTCTTATAGAACGCTGAGTCGCGCCCAGGGGTTGCTACAGAGGGCTTTAGCGCGACGGCAGCATCCCAATATCACGGCGGTAGGAGAGCTGCTGGGCACCGAAGCGGGTGGCGAGTTCAGCAACGTTGGCGTAGGCCTGCTCGCGGGCCAGGGCCAGGGTGGCGCCGGTGGCGCTGACCGTAAGCACGCGGCCACCTGCCGCATCGACGCCTGACTCGGTGGACGCGCTCGCTCCCCAGAAGGCCGCACCCGCCGCAAGCGTCACGTCGGCTGGGAGTCCATGGATTGGCGTGCTCCGCGTTGGATACTCGGCGGAAGCCAAGACCACACCGACGCAGCTCACATCAGCGACGTAGGCCAAATCGGGCTCGAGGGCGCCGCGCGCCGCACTCGCAAGATACGCCGCGAAATCGCCGCGAACGCGCGGCATGAGAACCTGGGTCTCGGGGTCGCCAAAACGGACATTAAATTCAATGACCTGCGGGCCAGTTGCGGTCCACATCAGACCACAGTACAGCACACCCAGATAGGCCTCACCGTCGGCCTGCAGCGCAGCCAACAGCGGATCGAGCACCGCCGACTGAACCTGCTCCAAATAATCCGCGGGAAAGTCTAACGGTGGCGAGTACGCTCCCATACCGCCGGTATTAGGCCCCGTATCACCATCGCCAGCTCGTTTATAATCGCAGGCGCTAGCAAAGGGAACGAACCGCTGCCCATCACCTATCGCAAAGACACTGATTTCTCGGCCCACTAAGCGCTCTTCGAGCAGCACCGAGGTACCGCCACCGGGAATTTTTTCGCTGGTGTACCATTCGCGCAACAGTTCGCGGGCTTCGTGCGCGCTGTCGGTGACGACCACACCCTTGCCTGCAGCAAGGCCATCGGCTTTAACAACGCAGCCGCCAACCCAGCCGGTCAAGGCTTTTTCTGCCGCTGCAAAAGAGTGCACGGCTTTCGAACGAGCGGTTGGCACCCCCGCGCGCTCCATAAAACGCTTAGCAAAAATTTTGCTCGTTTCCAAGCGACCAACCGAACGCGATGGTCCAAACACGAGGATATTGGCCTCGCGGAATTTATCGGCCACACCCGCAGCAATCGCCGTTTCGGGCCCAATAATCACCAGATCGATGTTGGCTTCTTGAGCCCGGGCCAATAAGGCCCGCCCGTCGGTAGCGGGAATCGCCCAATTTTCTCCCCGACTCGCGGTACCAGCATTTCCGGGTGCGGCAAACAGAGCACTGCACGAAGGTGATTGCGCTAGCTGCCAAGACAAAGCATCTTCACGAGCGCCATTACCGACTAAGAGAATTCGCATCGATTCGCTCCTTATTCCCACTCGACCGTTGCCGGCGGTTTGGACGTGATATCGTACACGACACGATTCACTCCCGCGACTTCATTCACGATGCGCAAGCTGATTTTTTCCAGCAAGGCATGCGGTAAGCGTGCCCAGTCAGCGGTCATGCCATCTTCGCTCGTAATCGCCCGCACTGCGATGACATCGGCGTAGGTGCGCCCATCGCCCATCACGCCAACCGTGCGCACTGGAGTCAAGACGGCAAAATATTGCCAGGGTCGCGGCGATAATTCGGCGGCTTCTATTTCCGCGGTAACAATCGCATCAGCCGCACGCAGCGTTGCCAAACGCGTTTCGTCAACCGGGCCCAGCACGCGCACCGCTAAACCGGGGCCGGGGAAGGGTTGGCGGGCGACAATATGCTCGGGCAAACCTAAGACTCGCCCAACTTCGCGCACTTCGTCTTTGAACAACGTACGCAAAGGCTCGACCAAACGCAAACGCATATTCGCTGGTAAACCGCCGACGTTGTGATGCGATTTAATTTTATGCCCGGCTTTGGAACCAGCGGTTTTCGATTCAATCACATCAGGATACAACGTGCCTTGGACTAAGAAATCGACACCGGTGAGTTTTGCGGCTTCTTCATCAAAAATCGCAATAAATTCATGCCCAATACGAATCCGCTTTTCTTCAGGATCAGAAATCCCAGCTAAGCGTTCCAGAAAACGTGCTCTCGCATCTACATGCACGACATTCAGATGCAACACATCGCGGAATGCCGCTAAAACCGATTCGGCTTCGCCTTCACGTAGCAAACCATTATCGACAAAAATACACGTCAACCGATCGCCGATTGCTCGTGCGACCAACGTTGCCGCAACCGCCGAATCGACTCCACCGGAAAGCGCGCACAGCACCTTCCCATCGCCGATTTGCTCACGGATTTGGGCAACGGCCGTTTCAACAAACGTCTCCATTTGCCAATCGGCCGCAATTTGCGCAATATGACGCAAGAAATTCTGCAGCATCTGTGCGCCGTATTCGCTATGCACAACCTCAGGATGAAATTGCACACCATAAAAACGCCGTTTCGCATCTGCAATCGCAGCTACGGCACAACGCTCGGTCGAGGCAAGCGCAACAAATCCAGGCGGTGGTTTCTCGACGGTATCGCCGTGGGACATCCACACGCGCGAATCGTTCTGCACATCGATGAAAAGCGGTGATTCGTTCTGCAGATGGAGCATCGCTGGTCCATACTCGCGATGCGCGCTGGCAACCAGGCGACCGCCTAAATCACGCGCCATTAATTGCATTCCGTAGCAAATACCAAAAATGGGCAATTGCGCCGCCCAGATCCGCTCATCAACCGCAGGGGCATCGACCGTGAGCGTGCTTTCCGGCCCACCGGTTAGAATCAAGGCAGACGGCTCGTATTGAGCGATGGCTTCCCACGGGGTATCATGCGGCAGAATCACCGAAAAAGCCGAAGCTTCACGTACACGGCGTGCAATCAACTGCGCGTACTGCGCACCAAAATCCAGGATAACAACCGTTGCTGGGTGCGACGGGGCGGCTTGGGGAGCAGTCATCTACGTTAAAATCTCATGAAGGCGATCAGCATCCCGCGCGAACACGATTTCCATGGCGATTCGTTCACCCACGGCAATATCACGCCCCCAACGGTAGGCTGAATAGGGAGTATAGCGCGTCCCCGGTGAGCCCGGAATCCGCAATGATACATCATAACAAACGAACGCTTTTGGCGGCCCAGCAACGATCACGCACTGGAGAGCAAAAGGCCCGATTACCCCCGGAGCCAGAGCCTCGCGAGCAGCCGCGACAAAACGTTCGCCCAGCGCGAAAGCCGATTCGAGCATCGATTCAGTCAACGTGGTCGCAATATGCCCCGCTTCTTCCATCCGCACCGGAATCGAAGCCGCGGCCGCGAGCTGCGCCGGGGGCAAGCCTTTGAGACCGTCGAGATTCGTTTGCCGCCGCGTATCGGTACCCAGCAATTCGAGTTCGCCCAAAATCGGTGAAGCAAAAAAATTCAGATTGACAGTCGGGCCTAAGGCATATTCCTCAATCACCGCTTCGGCCAAACCCGCTTCGTTCACCATGCCAGCGCGCAGCAAGCGCTCCGCAGCTTGCTCGTATTCTTGCGGCGTCGCACACAAGAAAAAAGCGCGCTCATAAGAGACCTGCGCATGCAGTGCCTTGACCATCACGAGCGTGTCGATATCGCTCGGACGCGCGAAATGGCGAGGACGCCGAATCCCCGCGAGATCGAGCAAACGATATTGATTATCGGCTTCATCGCGTTCTTCTGCACGCAGCAACGCACGATTACCCAAAAATGGGACCAGCATCTTCGCTTCAATCTCGGCATAGCTATACGCTTGATGCAAATAGACTTCGAACGAGCGATTCGGCACAAAAATGACATTCCGAGCCAAGAGCTGTTCTTGCACCGCCGGGTCTAAAATATCGGCAAAGCGCTCTAGCGCCAGCGTATCGTCGACACAGCCCCGCGCGGGTGGGGTCAGCGAGCGTGCGAAGTGACGCGCATACGTCTGTTCGCGGCCACGTGCAGTGACAATAAGATTCGCCAAGCCTTGACGCTGGGCGCCGGCGGCGACTTCGAGCGCCGAGTGACTCCCAACCGAACACAAGGTCAGAGCGTTCTGGTCATACCGCGCTAAAGCGGCCCGTACGATATCATTCATGCGATGAGGCCGATGGGGGCGTGAGCAATGCACGTGCCTGAACAGAATCGGGATATTCCACTAACAGAATGCGGCGCAAGCTCGTTGCACCCGCTTGCGCCTCAGGCGACGGAATTCTCATGATCACCTCTGCGGCACTCGCCAATAAACGCGGCAACTCAAAATCGCGTGGATATACCCGGTGCAATTCGTCGAGCGCAGTTGCTAGATCTACACCCTTTTGCGCTAATTGACTGCCCCAACCGACACGCAAATGTGCATCGATATCATGAATCGCGTTGTGAATACCTAGCACCGACATTTTTGTCGGGCCAAAGTATTCATCCGCCGGAGCAGTAATACTCAAATGAAAGCGATGCGAAACCGCCGTGACATGCCCGATTTCTTGCAACAACGGTGTTGCATCACGACGACGCAACACCTCAATCGCATTGGCATGCGCGAGTGGGTCACTCTGTACGTTCATTTTTATCGTTTGCGCATAGTCATACAGCGCTTCGCTCGCGACATCGGGCAAATGGATCAACGGAAAGCTCGATTGCGCGGCTTCTTGCAACGCCAGTCGAGCATATTTCTCATCACCGCTGTAACGATACGCGCGTAAATCTGCGATTACGCGATCAACGCGAGCCCAGGCGTCGCCGTGAAAACTGGCGATATTCTGTACCGCATCATCGTCCGCAATTTGCGCTGCGGATTGTGATCCGCTATCAAAACGATCGAGTCGCGCTAGCAGCACTTGGGCTGCAGCCGCGCGTTGCAGATCATGCGCCGCAATATACACCGCAGCTTCACGAACCCACCATTCCGAGGCATCATTATTGAGCAAGGGATCATAATGCAACGCTGCAGCAATATCCAGAGTAATCGCAGCAACACTGGGATAATTCGGATTATCGTGATCAAAAAGTGAATACGCACGGCCAGTCGCAAACACAGCCGATTGATAATACGTTTCATCCGCAAAAGACCAGCCATGCGCAGTGCCTTCGTCGTAGGCTTGTTGCATCATGGCGTGTAGTGCTTGGGGATCGGTTTCGATTGCTGCAGATACCGGCAGGCACGCGGCAGCAAAGAGCAGTCCGCCTAGCGCAACTTTGCTAAATAACGCTCGCATCATCGAGGACCTCACCCAAGGCATTAGATAGCAATGCATTCTTAATTTCACGCGCAATACGTCGGCCGGTAGACATTGGCTCACTGTAATTCAGGTACGAATAAGGCGAACCATCGATAAATAAATTCGTGCCAGCGACAATGCGAGCCGAAATTTCCATGATGTAGAATTGCGAATCAGGCGTGATAATCGTCTCGATACAAAACGCGCCGAACAACCCCTTCGGTGGGCAAATTTCCTTACTCACGCGTACGACGTTTTCACCCATGCGATACGCTTCGGCCAGCATCGATTCACGCAAGCTCAAGGGAGAATTACCGACAACCACATACGAAGGTTCGATGTCCATGCCTTCTTGCGCTCGTGATGGAATACGACCCAGCGAATCAACGTTGGTTTCATAACGCCGATCCATCGACATGATTTCCAGTTTCCCAGTCAGAGGCGAATAGAAATAATGGATGTAGAGCGGAACACCAATAATATATTCTTGCAGAATATAATCGCGCTCGCCTAAAATATTGACGCGATCTTCGAAATCAGCTGCATCGCGCACAAAAAGATAGCCTTTACCGCCTTGCGCGCCATAGAGTTTGACAATCACCGGGCGATCGATTTCTGCTCCGGTTTTGAATTGACGGGGTAGATTCAAACCCGCTCGAGACAGCCACTGGCGTTGCAGTTCGCGACTTGCTTCCCAATCGAGAATCGCTTTGTTCCCGAAATACGGAACGCGCATTTCTTTGTGGTCTTCTAAAGATAAATACGCCACAAAAGACCCGTGCGGAACGATAATGACCTTGCGATCTTCGAGAATCGGCACCAAATTCATAAACTCGGCGTAATGATCGATCGAGATCACTTCATCGACAAAGGCAAACGAACGATAGAGACTCTCGGTATCGCGGTTGGTCACCGCTAAGGTCGGGAACCCCTCGTCGTGAGCTCCTTTGAGAATTTGCAGGGCAGAGTGTGATCCTAAGGTGACCACCGTGTACGTCGTGCTATTCATATCGTTCGTTTCTCTATTTACGCGTGAGCTACAACATGTTGGACAGCCGGATTGCAAAGCAAGGCCGCCACAGCCTCTTGCACCGTCTGTGAATCGGCTGGGCCACTCATTCCCGTGAGGGTCCATTGCGTCAAGCGCCGCGCGACACCCAGTCCAGCAATCGCAACCTCGTCGGGAATATCGGTAGCAACCCAGACTTGCCCCGGCTTCGGCTCGCTGACAATCTCAGTGGCAACCTGCTGAGTATTCACATTAAAGATCGACTCATCGGCGCGCACGGCGCGCAATGCATCGGCGGGTGCGTGCGCCTCATCGAGCAGCAGCAGGACCGCCCGCTCGAGCCCGAGCAGAGCCACGCCCAAACGTCGCAAGGTCGAAAACGCGGTGCGCGCTTCATTATCTGGGATAGTGGGACGAAGCGTAATTGCCAAAGCCATCGTGACCTACCCTTGTTTCAAAGCCGCAGCAAAAGCCGTAAAGAACGCGTGACCACCAGCAGGGCTAAGGATCTGCTCACGGTTACCCCACGCAGCGCGCCGCTGCGGACTCCAGACTTGCTGAAAGAGCACATTACTCCGCTCGGGATGCGGCATAATCGCCAGCACATTCCCCGCCTCGTTCGTAATTGCAGCCGCAGCTAAAGCGGAACCGTTCGGCGCCTCGATCGGATTGCCGCGTTCGTCGCTATATCGAAACACAACGTGATTTTTGGCCTCAAGCTGCGCGAGGACGTCAGGGTGAGCCGCCAAGCGACCTTCCCCATGCGAGGCCCACATCGGCAGCACAATGCTGCGCGGCAGCGCAGCCGTCAGCGCACAACGCCTGGGCTCAACCGCCAATTGCACGTGCACAGCACGGCACAAAAACGCGCGCTGCGCATTGTGGGTGAAGCTTGCCGTCGGCCGGGCCTCGTACGTTCCACCAAACCCCGGCGCGAGACCAGCTTCTAAGAGAATTTGCGCACCGTTGCAGATCCCGAGGACGAGTTTGCCGACATCGGCTCCTTCTCGCACCGCCTGCATCAAGCGGTCGTGCGCAGCGATCGCTCCAGCACGAACGCGATCTTCATACGCAAAGCCACCCGGCAAAACGTAGGCCGCGTATGAACGTACGTGATCAAGATCAGCCGTCCAATGGACCAAATCGGTCGTCATGCCAGCAGCCTGGCAAGCCCGCACCGTTTCAACTTCGCTATTGGACCCAGGGAATGTTAAGACGGCAACCCGAGGAGTCATGGATATACCTCCTGTAGGGGCTGATCCCAGGCGTCAAACAACTCCGCAATCGAGAAAATCGTCTCGTCAATCTGCATGATGGGTTGAGCGATGGTCGTACCCAGTCGGGTGAGCGGCAACGCGAATTCCCCGGCTAACGAGACAAAATCGGATTCGCGTTTTGGATCGACCTCGAGCACAAACCCACCGGCTTCACCGAAGAAAAAGCCCGCGGTACCAATGGTTTTTGCCAGATCGGCAAGCTCGATCCGCGCACCGATGGTGCCAGGGGCCGCAAACGCAAACGTCATTTCGGCAAGCGTTACGAGCAAGCCGCCGTCGCTGATATCGTGGGCGGCGAGCACCGTCCCCGATGTAATCGCCGACAGCACCATTTCGAGCTCACGTTTGACCTGCGGATAGCTGACCGTCGGCAAGGCAAACGCCTGGAAAGCACGGACTTCGGCGAAGACCGAGCCCGCCAAATTCGGTTGACGCTCGCCGACCAAATAAATCGCCGAACCAGCGGTCGTAAAGCGCGAGGTCACCGTGCGCGAAACGTCTTCGATGCTGCCAACGCAAGCGACGATCGACGAGGCTGGCACCGCTTCCCCAGTGGTCGATTCGTTATAGAGGCTCACGTTGCCGGAAACGAACGGCGTCCCCAAGCCACGCGCGGTTTCGGCAAGACCATCCACGGCAGCAACGAGCTGAGCATAGTGATCGCCGCGTTCGGGATTGCCAAAATTCAAGCAGTCGGTCAAGCCAATCGGCCGCGCCCCGACCGCAACAACATTGCGATGGGCTTCACACACGGCCAATTCCGCCGCACGCTTCGCATCGATCTTGCCATACCGCGGATTGCCATCGACACTCAAGGCAACCCCGAGTGGTGCACCGGGGATGGGGCAGATCACACCAGCGTCGGCGTAGCCAGCCGGGATCGCGGTCGTGCCCCGAACCACGCTGTCGTAGCGCTCGATAATCGGTCGGCGCGAACACACGTCGCGATGCGCGAGGATCTCCGGCAACAACGTCGCCTCGACCCAATGCGGCAGATCGTTATCTTCGGCGGTATGCGAAATCCAGCCCAAGTTCCGTTGACGCCGCAGTTCCCCGCACAGCACCTGGAGCGGAGTGCGCATCACTTCGCGACCTTGGTGGCGGAGTACGTACTCACGCGCTTCGGTAACGCGCCCGATAACCGCAGCACCAGCGCCCTGCGCGACCAGCGGCAAGGAAAACTCTTCATTATATATCGCTAGGACGCGTGGCGTAATGCTGCGCGGCAAGACCCACGCGAGGCGTTCTTGAGTCTCGCCGACTGCGATCACCGCGGGCGGCAATCCGTCTTGAGCCAGCAATACTCGATCGAGATCGATCTCCGCACCGAAGCCGCCGCCCGAGACAAGCTCAGCGGTGCAGCCCATAATGCCACCAGCACCGAGATCTTTGAACCCGGCGGTAATCCGCTCTTTGCGCAACATCTCAAATACGCGATACGAGGCCCGCATGATCACATTTTTTAAAAACGGATCGGGTACTTGCACCGCGCTACGCTGGGCTTCGCTTTGATCAGCATCCAGCACAACCGACGAAAACGCTGCGCCGCCGAAACCGCTCCGATCGGTGGCTTTGCCGACAAGGACAATATCCCAACCGACTGATTTAGGGGGCGCAACCGAATGAATGATATCGCTATCGCGCAACAACCCAAGAGCGACGACATTGACTAAACAGTTGTCATCGAAGCCCTCATGAAAATAGACATCACCCGCAATGTTCGGCACGCCGATTGCATTGCCGTAGGCTCCGATGCCGCGCACGACATTTTTTGCGACGTACTTGGCGTGCTCGCTCTTGGGATCGGCCCGATCAATCCGGCCAAACCGCAGCGGATCCGCAACGCCGATCACCGTCGCACCCATGCAGAGAACATCGCGCACGATGCCGCCAATGCCAGTTGCAGCGCCTTCAAAGGGCACTAATTGCGAGGGATGATTGTGCGATTCGTGGGCGATCACGATGCCCCACGTGGAACCATCCCACTCACCCAAGCGCAAGATACCGGCGTCTTCAGCAGGACCGAGCATGACCGTGAGGCCTTCGGTCGGCAATTGACGCAAGAGTGGGCGGCTGCTCTTATATGAACAATGCTCGCTCCATTGTGCATCAAAAGCGTGAACTTCGACGATGCCAGGGTCACGGCCGAGTTTCCCGGCGATTTCGCGCAGATCTTCGACCGACAAGGCCAAACCGTGATGCTTGGCAAGCGCGCTGATCTCTTCGTCGCTCGCGGCTAAAACCGGGAACGCGTCGAGATTCATTTCCTCACTACTCATACTGCCGGGATACTCAAACGTGCTTGGCGCTCTGGTGCATTAGCGCTTGCGTCAGCCGCCAACACGCTCGCTCGCCCATTCCCCTGGGCCAACAAGGTGCGTCCGTAGAGCACGGTGTCATCGATGCCGAAATTTTTGGCGATGCTCAAGGCCAAGGCCTCACATTCTTGCGGAGTTGCGGAACTCGACAAATGCGCCGTGGGCATCGCGCTCGCAAAATGGAGCACATCAGCTAAGGCTTGATCGCCAATACCGACAAATTGGACCCGCCCGAACGAGACTTCCAGCTGCTGAACCAAAGCCAAGAGTTGACCAGGTACGCGGGTGAGCGAGGTCAGGTGCCGGGTGATCGGAATCCCGAATTGGCCCACGGCTCGCGCGAGATTTTCCACCGCCTGCTCAGGTGCAAGGACATCGCACATCGCTGCGACCATCGCGCCGCGCATAACCGGGAAACTCCCGACATGTTCGGCGACTTGTTCGTAGCGCTCGAGCACCGCAGCCAAGCCTTCGGGCGTCACACTGGGCAAATTCCGATAAAATTGCTTATCGAGCATCAAGTCTTCACGACCACCCGGCCAGATGCGCCACGAGTCGTTATCGATCACGTCGGCGATCACGAGACTTCCTTTGCCTTCGCCGGAAGCGATACGTCCGAATTCAAATTTAACGTCGACCAATAAGACGTCGCGCCGCCGCCAGGCGTGGGCGAGAATCTCGAACGCAAGGCGAGCGATTTCGACCATGGCATTGACTTCATCAGCGCTCGCCAGATGCTGAGCAACCAGCATATCCGCATCAATCAGCGGATCGTTGGCGGCGTCATCCTTGAGGAAGAATTCCACCAGGCGGGGCACCAAAAGCATTCCGGGCGCAATGCCTGGGCGTCGCTTCACGAGCGAGCCAGCAGCGACACCGCGTACGACCACTTCAACGGGAATCATCGTGCAACGGCGCACGAGCATTTCGTTGGCGTCATCATCTTCGCCGCCCCGCACGTAGTGGGTCGGCAAACCGCACAGGTTCAGCAAGCGGAAGACGCGAGAAGTCGTCAAAGCCGCTAAACGCGCTTTGCCGGGCAGGGTATCGCGTCGAACGCCATTTCCCGCAGAAATCACATCAAGCTGGGTGACAACAGCAACTTCCGGTTGACCACTCAGCTCGGAAAGTATCTTCGTCTTTCCACGGGCAAGCTCAATGCCTTTCTCCATATCAGGCTACCATACGCGCCGGAGATGGCGATCTCCCCGAGACTTCGCAAGCATCTTCGCAGGCATCTCGAAGTGGCCGCCTGTGTCTGCTCCGATCAACATCGCTTTTAGCCCCACCGAAGCGACCCTCGCCGCCATTCTCGCTCGCCATAGCCTGCCGCAGCTCGCTGGCAGGCGCAGCAACGCGTTTAGCCGGCTCAACGCAAGTCGCGGCATCCCTCTTCTCCACCCGCGCTGGACCAGCGGGGAACGTCACCTCCCGACCAGTGCCCTGCCAGCGAGCGACGACGGACCGCTCACCAACGATGGCCGCCCCCGCGATGAGCTCGCCACGCTCGCGCTGAGTAATGCCGGTGGCCTCGTGCATTTCGGCGGCATCACCTTGCGCCCAAGCCAAGCTCCGAGCTTGCCGCCTGGGGTAAGCTTGCTGCCCCTCGCTCAAGCCCTCACCGAGCACCCTGAGGCCTTGGAACCGAGCCTCATCCAGCGCATCGATCGAGCGAAAAGCCAAGACGCTCTCCTCGCCGCGGCTTTCCTGAATTGCGGCGTCTGGATCTCGATCGCCCCGGACACCACACTGACTCAGGCGTTGCAATTGCTCTGGATTTATCCTGGCGGACAGACGCAGGCAGTTTTTCCCTTGATCGTCGTCAGCGTAGGAGCAGGCAGCCAAGCGCAAATCATCGAGCGTCATCTCGGCGCGGGCGAGGCTTTCGTCTGCGGGATGGTCGACGTGCACCTCGCCGCTCAAGCCCAGCTCGATTATGTCGTCATCGAGCAGATGGCCGAAGGGAGCCATCTCCGGATGGCGCGGACGGGTTCCGCCGCGAGTCACTCGCGCTTGGGCTGGCATATCGCCGACACCGGCAGCGCCAGCACCCACAACCTCACGACCGCCCGCAGCAGCGGCCCTCACGCGCGTATCCAGCACTCGAGCCTGGCGTTACGGAGCAGCACTCAGCGTATCGAGCAAGGCCTGCGTTTCGAGGCGCGCCACCCCGCCGTCAGCATGCGCACGGTCAGCAGCGTGGCCCTCACCGACCAATCCCGGGCACGGCTGCACGAACGCCTCAACATCACCAAGCTGACCGCGCGTGCCAAAGTCACGAGTCAAACCCATGGGCTCTTACTCTCGCGTCAAGCAGACTTCGAATCCCGACCCGAACGCAGCGCCAGTAGCCCCGATTCTATGGTCACCCAGAGCGCGCACATCGGCTCGATCGACGCCGAGGCCATGTTCTACCTCGCCACTCGAGGTATCGACCACCGCACCGCCCGCAAAATGATCGCCCTCGGCTTTTTCGAGCCCAGCATCCTCACGTTCCCGAGCCTCACGCTCCAAGAAGAAATCCGCACCAACCTCGACGAGCGCATCGAAGAAGCAGTGGAGTAACGCGGAGCATGGCACACTCAGTAAACGCAATATAGTGCAGTCTGAGAGTATGACTGGCTTGGGGCGTACTTGACCGTGTCGCCCGTGCGGTTTATGCTTGTCGTCTATGAACTTGCACTTCGCTCCTCACGTTCAGGCCGAGCTTGAACAGTTCGTCACCGAGACCGGATGTTCGGCAGAAACGCTTATCAGCGACCTGCTATCCGGCTATTTCGACGAACGCGGCAAGGTGCTTCAGACCCTCAACAGCCGCTATGACGACATCAAAAGCGGACGGGTCAAGCTCATTTCAGGCGAAGAAGCCCGCGCCCGGTTCCATGAGAAAAGCAAGGCATACCGCCAGGCATGAACGATTTCGGACTCCACCCCGAAGCCTACGAAGACCTTGAGAAAATCTGGGACCATATTGCTCAAAACGCGAGCTCTTTTACTGCCATCAAAGTAAATAACACCATTCTTGACGCTATCACGGCTCTAGTCCGGATGCCGCATCAAGGGCATAAGCGCCCGGACCTCACGAGCCGCCCGCTCAGATTCATCACCGTTTACGACTACCTTATCGCCTACGCTCCCGATGAAAGCCCGCTATGGGTCATCGCCGTACTCCACGGCAAACGAAGCCCCCAGCTGATTGCCTCGCTCATTGAGGATCGCTCAGCGGCATAGAACCATGACCCCTAACGCGCGTAGTTGTGACCATGCATATGCGCTGCTGAGTAATGCAGTATTCACAGTTGATCACGTAGCTTTCATCCTCCGGCTGCCCCCCGCTCAAGCAAAGCGGTGCGGACGTTGCTCATGACGCCTTCCCAATCGAAGGGGACGCGTTGGCGGAATGCGCGCGCTGTTGCGAACCACGGTGAGGTTGGGCCGCTGACCCCGAAACGCCATTCACCCTCGTGCTGCAAGAGTACCCAGGTTTCTTTGCCCTGCGAACACGAGAGATTCGAAACGCTCATATCAATACTCACGATAAAATCAAGTTGTTCCATAATCGCTGCGGTCGCGGCAAAACTGCTCAAGACCGTGCGTAAATGCGCCATATTTTCCGGCAGCGGATCTTCAAAGCGCACATAATGCGATTCGTGCATCAACGAGACAAAATAATATCGCTCGCGGATTTCCGGATCATCGGTTAAAGCAGAAATCAATTTGGTCGGAACCGACCGCCGCTTCGCAAAACACGCTGCATAAGTGCCAAAAATTTCTGGCTGATCGCGTTGAATACAATCCCACGCTACCCCGACAATCGTACGCCCAGCTGCTTCCGCGCGAATCGCCTCCATGAAAGGCTCCATCGCTTCGCGCACATTGCTTGGTGCTTGCACATACGGGAGAAAGAAATCGCTAGAAGGCACGCCCATGCGCTGAGCGATGGTCGGCAAATGCAGCAACGTCGCCTGCACATCAGGCTGGACTTGATCAACCCAGGCCTGCAATTCCGGCGTCGGTCCTAATCCAGGCACGCACGCACGCATTTCGGGACGCACATACTGCGGCCCAAGCGAGGTCGCAATCAATTCGTACGCAAGATGATCAACCGTCAAATAGACCTCACAGCCGCGCTCACGTAAACGCGGCACAATCGCAGCTAAAAGAAATTGATCGCCATAGCCCAATTGATGCGTCAAGAAAAGTCGTTTGCCAGCAACATCACCACCAGCCCACCAGCCTAGGCCCGCTATTTCATAATAGCCACAATCGGATTCTAAGCGCTTGAGGTAATGAATAAATCCACTGACATCGCCCGCCTTGAGCAAGGCATCGCCATACAAGCGGATCACTTTTGTTGCATAGGGACTCGTGTCGCTGACCAAGCGTTCGACGGCTGCTGCGAAACGCGGCAACGCTTCCTCGAGGCGCGCCATGTACATATACATCCGAGCGGCCTCGGCACCGTACGGGTCATTGCCCGGATCGAGAGCAATCGCTCGATTCAAATACACGAGGCCTAGATCAGGGTAGCCCTCAAGCTCGTACGCTAACGCTCGCGCTCGCAGCAAGACAACATCATGCGGGAACACCGCTAGCGCCCGATCCAGCCAAGGACCGGCTAAATCGGTACGGCGATGATGTTCGTAGACCGCGATGCCCGTCAGAAACGGCGCCATATTCTGCGGATCGAGCTGATGAGCGAACTCGCAGATTTCCAACGCTTGAGCCAAACTCAGGTCGTGTTGGAGCGCCCGCTCGAGATTAAGGTCAATGACAGATTGTATTGAGGTTGAAGCCATGGTGCTACCTGTTTCGGCAGTTATGCAACTTTCTGAAGAGGAGCCGCGTTTCATCGAGTGGCAAGTTTAACGCTGCCTCGGATTTCGAGGCACTCCTTGATTCTCGGTAAGCGGCAAGGCCCGAATTTCGATAGCCCGCAAGCGTGTGTGGCCCTTCGACAACGACGGCTGGTCCTCGACGATCGGAAAGTAGAGAAACACACATGGCAAAAGTAGTCGGGATTGATCTCGGGACGACGAACTCGGTCGTCTCTGTGATGGAAGGCAATTCGCCTACCGTCATCGCCAACGCCGAAGGCAACCGCACCACCCCTTCGGTCGTGGCGTTTACCAAAACAGGCGAGCGCCTCGTCGGCCAGCTCGCCAAGCGTCAGGCCGTCACGAACGCTGACCGTACGATTTCTTCAATTAAGCGCCACATCGGCTCTGATCACAAAGTAAAAATCGATGGCAAAGATTATACGCCGCAAGAAATTTCGGCCATGGTCCTGCAGAAGCTCGTCAATGATGCGTCGACCTACCTCGGTGAACGCGTCACCAAAGCTGTCATCACCGTGCCGGCATACTTCAACGATGCTCAACGCCAAGCAACCAAAGACGCTGGCAAGATCGCCGGCCTCGACGTGCTCCGTATTATCAACGAACCAACCGCGGCAGCACTCGCATACGGTCTCGATAAAAAGGGCAACGAAACCATCCTGGTCTGGGATCTTGGCGGCGGCACCTTCGACGTCTCGATCCTCGAAGTCGGCGACGGTGTCTTCGAAGTCAAAGCAACCAATGGCGACACTCGCCTCGGCGGCGACGACTACGACGCGAAGATTGTCGAGTTCTTAGTTGCGGAATTCCGTAAAGAGCAAGGCATTGACCTGACCAACGACCGCCAAGCAATGCAGCGCCTCTCCGAGGCCGCTGAAAAGGCGAAGATCGAGCTCTCGACGGTTGTGCAGACGAATATCAACCTGCCCTTCCTCACCGCCGATCAAAATGGTCCCAAGCACCTTGATCTCACACTCACCCGCGCCAAGTTCGAAGAGCTGACCAGCTCGCTGACCGACCGCTGCATCGCCCCCTTTAAAAACGCCCTACGCGATGCCAAGCTCGATGTCAGCAATATCGATGAAGTCGTTATGGTCGGCGGTTCAACCCGCATTCCTGCGGTGCAAGAGCTCGTCAAGAAGCTGACTGGAAAAGAGCTCAATCAATCCGTCAACCCCGATGAAGTCGTTGCGATCGGCGCAGCCATCCAGGGCGGCGTCCTCTCCGGCGAAGTGCGCGATGTCGTCCTGCTCGACGTCACGCCGCTTTCCTTAGGTCTCGAGACCTTGGGTGGGGTATTCACCAAATTAATCGAGCGCAACACCACGATCCCCACCAGAAAAACCCAGGTCTTCACCACCGCCGAAGACGGTCAGACCTCTGTCGACGTCTCGATTTACCAGGGCGAACGCGAAATGGCGCGTGATAACAAAGCGCTCGGGCAATTCCGTCTGGAAGGCCTACCGGCGGCTCCACGCGGCGTACCACAGATCGAAGTTGAATTCAACATCGACGCCAACGGCATCACCCATGTCAGTGCTAAGGATTTAGGCACCGGCAAGCAACAGCAAATCACCATTACCGCTTCAACCAACCTCTCCAAGGAAGAAGTTGAGCGCATGGTCCGCGATGCCGAAAACTCCGCCGCGGAAGATCAACGGAAACGCGAAGAGGCAGAGGTTCGCAACAAAGCCAGCAGCATGATCTACGCGACTGAGAAATCGCTCAAGGATCTCGGCGAAAAGCTCGATGAAGCTGCCCGAGCAGACGTCGAAGCCGCCTTGGCTGAACTCAAGCGCATCGAAAACAACGGCACCCCTGCTGAGGTCAAAGCCGCGACCGACGCCCTCGAGCAGGCATCGTTTAAGATGGCTGAAGCGCTGTATCAACATACTGGCGCCGGTGCAGGCGAAGTCCATCAGGAAGAAACCGCCGGCGCAGCAGCAGGCCCGGCTCACGACGACGTGATCGACGCTGAATTCAAGGAAGCGAAGTAAACACACGCCCCTACGTTCGTTGTGAATCACCGCACGCTGGAAAGACGCCGTCTTACCAGCGTGGGTGATTCACTTCAGCGTAATCTGCTACATTGATGAGGGATGATGGACAACGAAACAACGGTCACCGATAACGGCGCAAGCACCGAACCCGTCTCGGAACTCGCCGCCGCGAAAGCCCTTGCGGAAGAGAATCATAAAAAGTTTCTTTACGCGATGGCTGATTTTGAGAATTACAAAAAGCGCATCGAGCGCCAATTTGCTGATATTGCAACCGCGGGCAAAAAATCGCTCTTGCTGCGCTTCTTACCCGTGCTTGATAATCTCGAACGCGCTCTTGCTCACGATAAAGATATCGAAGGCTTGCGCGCTGGTCTCAACGCAACAATTAAGGGTTTCGAAGCACTCCTCGGCGGCGAAGGCGTCAAGCCATTCTCGATCAAGGGCCAGCCATTTGACCCCAAACTCGCCGAAGCGATCGGCACGGCCCCGTCTGATTCTCCCGCTGAAACCGTGCTCGAGGAGCCGCTCCGCGGTTATTATCTCGGTGAAGAAGTTTTGCGCGTTGCACACGTCATCGTTGCAAAAAGCGACGAAACGTAAAGGCTGTGCGCCATGCCCCTGAATTACAAGAATTATTATGACGTTCTCGGCGTGCCTAAAACGGCCGCCGAGAAAGATATTAAATCTGCCTATCGGCGGTTAGCTCGTCAATGGCATCCGGATGCCAATCCGGATAACCAACGAGCGGCCGAAGAAAAATTTAAAGATATCCAAGAGGCCTACGAAGTGCTGGGCGACGCAGAAAAGCGCCGCAAATACGATGCATTGGGCACGGGCGATTGGCAGCGAGCCGCTCAGCAAGCAGAGCAACAGCGCCGCTATCGCACCCAAGGCCAGGCCGGTGCGCCGGGTCCGCAGAGCTTTGATTTTGGCGGTGCAGCCAGCGGGTTTTCGGATTTTTTCGACGCCTTCTTCTCCGGGGTTGGAGGCAAACGGCACGCACAAGAACACGCTCAGGCCGGGCGTGGGCAAGACCTTGAGACAACGGTCGACGTCAGCCTAGCGGAAGCACACGAGGGCGGGAAAAAATCGGTCTCGATCCAAGTCGAAGATCTTTGCGCGCGCTGTAAGGGCACCGGACTCGAGCGCGGCCGCATCTGCCCGGTCTGCCATGGGACCGGACGCACACTCGCAACCAAGCGCTTTGACGTCACCATCCCCCGCGGAGTTCGCGCCGGGCAACGCATTCGCTTGAGCGGGCAAGGCGGCAGCCACACCGATGGCTCACGCGGCGACCTGTATCTCATCGTCAACTTGGTGGGCGATGAGCGTTTCCAGCGCAAGGGCGACGATATTTATGTCGATGCCCAAGTCAGCATCTATGACCTCGTGCTAGGTGGCGAAGTGACCGTGCCAACGATGAGCGGCGAAGTCACGATGACGATCCCCCCGGGCACACAAAATCAGCGCTTATTGCGCCTGAGTGGGAAAGGGATGCCCCGCGCCCAAGGCAGCGGAAACGGCGATCAATACGTGCGCCTGATCGGGATGCTCCCGCAAAATCTCAACGACCGCGAGTATAGTCTCTTCCGCGAACTAGCGAGCCTCCGCAAAGGCGGAGCCCGCTAGTCAAACCCGATTAGAAACCGTGGCGCAAGACAATTTTGTCCGCGTGTCGTGCGCCAAGGAACGACTGATCGTAGTAGATCTTCACAAACATACCTGGGTGAAGTCGGCGCATTTGGTATGTCGTTTTTCCATCGGTACTAAATAGCTGATCAAAATGCGGCAGAATGAGAAAACTCAAGGTTTTATCGGAACGCTGATCGGTCACCTTGAGATTATCCGTCGAAACGTGGACAATACGCCCAACAAAAGATGATGTCTTTGCAAACGCAACGCTAACGCTCGTCAAAACACAAAACACCACCAAAACGGCTGATCGAATACACTTAGACATCAACGCCCCCTATCGTCCGAATGCTGCGACGACCAATGTTGACGGCGGTTACCTGGATAGTTTTGCGCTGCTGGCATTTCTTGCTCGGGCACAAACGCACGACGCTCCATAACGTGATGATGGCGGCGATAGGTATTCGCCTCTTCATCACTGACGTAATAACGCCGATTATCTCTAATATAGTATGGATGGTTATTCGAATCGTAAATAATCGCGGTGATAATGCCAGCCGCACCGGCAATAATCGCATCGGTCGAATACGAATCGGCTGATGCTGCCGACATCGTCGCGACAGGGAACCCAAGCGCAAAAACGCCCGTAACCAAAAACAGGGATGCTCGTATTTTCTTCATAGTCCATGTTGTCCAATCGATGCGCATATCAAACGAACGCCGTTGATATGCGCTTGTTTTACCTACGAGTTATACAAAGTTGGTAGCGAGCCAAAAAGCGCTCGTGCATTTTCTGTCGTCACTGCGAGCACTTCAGCCAAAGAGCAGCCTAACAGCTCTGCCAACTTTTGTGCCGTCGCGGCAACAAAGGCGGGTTCGTTGCGTTGCCCGCGGTAAGGCACAGGTGCGAGATACGGGCAGTCGGTCTCTAGGATAATCGCGGCAAGCCCCACCGCGCTTACGGCTTCACGCAATGCTTGCGCTGTTTTGAACGTCAGCACACCACCGATACCGAGCTTAAGCCCGAATTCTTCGGTGTATATTTTCGCCGCCGCCAGATCGCGGGTGAAGCAGTGAATGACACCCTGTAAGGGCTTGCGCCCCAACTCGCCCCGCCGGGTATTTTCCGCCCGAAGAATGCTGATAAAATCATCCAAGGCTTCGCGCTCGTGGAAAATAAGGGGCAAATCGTAGTGATCCGCCAGCAGCAGTTGAGCGCGCAACACCTGCTGCTGTATTTCGCGCGGACTATGTTCGTAATGATAATCCAAGCCGATTTCGCCAATCGCCACGAGATGGTCCGCACTAGCGAGAAGCGGAGCAAACGCCGCCGGGAGATCGGCTGGAGCTTGCGCGGCTTCGTGGGGATGAATCCCCACCGCAACCGCCGTGCCAAATTCGTGCGCGACTAGAATCGCTCGTGCACTATCGGCAAGATCGGTACCAACCACCACAAGACCAGTAACTCCCGCCGCACGCGCTCGCGCAATGATCTCGGCTCGGTCAGCCTCAAACGCTTGGTCGTGAACATGCGCATGCGTATCGATCATGCAACGGGCACATCATCAAGCAGACGAGGAAACAACGGTGCACCGGGGACGGTCCGTGTACCGGGTGGCAGCAAGCCCCACTGCAACAACTCAGCCCAAGATCCCGTAGGCTCACCCGCCAGGCCTAACTGTTGCCACATCGCTCGAGCTTTTTCGGGCATAATTGGTTCCAAGCAAAGCGCGATCCAACGCAAACCCTCGCAGATTTCATACAGCAACGCATCCAGCGCCGCATCTTCTCCTGCTTTGGCCAACGCCCACGGCTTGCGTTCATCGATCAAGCGATTGAGACCGCTGACCAACTCCCACACGGCATCGAGACCTTCGCGAAATTGCAAGCCCGCAAACGCCTCGTACACGCGTTCACCCAAATGCTGAGCCGGCAACACCAGCGAGGAAGGCGCAATCGCCGGCACCAGACTATCACGGTATTTTGCCAGCATTGCGAGCGAACGATGCACGAGATTGCCAAGATCGTTGCCTAAATCACTGACGTAGCGTTGCAGAATTTTCTGTTCAGAGTAGGAGAAATCGCTGCCAAATGCGGCCTCGCGCAAGAGAAAATAGCGAACCGCATCAGCCCCAAAACGATCGGCCAAAGCAAACGGGTTCACCACGTTGCCACGACTTTTGCTCATCTTTTGCCCATCGACCGTCAACCAGCCATGCGCGTACACCAGACGCGGGAGCGGTAAGTCGAGCGCCCAGAGCAATGCTGGCCAGATAATCGCGTGAAAACGCGCAATATCTTTGCCGATGAGTTGCACATCCGCCGGCCAATATGCTTCAAAGCGAGATGGATCAACCCCGTACCCAATCGCGCTAATATAATTTAACAACGCATCAAGCCAGACATACATCACTCGACTATCGGGCAATGGCACACCCCAACTCACGTTGCTGCGTGAAATGCACAGATCTTCTAAGCCACTTTCAATCGCCGCGTACATTTCGTTCCAGACCGATTGAGGCTTTAACCAGTGCGGATTCGCACGATAATACGCAAGCAACCGGTCACGATATTTCGCTAACGAAAAAAACCAATTTTGCTCTGAAATCCATTGGACTTCACGGCGACACTCCGGATTGGGGCAGCGGCCGTCGACTAATTTTGCTTCAAGCCAAAACGTCTCGTCATTCGTGCAATACCAACCTTCGTAGGTGCCTAGATAGACCTCGCCGCGTGCCTTGAGCGCTTCAAATACCGCGACAACGACGCGCTGGTGTCGTTCTTCGGTGGTCCGAATAAAATCATCGCAGACGACCCCAAAACGCGTCGTGAGTGCTTGCCAACGCGGGACGAGAGCGTCCGTCCAAGCTTGAGGCGAAATACCGGCCGCAGCGGCCGCGGCAGCCACTTTTTGACCGTGCTCGTCGGTCCCAGTGAGCAAAAAAGCGCTGCCTCGGGTCAATGCGGTGCGCCGCAAAACATCGGCCGCAATTGTCGTGTACACGTGTCCGATGTGCGGTTCACCGCTAATATAATAGATCGGCGTCGTTATAAAGGTGGTTTTCTGCGACATGCCAGCGCGTTTTCCGCGTCGGAGTCAGGCTTCCCGCGCTCGCACGCCCGGCGATAGAGCTCGTTACGCGACCCAAGCCCCAACTTCGCTAAACGTTTGGCAATGATCGTCGGTGGCCGCCCATCGGCCAAGAGCTGATCGATTTGCTGATCGACCTCATCAACCGAGAGAGTCGCACGCTGAAACGAACGCCCATCGAGCACGAGCACAAACTCACCGCGCACCGGCTGCGGCAAAGCTGCCAACACCTGCTCCGCAGAACCCAGTACCTGTTGCTCAAAACGCTTGGTATATTCGCGCAGCAAAAACACCGGCAGCGTTGGGGCAAATTCGGCTAATACCCCAAGAGTCTCGCTCACTCGATGCGGTGTCTCGTACCATACGCTGGTCGCCTGCCTCGCTAGCACTGCCTCAATCGCGGTCCATTTTGCACCGGCCCCCCGCGGCACAAAGCCCTCGAACGACATCCCGAGTAAAGGGAAGCCGGAAAGGACCGCTGCGGCAATAAACGCGGTCGGCCCCGGCAAGACCTCGACGGCGATGCTGCGCTCGCGAGCCTGCTGCACTAGCACCGAGCCGGGGTCACATACTCCCGGCATACCGGCATCGCTCACCAGAACTACGACTTCGCTGCTCGCGCGCGCAAGGATCGCGTCGACTCCAGCGGGACTCGTGTATTCGTTATACGTCGCAATTTCGTGGGCAAGGATTTCGTGTGCGCTCAAGAGCTTGCGGGTGACGCGTGTGTCTTCGGCCACGATCAACGTAGCTTGGCGCAATACCGCCAGGGCCCGAAGCGTGATGTCTTGCAGATGGCCGAGGGGAGTCGGCACGAGTATCAAGGGCATGGTGCCAAGCTTCCCTTTCGACGAGGGCATAGCCCGCGTTTACGCGTATGTTCGCGGCTGCTCATTACTTCATCACCCACTGTGCCAACTTGGCACGAAAGGAATTCGCATGAACCGCCTCTTTTCACGCCTGAGTTTCAGCGCGTTGCTGCTAGTTGCAACGACCGGAATGGCCTCGGCACTTGACACGAGCGTCGCTCCTGGGTTCTTCATCCAAAAATCGGGCAATACAACTGGCGGGATCGTCGTCACTCAGCACCTCCGTTCCCACGCGGTCCATGTCAAAGGCTTTCGCACCCAAGCCTCATTAGCAATCCCCTTCGCCACCGGTGGCCGCTATGCGTTGACCGCCGAATTGCGCAAAACAGTCTTTACCCAAAGCTATGCCGGGGCCGGGCTCGGGGTCGGTCGCTGGAATTCCCAAGGCAGCGGCGGTTTGACGTATGATTTCCTCGCCGGCACGCACATCGCGCGCCATACCTATCTCGAGGGTCGCCTCTATTCGCCCATCACAAAAAATGGCGGACATAGCGGCTTCATTGGAGTCAATTTCTTTCTCTAAACCCCGCATTTTCTAGCACGAATTATCAGAAGCACGCGTTTCGGTCTGAGATATCCGACTGGAGCGCGTGCTTCTTCGCAGAGACTAAGACGTAAAAATAAATGTTAATTTTTTCCAGAATTATTTTTCTGTTCTCAGATTCAACTCATTCGCTCCGAAAACATGATCAGTTGATACCTTGCTGAGAAATGGATGCACAATGACAACGAAAAAACGTACGTTTAGTGTCAAAGCGAAATTTTTGCTCATAGGCACTATTGTGACGGTAATCCTAGTCGGGCTCAATATTCTTGCGAATGTGAGCATCTCTCAGCTGGGCAATCAAGCAAACACCAATGAAGCGCTGCTCAAATTAGGTCCCAATGTCGCCGAAGCGTTCGTCCAATGGACGACCGACGATGATCAATCGAATATGTATGCTGCGGTTATCGCAGCACGTGATCCGAGTCAACATGCCCTCGCAGAAACAACCTACCAGCAAGCTGTTGCCGCCCGTGAGGCCGTCAATAAACCGCTCGCCGATGCGACTCAAGAAGTCGTTACCGATAAAGAGCGCGACCTGCTTGCACGTATTAAAAGCGACCTGAGTAGCTACGATGTGTTCACGCAGCGCCTGCGTGATCGGGCACTCCGTGGCGATATCGCCGGCGCGATTCACACCGTCACGGTCGAAAATTTAGCCCCATCGAACGATTTACCCGTGGCATTTGAGGCTCTCGAGAAAGAAGCCGCACTTGGCACGCAAACAGCCGCCGAGCAATTAGTCCACGAAAGCGATCAGAAAAAGCAGCTGATTACCATCATCGCTTCATTAGGCACAATCTGCATCATGGGCTTGCTGTGGTTCTTGGCAAGCGGACTGCTCAAAACCTTAGGCCGCCTCACCTCGGCAGCCGAGCAACTTTCGCATGGCGACCTACAAATTGAGGGCACGCTGCCCCCGGCCGGGACAGATGAACTGGGCATGCTCGCCGCATCGTTTGAGCACATGCTACAGAATCAGCGCGCGATGGCCGAAGTCGCCGAGGCGATTGCGAATGGCAATCTCGTTGTCAATGTGATTCCGCAAAATAAGAGCGATCGGCTTGGAAACGCTCTCGCTCAGATGGTGCAGCATTTACGTTCGTTCGTGAATACCGTTGCAACGAACGCGAATGCCGTTGATAATCGCACAGCAGCACTGACGATTTCCAATAACGAACTCAGTATTGCCAGCAATCATATCACTCAAGCGATTACCAGCATTACCGATGGCATCTCTGAGCAATTAAATTCCACCCGCCAGGTCAATAGCCACGTGCAGCAATTGGTCAACCAGGTTGCCCTCGTCAGCGCAGGAACCGATGGTCAAGATATCGCGGTGCACGAGGTCACCTCGGCCCTGGATATGTTGCGCAGTACGCTTTCGAAGACGACCGAAAGCGCGAATACCGTCGCCGAAGCAGCGAGCCGTGCGGCAGATAGCGCCCGCAAAGGCGGCAGTGCCGTTTCTTCCACCATGGCGAGTATCGATGCCGTGCGGGGCATCGTCGAAACCTGCTCGATGATGATCAAAACCCTCGGCAAGCATTCCAGCGAAGTCGGCGATAGTGTTTCGACGATTGACGAAATCGCTGATCAGACCAATCTGCTCGCACTCAATGCCGCTATCGAAGCCGCGCGTGCAGGAGAAAACGGCCTCGGCTTTGCCGTGGTCGCCGAAGAAGTGCGTAAGCTTGCTGAAACCGTGCTATCGCTGACCAAAGATATCACTTCTCAAATCGCCAAAATTCAGCGCGAAGTCCAAGAAGTCATCAGCGCGATGGAAACCGGGAGCGATGAAGTCGCACGTTGTGCGAATTTGGGCAGCGAAGCAAAATTCGCGTTGGATGCCATTACCGACGTCGTGCAAGAAACCAATAAAGAAGCAAGCATTATCCACGATGACGTCAGCGACATGATCATGAAAGTCGAAGCGGTTTCGGGCGCAACCACGCGGGTCACCGCGACCGTTGAGCAATGTCGCGTTTCGAGCAACGCGATGCAAAGCGCGACCGAACTCGTCGCCCAAGCAATCACCCAAATAGCGACCGTCAGCGAAGACAACGCCTCGAACGCCCGTGAAGTCGGTGCCGCCGTCGAAGAGCAACTCCGTACGGTCGAGGCTCTCACGATCCGCACTGCCGATCTGGTCAACGTTTCCAGCGAACTCAACGCGGGCGCCAGCACCTTCCGGATCTAGCGTAACTGCAAGCCACGCCCTGCAAGGGAATGGCGCGCGGAGCGTGTTAAATGAGGCCATTATGCACCGATGAACCTATTGAGAGGCTCATCGATCTACTTGTCCTCTGAAAATGGAGTTCGCATTGTCCGAAGCGGAAGCGTATAAAGATCCCGGAACGCCGGAAGCCATCACCCGCCGCAAAATGATGGCGAATGCAGTAGTCGCGGTCGGCGGCGTTATCGGTCTCGTCCTCGCGGTACCGCTACTCGGGTCGCTCGCCCCCATTGCTGGGACCGGCGGCGGCACCTGGTCTGCTTTGAACGATACGGACATGAAGCAGTTCATCGCCGCGACCGATAAGCCAGTACGCATCACGCTGACCGTCAAATCGCAAGACGGCTATTTGCCCGAGAGCGAAAACGAGCAGTTCGTTTGGGGTGTTAAAATGCCCGAAACCCGCTTGGCTGCGTTCAAGGCCGCCCGGCCCGATCTGTTTGAAGACGCCGCCGGCAAGGTCGACTTTCCGGTGGTGAATCTCGGTTTTGTGATGTTTAGCTCGATTTGCCCCCACCTTGGCTGCAAATTCAACTACGATAACGATTCACACCGCTTCGCGTGCCCCTGCCACGGATCGCAATTCGATGGCTCAACCGGCGCCCATCTGGCGGGCCCAGCACCCCGCGGCCTCGATCCTCTGCCATTCCGCGAAACCAGCGGCAAAGCAGAAATTACCTGGATCGATTACCGCTCGTCCGATCCAGCTCGCATTATCGTCGCGTATAGTTAAGGAGTAGTCATACATGTTGGCGTGGCTTGAGGAGCGCACTGGCGCTGTCTCTGCTCTCACTCAATTCCTGACCGAAGATGTCCCCGGTGGCGCGAGCTACTGGTACGTCTTTGGCAGCGCGACAATGTTCGCGCTCATCCTGCAAGTTGTTACCGGCATTTTCCTGACGTTCTACTATGCACCGTCAGCGGCAACAGCTTGGGAATCGACCAAATTCATCTATGACAAGGTGCCGCTCGGGTCGTTCGTCATCAGCCTCCATTACTGGGGCGCAACGGCGATGATCGCGCTAGTGGTCATGCATCTTTTACAAGTCTTACTTTTTGGCGCATACAAAAAGCCGCGCGAAGTTCAGTGGGTTGTCGGCGTGCTGCTCTTCCTCTTTACCCTCGTCATGGGCCTCACCGGCTACCTCTTGCCGTGGGATCTCAATGCCTTCTTCGCCTCGCAGGTCGCCATCAATATTGCCGGCACCGTGCCGGTCATCGGTTCAGGCATTCAAACGTTCTTGCAAGACGGCGCAACGATCGGGACGCTCACCATCAACCGCTTCTTCGGCGTTCACGTCTGGCTGATGCCAGCGCTTTTGCTCGCCCTCACCGGTATGCACTTGGCGATCTTCCGTCATAACGGTGGCGCTGGCCCCGCGGTTGACGAAGCGGAACTCAAGAAAATGAAACCGGGCCGCTTCTGGCCCAACCAACTCTTCATGGACGCGGTCGTCTCGTTCATCGTGTTCGCACTGATCTGCGCCTTAGCGGTGATGTCACCGGCACCGCTCGACGATAAAGCCGATCCCAACCAAACCTCGTTCCAACCCTATCCCGCGTGGTACTTCCTCTCGCTGTTCGGTTTGCTCAAGTATCTGCCGCCGAACCTCGAGCTGCTGGGCACGGTCGTTTTGCCCGGAGGCTTGCTCACGGTGCTGATCCTGCTGCCTTGGCTTGATCGCAATCCAAGTCGGCGGCTCTCGCGTCGTCCGTGGTTAGTCAGCATCACCGCACTGACCGTAGCTGGCACGATTGCCTTGAGCGTCCTCGCCCAAATGCAAATCGCCGCTGGACGCGCAGCGTCACCAACAGTTGCAAGCAGCGTGAGCGCCCCCACGGGCGGATCGGGCACTGCAAGCACCGATACAAGCGGACCAGGCGCCAAGATCTATGCTGCAAACTGCTCGAGCTGCCACGGTGCCAGTGGAGCTGGCATGCCCGGAGCATTCCCGCCACTGGCTGGCAACGCGTACGTTACCGGGAACCCCAAAGCGGTAGAACATACGCTGCTCTACGGCCTCAACGGCGCAATCAAAGTTGGCGGCGCGACCTATAACGGCGTGATGCCACCCTGGAAAGGCACCCTCTCCAACGCAGACATCGCGAACGTGGTCACCTACATTCGCTCGTCGTGGGGGAATAAAGCTTCGGCTGTAACCGAAGCACAAGTATCCAGCGTCACAAAATAGCACGCAATCGTTCTTGAATACAAACGGGTCGAGCTAACTAGCTCGACCCGTTTGTATTCTCGGTGTTATTGAAAAAATTACGGAAATCTCGATCAAACGGATCTTCTTGCCGATCAGGATTGTGCTGTTCGAGCAAGGCCAGGAAGGGGCTCAAATCGATCTGCGATTCAGGTGTCAGACTCCCTTGCTGCTGGGCGATATCTGCCAGTTGGGCGTGCCAACCAAGCGACGGGGCGTCGTAGCGATTGGAACTCTGCACATCGCCTGGTAAGCTAGCAGCGCCATCCGCAGACGTTGTGCCGCTTGCACCATCCGACACCGGATCCGCCGAGTAGGGTGAAACTCCGTTCGACGGCTCGATACCGCCGGTTTGAAGTGGATCGATCATGACTCCCCTCCCTAACCGAGCACCGCGGCAAGTTGGCCGCTGACCGTCAGACCATTCTGGCCTTCAATTGCATCGAAGCTCACCCCATCAGTATCGGCACGCATCGTCGCGACAATAGTGTCGTTGTCGCTACCGGTCGCGTTGAACACGACCGTCTTGGCCGCGGGATTATACGTCAAAACGGGGCCACCGTTACCTGGATTATAGTTAGAGATGCCTTCACGCGGCAGTGTACTCCAACTCTTGCCTGCATCTGAAGTCACTGCGGCTTCACCCTGGGCAGTGAGCGCGATCGCATCGTTCCCCGCGTTCCAAGAAAAGGTGCCAGTCTGCAACCGCGTTGCTCCTTGCGCATTTTGGCCGAGCGAAGCCCCGATGCCGAACCCTCCGGCGATCTTCCCTTGCACGTCATCGAGAATGGTCAAGACACCGCTGTTCGAGGCTTGCATGGTGACCGACGGCGTCGCGGTTGCCCCCGCAACATTTGCGCTCAAACTGCCGTCACTACCAATCCGCGCTCGGAAGGGTGCCAAGCGTATACCTTCGGACAACAAGCCGCCCGACGGGGTCGCGACACTACCGGGAACCGGCGTCATTTCGGCCGACAAGGTGGCCATTAATTCCGGTAGCAGTTCTTGCATCATCTCAACCGCAGCCGAATTCTCGCTGCCACCGCTATTCATATTTTTCATGAGGGTCATCAACAAACTCTGCATTTGTGATGCGCTCACGCTGCCGCCACTTTGCGCACCCAACAAATTCTGCATTAATTGCAGAATCGTATTGACCATCGGATTGCTAGCTTGCGCAGCACTATTGCTGCGCGTACTCTCGATGAGTTGCATCACCGAGAGCTCATCCATCAAGGCTTGTAACTGCGGTTGCGCGAGAGTACTGCCGGCTTGCTGTTGTTGCGCTAATTCCGCCAAGAGTTGGCGAACTTGCGAACTCGGCGCAGCTGCACTTGCACCCGCTTTATTCATTTGTTCCGAGAGTAAAAGTACGAGCGCACCGGTCAACTCATGGAAAGCATTTGCCTCAGACTGTGGGCTACGCCCCACCAATGTCACCGCATCGCTCGTGAGCGGCAGCACACCGTTCGATTGCCCACCCTGCCCAAGCGATTGCGCCAAGAGTAATTCAATCATCCGCTCGACACCCGTACTAGCGACGTTGCCGCCAGCAGTGCGCCCATAGCCGCCGCCACTATTCCCACCGCTACCGCCGTTGCGCGCGCCAACCCCAGACGGTGCGTAAAATGTGGGATTAAAAACACCAACCGAATTATTCTTGCCGTAATTTGTCTCAGTACTTTTTGCTTCGGCTCCCTTGCCACCATTCGTGGCAAAGGCGCGTAAATTCGTCAGATTACTATTTCCCACGAAGGCGTGCTGCGAAAAAGCCAAGGCCTCAACCGCCTGCATATACGAAGGTCCAACCCCGCCCAAGACGGCCACATCAGATGCCATGACGGCCGTTGGCGCATTCTTTTGCGCGTACGCAGCTGCGCCCGGATAATTTTCATCAAGCACCTCAGTAACCGCAAGTTGAATCGACTGCGGTGCCCCACGTTGTATCTCATTAAAAGCGGCCATGAGCAGACCCCGACATTACATTAGAGAGAAAGATTAATACAAAAAATTAACGAGAGAGAAAAGAACGGAAAAAGCCTTCTAGATCATCTCTAAGGATTCGGAATATCAGCGCTCGTCCCTGGAGCACTGCCGCAAGAACGCCTGGGGCTTTTGTCCTGGGACCCCGTCGAGGTACCCTCTAGCTAGCTGACGGTTTCTGTTTACACATCACATACATGGTTGCGATCAGCACCGGAATACTCACAATTTCCGCGGTCGCAATCAAGCCAAAGAGTAGCTTGAGGGCAACCGGCTTCATTTTGGTCCATTTTGAAGCCTTGTCCGCGTGGTCTTTTTGCAATTTCCGCGCTTGCTCGTACGTCGCCAGGGCGCGCTCCTTGAGTTTTTTCGCCTCAATGGGATCGTGCAATGCAACAACATCAGCAGCGCCATAGAGACGATTTGCTTCGTGAAAAAGATCACGGCTACGATACGGGTAATTGCGGCGATCATCAAAACGCTCGGGCAATTTGTGCTCATCAATACGAAACATCAGTATCTGTTATGTCACCGCTATTGTGGCTGGAGAGAGATCGAGTGGATGAACCGGTTGGCTAGTTGCAGAACCCGTGGGCGCAAGATGATCGACGAATACGCTGAGCGCAGAACCCGTTTTACCGCACAGCTCAATGGGGGAATCGCAATCATTCCCGCAGCCCGCCAAGCGGTGCGTAACGCCGACACGGAATATCCGTTCCGCCAAAATTCTGATTTTTTCTATCTCACCGGCTGGCCCGAACCCGATGCCGTCCTGCTGCTCGTCCCGCGCGAAGACACGTACGTGTCTATCCTCTTCGTCCGTCCGCGCCATCGTGAAAGCGAGATCTGGACAGGCCGACGCCTCGGCCCAGAGGGAGCGCTCGATGCCTTTGGCGCCGACGAGGCCTACAACATCGAGGAGTTCGCGACACGCCTGCCTGCCCTACTGGTCGGGTGTCGCAACGCCTTTTATGATCTCGGGCACGATGACGCCATGGACCGCATTATCCTCAGCGCCGTACGCGAAGCCCGCAACAAGGTGCGACGCGGTGGCTGGGCACCCCATCAGTTCACCGCCCCAGGGAGCATTCTCCACGAGTTACGCCTCTTCAAAAGCGCCCACGAGCTCGCAACGATGCGCCGGGCTGCCGCGATAACTGCAGCCGGCTTCGCCCGCGGGCTCGAGCACAGCAAACCCGGCATCTACGAATACCAGCTGCAAGGCCTGATCGAGGCCGAATACCGCGATCGTGGTGCGCAAGCCCTCGCCTACTCCTCGATTGTGGCGGCGGGCGCTAACGCCACCATTCTGCATTACACCAACAACAGCGAGCTGCTGCGCGATGGAGAGCTCGTGCTCGTTGATAGTGGCTGCGAACTCGATAATTACGCAAGCGATGTCACACGTACATGGCCCGTCAACGGACACTTCTCGACCGAACAGCGAGCGCTCTATGAGATTGTCGCGCTCGCCCAGCGCGAAGCTATCGCCCACGTCCGCGCCGGCACATCGTTTCGCGCCTACCACCAGGCCGCGGTGCGAGTGATCACCAACGGCTTGGTTGAGCTTGGGATCCTCCAGGGCGGCGTCGACGAACTCATCGAACGCGAAGCCTACCGGCCCTTCTATATGCACTCCACCGGCCACTGGCTAGGTCTCGATGTGCATGATGCGGGTGCCTATACACTCGGTAAAGAGTACCGCTTGCTAGAGCCGGGGATGGTCCTGACGGTTGAACCTGGCATCTATATCCAACCCGACGCCGACTGTGATCCCCGTTTTCGTGGAATAGGCATTCGGATTGAAGACGACATTCTCGTCACCAGCGACGCGCCCGAAAACCTCACCGCCGCGATCCCTCGCGATCCTGATGAACTCGAAGCACGTATCGGAAAGGCAAGCTCTGCATGAAAATTCTGCTCCTCGGTGCCCAACACGGCTTTGTCGGCCAGCATCTTATTCGTGCATTACGCCTCCGGCAAGATGAAATTGTCTGTGCGTCGCTGCGCGAACCCCAGAAAGCCGCGGATCTCGCTCAAGATTACGACGTCGTCGTCAATCTCGCAGGCGAATCAATCGCCCAAAAGTGGACTCCCGCAGTCAAAGCAGCCCTCCGTACCAGCCGGGTCGATGCACCGCGAGCATTTCTGCACGCTTTGAGCCATCAGCCACGGCGACCACGACGCTATATCTCCGCTTCCGCCATCGGCTACTACGGCTTTTCAAAAAATGCCACGTTCGACGAAAAAAGCCCAGCTGGTCAAGACTTTTTAGCCGAGCTGTGCGTCGCGTGGGAACACGAAGCCCAGTATGCTCTGGAACTCGATATGGGCCTAAGCCTGATTCGCACGGGTCTTGTACTCGGTCCAGATGGCGGAATGCTCGCGCGGCTTTTACCGATTTTCAAAAGCGGCGGGGGCGGCCCCGTCGGCGATGGCCAGCAATGGTACTCGTGGATTCATATCGACGATTTGATCGCAATCTATCTACGGGCAATCGACGGCGAAGATGGCATCGTCAACGCAACGGCGCCTAACCCCGTCACGAATAAAGCCTTTACGGTTGCACTGGGCCATGCGGTCCACCGACCTGCTATCCTACCGGTGCCCAGCTTCGCTCTCAAAATGATGCTCGGTGAAGGCATGGTGATCGCGACGGAAGGCCAGCGCGTCTTACCGGCTCGCCTGCTCGCCAATGGCTATACGTTCAAGTACCCGACGATCGAAGGCGCGCTGGCCTCAATCGTCTAACGCCATTGCCTCGTTATGATAGGATCGACAGCACCATCCACGCGCAACGAAAAAGACACCATGGGAGAACTGCCCGTCCCCACAACCGCACTCTGGGGCGCGGGCACACAACGCGCAGTCCTAAACTTCCCGATTAGCCAACTGCGTTTACCGCGACGCTTCGTGCAAGCACTTGGGCGCATCAAAGCTGCCGCCGCAAAGACCAACGGTGACCTCGGGCTCTTACCGAAAGAGCTCGTCCCCGCGATCGTCCAAGCAGCCAGCGAAGTGGCCGATGGGCAGCTCGATCAACACTTTGTGGTCGATGTCTTCCAAACCGGCAGTGGAACTTCCACGAATATGAATGCCAATGAGGTCATCGCGAACCGGGCGATTCAGATTCTGGGCGGCGAACTTGGCTCAAAAAAACCGGTTCACCCGAACGATCATGTGAATTTCGGCCAGTCATCCAACGACGTGATCCCCTCAGCACTGCACCTCGCAGCAGCATCGGCTTTACAAGAGGCGCTCTTACCAGCTTTAGGCGAGCTTCAAGCCGCATTGCTGCAAAAAGCCACGACCTTTCACGATATCATCAAAACAGGCCGCACCCATCTGCAAGATGCCACCCCGATTCGCTTAGGCCAGGAATTTACCGGATACGCCGGGCAGATCGAACGCGGCATCGCTCGAGCCGAACACGCCCTCAGCGAATTAACCGAAATCGCGCTCGGGGGCACGGCGGTTGGCACCGGCATCAACACCCATCCCGATTTCCCCGCGGCTGCGGCCAAGCACCTGAGCGTGTCGTATGGCTTCGCAATCCGTGAAACGAGCAACCACTTCCAGGCGCAAGCAACGCTCGATAATGCGGTAGAAGCCAGCGCAAGCCTGCGAACGATTGCGGTCTCGCTCTATAAAATCGCCAACGACATCCGCTGGTTGGGCTCGGGCCCACGAGCTGGGATTGGGGAAATCGCGCTCCCCGAAGTTCAACCGGGCTCGTCGATTATGCCGGGCAAAGTCAATCCGGTCATCTGCGAATCGGTGCTGATGGTCTGCGCCAAAGTCTTAGGCAACGACGCCACGATCGGCTTCGCGGGGACAACCGGGAATTTCGAAATCAACCTTATGATGCCGCTCGTTGCGTACGACTTGGTTGAATCCGCCGAATTGCTCGCGGCGGTGATCACCAACTTTACGCGACAGTGTATTACCGGTTTAACCGCAACCAGCAGCGGACCAGAAATGGTCGAGCGCGGCTTAGCCATCTGCACGAGCCTCGCGCCAATCATTGGCTACGACAAGGCAGCTGCAATCGCCAAAGAAGCTGCCAAGACAGGCGAGACGGTTCTGCAAGTAGCGCTCAGAACCACCGATTTGGGCGAAGCTCGCCTACGAGCAATCCTCGACCCGGCGCTCATGGTCGAGCCAAGCGCCGACCGCGTCGGCGCCGGAGCGGGCTAGCACCCTTTACGGAGACGAAGTCGGGGTTGGGCAGCCGATCTGCTGGGTGACGCTGCCCCCGCTGCTACTAGTCGTGGTCTGGGTGGTGCAGGCCGTTGTCGTTGTCGTCGCGCTGATCGCACTGTTGCTGGTGGCACTGCCGGAACCTGAAGCCACGCTCCCATTGGTGGTGCCAGCTTGAGTGTACGTGCCGATGCCGTTCCCGCTTGAACTATTGCTGCTCGAAGCGCTGCCTGAGCCTGGCGTGCCGATAGTTGCCGTCACGCTCGTCGCGGCACTCGCGCTGGTCGGTGGCTGAGTGACAATCGTGGGATTCCCGGCGCCAGCAGGTACGACCGATCCTGCGCTGGAGGAACTCCCCCCACCGCCTGCGCAACCTGCCACGCCGAACATGAGCAGCATCGCGAGAAATCCCAAGCTACGAACCACAACCAGCCTCCTCAAATCGCCAGAAGAATGAGCCACACAGCATACGTCATCGCAGGAAAAAACCATGCGCCGACATCGGTCTTATAGACCGAAAGACACATAGCCATGCGTGAAGGGCACTAGGGGAAACGCAGTGACGCGGTCCCAGGTGGTGGGGTATACTCGTCGCCGGGTTTGGCAGCCGGGCGGGTGCGGTTGAGAATCACCCCGAGCAGGTTGTGCTGCCCCACACTCACCCCGACGCGGGACAACCGCTGCAGGGCAGTTTCGAGCGAACGATACTGGGTGTCACCGGCTCCGAGTACAAGAATCGTAGCGCTAGCTTTTTTACACAGCACCGTTGCATCGATAACCGGCTCAAGTGCCGGAGAATCGATGATCACTAAACGGTAGACGCGCAGTGCTTCCTCGAGAAAATAATCGAAACGCTCCGACTGCAATAATTGATAGGGACTATCAGTATGCGTCCCGCTTGTCAATAAATCGAGCCCAGCATGACGAGTAACGAGAACACTACTCATGAGTGTTGTGGAACCAGCCAAGACATCGGCAAGACCAATTTCATTCGACACCTCGAATTTTGCATGCAGCGATGGACGACGCACATCTGCATCAACAATCAAAACCCGCGGCGCGACCGACGCAAAAGCGATCGCCACATTCATCGCGATTAATGATTTTCCATCACCTTGGTCAGGACTCGTAAACACTAAGGTTTTGCGGCCCGCATCGTTGCCGTGAAGCAAAAACGTGACGATCTGCAAAAATGATTCGATCGTTAAGCCGCGCAGCCAAGGGGTCAGCTTTCTCGTGTTTTTCCAGTTTGGCACCGAGGCCAAGACTGGTAATCCAAAAGGCACGATATCGCGCTCGCTGCAGATTCTGCGATTAATCAACCAGCCCAACAGAATCCAGAGCGGCACCAAAGCGAGAGCAACGCAGACAAGAAATATGATGCTCGCAACATGAGGTTGACGCAGGAGCCACACTTCGAGGGGTACGCGTAAAAAGCCAACAAAGAACCCCAAAGTCAACAGAAAAACGAGGGTGACTGACCCCCAAAGCCGCCAGCGGATACTCACTCTGCAATTACTCCATCTGCCGACAAGACATCAGCGACCAGATAGAGTGGTCGCCCTTTTACTTCATCATAAATGCGCCCAATATATTCACCTAAAATACCAATACCTATAAGCTGCACGCCGCCCAAGAATAAAATGGCTGCCATTGTCGAGGTGTAGCCTTGCAAGTTCAGGTGCAAGATATTCAAGATGAGCACAATAAGCAAGTACATAAATGCGAACCCGCTTGTGACAAAGCCGAGATACGTCGCAAAACGAAGCGGTATTTCTGAAAACGAGGTAATGCCATCCAAGGCAAATTTAATCATTTTCGAGAGCGGGTACTTCGTCGTGCCCGAAAAACGCTCTGCTCGATCATAGCCCACACCAATTTGGCGGTACCCGACCCAGCTCACGAGTCCACGCAAAAAGCGATGCCGCTCGCGTACGTGACTCAAGGCCACCAGCACGCGCCGACTCATCAAACGGAAGTCACCCGTATCAACAGGTATTGCGACATTGGTCAAACGGCGAATCACGCGATAAAAGAGGCTCGCCGTAATGAGCTTAAATCGGCTTTCGCCGTCACGCTTACGACGCATTGCGTAGACAACGTCATAACCCGCACGCCAATGCGCAATAAAATCAGCAATCAACTCAGGCGGATCTTGCAAGTCGCCATCCATAAGGATCACGGCCTCACCACGAGCAGCATCGAGTCCAGCAGTCGCGGCTAGTTGGTGTCCAAAATTTCGCGAAAGATTGACGATCCGTAACATTGGGAAACGCGCGAGGAGCGGTTTCATCCGCTCGAGCGTCCCATCAGTACTGCCATCGTTGACCACAACAAATTCAAAAGCGGTGACCGTCGTCAGGCCAGACATAATCGAAAAAAGACGCTCGAGTAATTCTTCGACATTGCCTTCTTCATTATAGACCGGGACAACGATGCTGATTTCCGGCAAAACAAGACCCATATTTATACCGTCTCGACAACGCGAGTGGCATTCGCATTAAAATACGACGCCTGAGGATGATGCAAGACAATCGCCGCGGTGGATTGTTCGGGGACGAGTTGATAACTTTCCGTCAGGCTCACCCCAATCGCACGTTCGACATCGAGCAATTTCCAAACAACCTCGTGCTGAGCCAAATCAGGGCAAGCCCCATAGCCCCACGAATAACGCTTGCCCTGCTCGCTCTCGAGACCGCATTCGCGGCGAATGCGAGCGTGCGTGTGCTCCGCCAGCGCCTCGGCGGACTGCACAGAAAATCCGTGCAAGAAATACGCTTCGCTATAATCATTGCGAGCTTGCAAGGCTTCGGTCTGGGTCGAAATCCCATGACCGACCGTGACAACTTGCAGGGCGATCACATCACGCGGCTCATGTTGATTTGATTCATGCAAATAATCAGCTAAGCACAAGAATTCGCCACCAGGTTGGCGGGTAAACGTGAAACGACCGATTTCAAGCTGATGATCATCCGGTGAGTAGACAACGACATCGTCTCCCTCTGCCGCAGCGGGAAAATATCCGTATGCAACAGCAGGCGCTAACAGCGGCTCGCGTTCGGCTTGTGCCTGATAGCGCTGTAGACGTGGCTCAAATTCTTCACTCAGGAGACGCTCCCACTGCTCCCCTTTGAGATTGCTCCCGCCCCACGATAAGCGAAACAAACTCTTGAGATCAAAATGCGCCCATAGCTCCTGCACCGGCACGGTTGGCAACACCCGCAGTCCCCAGAACGGTGGTACCGGCGGAGTTGCGACGCTTAAGCGCGGCCGGGCGGTTTGTCCGGGCAGGCGCGCTGGCGCGCTGGGCTGCGTTCGCTTCGGCGCCAGAGCCTCTTGCTTAATTTTTTCGAGGAACGCCTCTCGTTGTTCGGGCGCACTCGTGAGCTTGTCCATAATATCCAAGCCCTCGAAGGCATCTTTCGCGTAAAAAACCCCGGGGGCAAAGAAACGCGGTGGCTGATCATCGAGTACGGCGATCCTACGACCGAAATCTCGATTGATCGCCGCACCGCCAATAATCACCGGATAAGCAAGCTTACGAACTTCTTGTTCAGCGACACAAATCGGCATTTGCTTCGAGGTCGAAACCAGCAACGCCGAAAGCCCTATCGCGTCAGCTTGCACTTCTTCCGCTTTCGCGAGAATCGTTTGCATCGGCACTTGTTTGCCGAGATCGTATACGGTATATCCGTTATTGCTCAAAATTGTCGCAACCAGATTTTTGCCGATATCATGGACATCGCCAAACACCGTGGCCAATACCACTTTGCCTTTAGTATGGCCCTCTTTTTTCTCCAAAAATTGCTCAAGGTGAGCGACGGCGCGCTTCATGACTTCTGCCGATTGTAAAACAAAAGGCAAAATCAGCTCGCCCGCACCGAAACGATCGCCAACGTCTTTCATGGCTGGCAAGAGCACCGTATTGAGCAGTTCGACAGGATCATGCCTGCGCAAAGCCTCATCAATGAAGCCTTCGATCCCGTCTTTACGACGCCGCAGAATCGCATTGTGAATGCGAACTTCCACCGGTTCATTACTGTCGCTGGCTTCAACAACCGTAGTTGTCGTATCGCTCGAGCGCTGGTTTTCCCAATGTTCAATCACACGCTGTAATGCATCAGGGCGACGATTGAAAACTAAGTCGTCGCACAGTTCGCGTTCTTCTGCGCCGATTTCACCGTAGGGAGTAATTTCTTTTGGATTGACCAGCGCGAGATCGAGGCCAGCTTGCACACAATGATGCAACATCACCGAATTGAGCGCAGCGCGTGCAGCAGGCTTGAGGCCAAAAGAAACATTCGAGACACCCAACGAAGTTAAAACGCCTGGAAGCTCACGCTTAATCAAACGAATGCCTTCAATGGTCTCTAACGCCGAGGTCGCAAATTCGGGATCACCCGTCGCGAGGGTGAACGTCAAATCATCAAAAATTAACGCACCCGGCGGCAAGCAATATTCTTCGGTGCATATTTTCGCAATGCGTTGCGCCACCGCAAGTTTACGATCGGCGGTTTTCGCCATCCCGGCTTCATCAATCGTGAGCGCCACAACCGCTGCACCAGTAGCTTGCACCAGCGGCATCACCGCGTCGATACGTTCACGGCCATTTTCCAGATGGATCGAATTAACAATCGCGCGTCCGGCACAGATTTTCAGAGCACGCGCAATAACCGCGGGTTCGGTCGAATCAATCATGAGTGGGGCCTCGGTTGATTGACCAAGCCGCTTCACCAACATTTCCATTTGTTCGGCTTCGTCGGTTCGCTCGGTCAAGGCACAGCACACATCAAGGACATGCGCACCACCCGCAACCTGTTCGCGCCCGATGAGCATGATGTCATCGTAATTTTCTTCGAGCAATAAGCGCTTCATTTTGCGCGAGCCTTGGGCATTAATCCGTTCACCAACAATTAATGGACGGGGCTCTTGCGTCAACGAGACCGCTGTCATCGCCGATGCAACCGCTTGCAATGGCTTGGGACTCGGTGTGCGCCCCACGAGTCCGCTGACAGCTTGCGCGAACGCGGTAATATGCGCCGGAGTTGTGCCGCAACACCCACCGATGACATTGACCCCAAAATCGCGTACAAAACCCTGTAATTCGGGAGCCATTTCCGCGGGGCTTTCCGGGTAAATGGTTTCACCACGCTCCCCCATTAGGGGTAATCCCGCATTCGGCACAACGCTGATAAAACAGCGCGAATGCTCCGCCATATACCGAATCGGATCGCGCATATGACTTGGACCCGTCGAACAATTTAAGCCCAACACATCAATCGGCAGTGCGTCCAAAGTTGCTACCACCGCAGCGATATCGGTGCCCAACAACATCCGCCCGGTGACGTCTAGGGTTGCTTGGGCCTGAATCGGTACCTGGCGTAAACCGCGCGAAAATTCTGCCACAATACCTGCGATTGCGGCTTTCATCTCGAGCAAATCTTGGCTAGTCTCAAGCAACAGCAGATCGACGCCACCTTCGACTAAGTAGCGCGCTTGTTCGCCATAAAGCACTGCAAGTTGATCAAACGTAATGTTCGAGAGCGCGGGATCAGACGACGAAATCAGCATGCCGGTCGGCCCAAGCGCGCCTGCCACAAAGCGCGGCTTCTCAGGCGTGCTATAGGCATCAGCAGCCTCACGCGCTAGCATTGCTGCACGACGATTGATTTCCGCAGTCTGCTCGCCCAGGCCAAACTCTTCGAGTTTTAAACGCGATGCCGTAAACGAATTTGTTTCCACCACATCTGCGCCAGCCAACAAATAATCACGATGAATCTTGCTGATTGCATCAGGTCGTGAGAGCACAAGCGCTTCGTAACAGCCTTGTTGGGCCGGCCCACCAAAATCATCGGCAGTCAAATCAAGCGCCATGAGCTGCGTACCCATAGCACCATCAAAGACTAAAACCCGTTTGCGCAGTTCCTGAAGATAGAGCGAGGAGGTCAAGTTACGCAAACGCAGCTTCGATAATCGGCGTCTCTTGGTCAGCGAATACCGGGTTCGAGAGATAACGCTCGCCGGTATCACAGCCAATAGTGACAATCGTCTTCGCACGGAACGCAGGGCGCTGCGCTAACTGCAAAGCGGCAAACACATTCGCACCAGCAGAAATCCCAACTAAAATGCCTTCTTCACGCGCCAAGCGCCGCGCGGTTGCAATCGCATCGTCGGCACTCACTGCGATGACTTCGCTATAGACCGTCGTGTTGAGAATACTCGGCACAAAGCCTGGAGCAAACCCCTGCAACTTATGCGGACCAGGTTCACCGCCTGAAAGTACGCGCGAAGTGTCAGGCTCAACCGTCACAATCGTCACACCAGGCTTGCGCGCTTTGAGCACTTCACCGACGCCAGTAATCGTGCCGCCCGTACCAACACCAGCAACGAACGCATCAACGTTGCCATCGGTATCACGCCAGATTTCTTCAGCCGTCGTGCGACGATGAATTTCCGGATTAGCCGGATTATCAAATTGCCCCGGCTGAAAATATCGTGCCGGATCACTCTCGTAAATCTCTTGTGCGCGACGAATCGCACCTTTCATCCCTTCGGCGCCTGGAGTCAAGACCAATTGCGCACCATAGGCTTTGAGCAGGTTGCGCCGTTCGACCGTCATCGTCTCGGGCATCGTCAAAATTAAGCGATAGCCTTTGGCCGCAGCAACCATCGCGAGCGCAATGCCGGTATTGCCACTGGTCGGCTCAACAATGATGCTATCAGGACGCAAGAGGCCCGCACGTTCTGCGGCCTCAATCATCGCGACGCCGATTCGATCCTTGACGCTGCCACCCGGATTAAACGATTCCATTTTGAGGAGAATTGTCGCGTCAAGCCCTTTGGTCAAGCGCGATAGTTTGACTAATGGGGTATTGCCAAACGTCTCAGCAAGATTCTCGTAAATCCGCGCCATATGTCCCTTTCAATCTTCCTGGAGATGGAGATGACAGCCATCTTCGGCTTCGGCCAGCATCGCTCGCGCTTCAGCGAGCGCATCGTCAGGAATCTCGTCGTGATTCGCGACACTGCCTTCTTCTGCGAGAAAATCGGCTTCCTCCCATGCTTCCCACGTTTCGAGCGGCTCGTCCGCGTCGGTTGGAAAGCGCACACAAAAGCCTTGGTCGAGATGCATCCCTACAACTAACACCCGTGAACCGCGCGGATAGTAGGTGCCATCTTTCCACAAGGTGCCCGAAGTCGTATCGTAATGTGACCCGATCTTGATACCGTCGATGATCGTACTCCCCGTCTTGCAGCCGTTGCTGGTAGCAGGGCATTCTCGCAAGAAGGCTTCAAAACTTCTGCCAGAGCCTCGGGTTGAAAAATGAGCGAAGGCTCGAACCTCGAAGGCGCCCACGATGTGGAAGGTTCTCTCCTCGCGCGTGGTCATTCATACTCCTCATTTACACCTCCGTTCTGATCGGATTGAGCTGCCGGATGGCAGCATCGTCGACGACTATTTCGTGCAAGAAAGTCGCGGCTACAGTGTGATTTTTCCGATCACGAGCGACGGGCAGATCGTGCTCGTTCGCCAGTACAAACATGGCCTGGGCGAAGTCATCCTTGAACTACCAGCGGGAGGCATCGATCCGGGTGAATCCCCCGCGGATTGCGCCGTGCGTGAACTCGCGGAAGAAACCGGTTATCTCGGTGCACCACCCGAATTTATCGCGTCGTTTGCGACCAACCCCACCGGTTCGAATGGTCGCTTTTATCTGTATATCATCCGTGACGCAACTCTCCAACAGGCCCAGAGTCTTGACACGACCGAGCAAATCGAAGTCGAGCTTGTAAGCCTCGCAACCCTGCGCGCTTATGTACGTGACGGCACGATTAATACCAACACCCACATCAGTTCAATTCTCTATATTTTTGACCAAGCCACTCAAGGATTAGTGAAGCTACCCTAAGCGCCGATTCAATCGCGCGGGATAGTGCTCACCGGTAACCGTGGGGATCGACGATGCTTTTGCAACCAGTGCTTGATCAACCAGCTGGACACAGAAAATCGCGACATCGTCGCTCCGCGAGCACTTCGCAAAAAGGCGATCACAGATCGCCTTCGCTGGGAGTAGCTCACCGCTGAGCAACACGTCACGACAAATTGTCGCTAAGCGTTGCTCACCCCATAAAATATCACGATCGTATTCCGTGCAGCCATCGGTATAAAAAACCACGAGCGCACCAGCTGGCAGCGTGATCCGATGCGATGCGCACACAAGCTCATCAAGCACGCCGATCGGCGGATCGCCATACACTGGTGGCACAGAACTGCCATCCGCTCCGAACACGAGTGGGGCAGGGTGACCTGCACTCGCGAATTCCAAGACCGACGTCTGTAAATCAAGCACAGCGAACACCGCAGTCACGATCGCAGGATGATCAGACGCCGAAAGAATGCGGTTGACCCGCTGCAGCACGACATGCGGGATCGCTTCTTCCACCGCGCACGCACGCAAGGCATGGCGCATCACATTCATCGTCAAGGCTGCATCTAAACCGTGGCCAGCAACGTCGCCCATGGAAAAAGCAATCCGCCCATCGGCGAGCAGAAATGCGTCGTACCAATCTCCACCAACGTACGCTTCCTGGCGATGCGGCAAATACACACTCGAAAACGCGACCCCGGCGACTTGCGGCAAGCGCACCGGCAACAACGCCTTTTGCAAGGTGGCAGAGACATGGCGCTCTCTCGTGTAGAGGCTACTATATAAGTGAGCACGTTTATGTTCAGACGAGGCGTGGTCGTCTAACCATACCGCGGCAACAGCACCCAAAACCAAAAATAGTGTAGCCAAACCCAAGGCGAGCGCGAGCGGCATATGCGTGGGATCATAGAGCGTTAAGGGCAACAGCTTGGCAACATCAACACCCGATATCAAATAAAAATAACACGCCATGCAGCCAGCCGCAAAAAGCACACTGCCCACAAACCGCAGACTGACGCGCTCGTAGGCTCGCAGACGCTGGAGACGTGAGCCCATCAACAACGCCACCGTGGCGGCGGCGAGCGCGATCGTTAAGGCCGCCAACAGCATACTCAACCGATACACCGGGTGCCCCGTCAAGAGCATCGCACGCACACCGAGCGCATCGCTCGTGAGCATTGCAAAGCCGAATAACACTCCGCCCACGGCAAGCCTGCGCACTCCCCAAGCACGCGCATTGACACTAACAGCGCCTAACAGCGAAAAAGCCAGCGCCAGAAAAAACGATGTTGCTTCGATCTGGACATCGTAAGTCAGAAAAACATAGTGATGCAACGAAAGCGTCACCATGCACTGCATCGACCAAATCCCCAAAGCGCTGGTTAACGCGGCGATACAAACCCAGACAGCCCGACGCCACGTCGTCGAGACCGCAATATGATCAAGGATCTCGAGCGTCGCGTAAGCAGAACAGAGCGAAACAAGCGCTGAAAACAGCACCAATCGCAGATCGTACACGCCGATTACCGGTGAGAACACAGGACCGACCTCTCATGTGGGGATCTCCCGTGCTTCGTGCTAGACGCTAAACAAGGCCTGCTTTGAGCGCGTGCACCGCAACCTGCGTGCGCGCATTGACGCCAAATTTCGTAAAAATACGACTCGTATAATTTTTGATCGTTTTTTCCGAGAGAAATAAGCGAGCGCTAATCTCTTTATTCGAAAGTCCGTCAGCAATGAAGCGAACGATATCGAGCTCGCGCAGCGAGAGCTCCGCACTAAGCGGCCCCTGTTCGGTACGACGCCGTAAGATGCCACCAGCGACGCGTGCATCCACATACGGCAACCCTTCAGCCACCATTTTTACCGCCCGCATAAAATCGCCCGGATACAGATCTTTCGCCAAAAAGCCATCAGCACCAAGCGATAAACAGCGTTGCAGCACTTCTGGTTTGAGATATTGAGTAAAAATACACACGCGAGCTTGTGGGGCGTGTAAACGACACATCTGCATCGTTTCGCTGAGATCAACCAGATGCGTATCAAGATCAAGGATCACGACATTGATATCCGCTCCGAGCAATGTCTCAGCGCGACACGCCTGCACATCAGCAATAACCCGGAATTGTTCGTCTTGAGCAAACATATGGGCAAGCGCTTTACTGAAGATTGCATGCCCTTCTAAAATTACAACGCCAATCGTTGCAGTAGTAGGCGGCGCGGTCATCGTAGCTAACACGGTTGCCTTTCTCCTCTCATCCGCCCCTGGACGCTTGGCCCATTAGGCTGGGAATGATTAGGACTTCATAACTGCTTTTTTCTAATAATACTCAGAGACAAGGGACCTGACATCCCCCAAGCGAGGGAAATCCGTCACAATCCTGCAGGCCCCTCCTCGAGCATGCGGGCGAAAGGTCCTTTCCGTCCGTCTCGTCGGGTGACGCTACTGACGCAAATCAAAAAAGCCGATATTTGCAAGGGAAGCCCTCACCTAGCCGCGCCCGAGGAGACTCACTGTGACCGCACAACCTGCGAAACCCAAAACGTTCGCTACAGCTGCGCTAACCATGGCCGCCCTCGGGGTCGTGTTCGGCGACATTGGCACGAGCCCGCTCTACACGCTCACGTCGTGCTTCGCGTTTAGCGGCGCGTCGCCGAGCAATCTCAACGACGCATTGGGCATCGCCTCGCTGTTGGTCTGGGCCCTCATCTTGGTGGTCTGCGTCAAATACCTCGGTTGCATCATGCGGGTCGATCACGATGGCGAAGGCGGAATTCTCGCGCTCCTCGCCCTTGGAACACCGCAGAATAGTCGCAGGCATCCCGTTGCCACGGGCTTGCTGACCACCATTGTGGTGATCGGTGCGGCGATGTTATTGGGTGACGGATCGATCACCCCAGCCATCTCGGTGATCTCGGCAATCGAAGGGATCAAACCGCTCGCGCCAACAGCGAGCAGTTTCATCGTCCCGCTGTCGGTCGGAATCCTTATTGCGATGTTTGCAATCCAGCGCTTCGGCACTGGGTACATCGGCCGAATTTTCGGGCCGATTATGTTCGTGTGGTTTGCCTCGATCGCAATCGCGGGTGGCATTTCGTTGAGCCACGAGTGGGTCGTACTCAACGCCCTAAATCCGATGTATGGAATCCATTTTATCCAGAATCACGGGCTGAGTGGTTTTTGGGGGCTCGGTGGCGTCGTGCTGGCGATCACCGGGGTGGAAGCGCTCTACGCTGATCTATCGCACTTTGGCCGCAAACCAATTTTCTTTGCTTGGTACGGCACGGTGTGTCCCGCTCTGATGCTTTGCTATCTCGGCGAAACGGCCGCCGTCATCCGCAATCATGCTGCGCTGAGCGCACCGTACTACGCCTTAACCCCCGGCGCGTGGCTCGTGCCGTCGATTCTCCTCGCAACGATCGCCACGATCATCGCTTCACAGGCGCTCATTTCCGGCGCCTTCACGCTTGTCGAACAGGCGATTGCCCTCGGTCTGGCGCCGCGAATTCGCGTCTTGCACACTTCCGCCGAGCAACGCGGGCAAGTATATATTCCTGCGGTCAACACCTTGCTAGGCGTTGGCTGCATTGCGCTCGTCATCGCTTTCCGCGAAAGCGATCGTCTCGCTGCGGCCTTTGGCCTCGCGGTATCGTGCACGATGCTGGCGACCTCGATCGCCTGGTTTGCGGTCGTCACCCGTCGCAAGATGTGGCCCCGCAGTCTAGCAATCATCGCACTCGCAGGCTTTGTGTGCATCGATGGCGCCTTTGTCATTGCCGGCTTGCCCAAATTTAGCGATGGAGGCTGGGTGCCATTCCTGGTGAGTGCCGTCCTGACGCTCCTTAGTCTCACCTGGGTCTGGGGACGCCGCAGCCTTGCCGCTGCCTTGCGCGAAGGTGACACGCCGCTTGCCGACGTGCTCACCACGATCGCGAGCCTGCCCGCAGTCAGCACCCCGCCCATCGTGATGCTCGCCGCAGATCCCGAGCGGGTACCTCTGTACGGAATTCATCCTTGGGTCACCGAGCGCGTCAATGCAACGGCACTCGTCATCTTGCACGTTGAACCAGTTCCGGTGCCACGCATCCCCTATCAAGAGCGAGTGAGCGTCGAGCATATGGGCCCCAGAGTAACGATTGTACGAGCGCGGATCGGCTATATGGAGCCACCCCGCATTCGTCCCATCCTCTGCGCGTGTCACGCCCTCGATCTGGATCTGACGCAACCCGACATCGTCTTCACTTACACTCAGCCGGTGCTCGAAGCGCATGGCCGCCAAAGCGTCACCACGAAAATCCTCACCAGCATCTTCTCTCTCATGCTCCGCAACGCGCGCCGTCTTTCGGACGATCTCGAAATCCCCGCGCAACAACGTGTGGGACTCGGGATTGCCGTGAAGCTATAACGCCGCGCGCTGATATTGCTTGGGCCACGGAATCGGCGTCGCGAGTGCATGCGCGGCATGCAAAGGCCAATACGGGCTACGTAATTCTTCACGAGCAAGAAAAATCAAATCGGCTTGGCTATCCGCCAGAATCTGCTCAGCTTCTTGCGGGGTCGTGATAAGCCCGACCGCACCGGTAGCAATGCCCGCTTCGGCGCGAATACGCGCAGCGAACGGCACTTGATAGAGCGGAGCGACGGGAATTTTCGCGTGCGGCACGAGACCGCCGGTTGAGGTATCGACGAGATCCACGCCCAGCGCCGATAAGCCCCGCGCTAGCTCGATCGACTCCTCGATCGTCCAGCCGCCTTCGGCCCAGTCGCAAGCAGAGATGCGCACAAACAGTGGCATATGCTCAGGCCAAACCGCACGCACCGCCACAATGACCTCACGCAAGAAGCGCGTCCGATTCTCAAAACTTCCGCCATACGCGTCAACGCGCTGATTGGCAAGCGGCGAAAGAAATTCGTGAAGCAGATAGCCGTGCGCGGCATGAATTTCAACCACATCAAAACCCGCCAGCAACGCCCGCTTGGCCGCGGCCGCGAAAGCACTCGTGATCTCGCTCATTTCAGTCAGCTTCAGCTCACGTGGCTGCGGGTAATTCGGGCTAAACGCCAGCGCCGAAGGTGCAACCGGGATCCACCCCCCAGCGTCTGGCGCGACTGCACCATCTCCATCCCAGGGGCGAAACGTTGAGCCTTTGCGACCAGCGTGCGCTAATTGTACGGCACTCGCAGCACCCTGAGCGCGCAGAAACGCCGTGATGCGCGCCAACATCTCGATATGGGCGTCTTGCCACAGACCCAAATCTTGCGGCGAAATCCGCCCGCGCGCTTCGACCGCGATGGCTTCGGTGAACAGAAGCCCGGCACCACCAACCGCACGACTACCTAAATGAACGAGATGCCAATCATCCGCGAATCCATCGACACTAGAATACTGACACATCGGCGAGACCACGATGCGATTACGTAACGTGAGTTCGCGTAAGGACAACGGCGAGAATAAACGAGCCGACATAAACTCCTATTTTACCAACGGCAATACAGCACTCGGCACCAGCGGATACAAGCCCAGACCCAAAACCGCCACACTACAAATTGCAATCGCGATCCACGGCAAGGGCCAGGTTGCGCTCATCGCGCCAGCCACGACTTCGTGGCGCATGGGAGCGTACATCACCCGAATAATCTTCGCGTAGGCATAGATCGAGATAGCCGTCCCCACGATGAGCAACACCGCTAACGATATATACCCAGCATTCAGCACGCTGGAAAGCAGCAACAATTTCCCCATAAAGCCAACCGTCGGCGGTAAGCCTGCGAGCCCAATTAAGAAAAAGCTCATGGCCGCAGCGAGCATAGGGCGGCGATGCGCCAAGCCGGCATAACTCACCAAACGCGCGCCTTCGTCAGCCTGGTCCGACAGCGCAGCGATAACCGCGAAGGCGCCAAGCGTCATGAACAGATACGCGAGTAAATAGAACAGCGCATAGCGTAAACCCAGCGCCGTTGCGCCGGCAAAAGCGGCCACGATATAGCCGATCTGCCCGATCCCTGAATAAGCGAGCAGTCGTTTGAGGTTCGATTGGGAGAGCGCGGCGAGATTCCCGATAATCATCGAGAGCGCCGCTACAACCCAAATCGGTAGCAACACTTTGTTTGCCAAGCCAGCTGGAGTCGCAACGTAGATAATGCGCGCTAACACAGCCAGCATACCGGCCTTCGTAGCGACACTCATAAAAGCTGTGACCGGCAACGGCGCGCCCTCGAAAACATCCGGCATCCAGATATGGAACGGCACGAGACCAAGCTTGAAAGCGACACCGACATAGAAGAGCCCAAGCGCAACCAAGTAGAGTGGATTGCCTGGTGGGGGAGCGAGAAACGCCGAGAAATTGACACTGCCGGTCACACCGAACAATAACACCATGCCATACAGCATGACCGCCGAGGCCATCGAAGACAGCAACAAATACTTGAGCGCCGCTTCACGCGCCGCACGCCGCGATGCCATGCCGCATAAGGCATAGAGCGCTAACGATAATAATTCGAGCCCTAAAAAAAGAATCAGCAGGTTGCCGGCGCCTGTCATCAGCATCGCGCCGCTCGCAGCCCAAAGCAGCAGGGCCACCGCACCAGCCGAACTGATCCGTTCTTCAAACGTATAGACGAACAGCAACGAGAGCAAGGTCGCCAGCACGATTGCGCCTTGGAAAACGACCGAGAACCCGTCCGAGAGAAACGCACCGCCAAAGGCGGCGTACGGGGTGTGATAATTGCGAACCAAAAATCCACCCGCCCACACGAGGCTTGTGACACCGAGGAGCACGGATGAAATTCGGTGAGCCCCGCGCGGCAGACACAGATCGAATAAGAGCACAGCGAGCGCTCCGCCAGCGATCCAAATGATCGGACGCAAAGCCTCCCAATCGGCAGCGGTGATCGCGTGTTGCAACGCAGCAGCCGTTATCATCTAAGCACGTTCCTTTTGGAGCGGGAGAGCATGGATCACCGCATTTGACGGCTCCACACCAGAGCTCAGTACGCTAGGATTTACACCCAGCAAGACAATCATCGCAGCAAGCGGAATCAAAGCCAGGACTTCAACCGCGCTCAAATCAGGACGCTGTGGCAAATCATCCGAGACCGGCCCTTGCATCGTGCCTTGAAATAAGCGCAACATGTACGCTGCGGCCACAATAATCACGAGCAGCGCCACAATCGTCTGCCAATAATCCCCAGCCTGATACAAGCCGGTCAGGATCAGCAACTCACCGGAAAATCCGCCTAAACCGGGCAAGCCCAAGGCCGCAAGCGCAGCGAAGATCAGCGCCCCCGCAAGGCGAGGATTGCTCACCCCAAGGCCACCGAGCCGCGAAAGCACGCGTGTGCCTTCGCGCACTTCCACAAAACCGAGGCCTAAGAACAGCGCCACATTAAAGAGCCCGTGCGCCAGCATATACACGATCGCGCCCTGGAGCGCCAACGGCTGGCCACTCATAATCGCGAGCAAAATCAACCCGAGATGCGAAAGCGACGAATACGCCACCACTCGTTTGATATCGCTCTGCACGAGTGCCATACAGCCACCGTAGACCAAGCCGATCACGGCGAGGCTGCCAAACACCGGCACCATCGCGTGCATCTGTTCGGCAAAGAGCACCCAAGCAATAACCAAGAAACCGTAGAGTCCGGCTTTCGATTGGATGCCGCTCACCAAGGCGACCATCGGCGCAGGCAGCTCGACATACGTTTCTGGCATCCAGCCGTGGAACGGCCACACCGGTGTCTTGACCAAAAAGGCAAAGGCGAATCCGGCAAAAATCCACGCGGCCCACGTTGGGGTTAAGACCGGTATCGGACCATGACCAATCACATCGGTCGTGCCCGCAGCGATGCCGAAAGCGGCGGTTGCCAAGAGTAAGGTTAGGCCACCGAGCACGTTATAGATCAAATATTTCCAAGCTGCGGTCGCGTGTCCGCACCAGCCGATGAGCACCAAAAAGACCGGCAAGAGCATCAGATCCCAAAAGAGGGCGAACACCAATAAATCGCGAGCGAGAAAAACGCCCGCCATCGAGCCTTCGAGCAGCAACATCAGGGCCGTGAAGTCACGCACCCGCGGAACTTTGATCACAGCAATCGCACACATGGTGCACAGATTGAGCAGAGCCACGAGCCAAAAACCGAGCCCTTGCCCCAAGCCAACGTGATAATTCGCGATAAACGGCCGCTGGAGCCAAGCGATACTCTCATCGGGCAAGGTGCTACCGGTGAGCGTCACAACCAAAGCTGCGAGCGCCAGCACTACCCCACAAGCGCGTGCAGCGGCGTCGGCGGTTCGCGGCAGAGCGAAGAGCAACAGACCACCAAGAATTGGGCCAAGAATCAAAGCGGTGATCATCGAGTGACTCCTACGAGAACGTAGTACGCGGCAAACGCGGCAACACCGAGCGCGAGCACGAGTGCATACGCACGCACGAAGCCTGTCTGAAAACTGCGGAAAAAGTGCCCCAGCCAACGGGCGCCCACGGTAATGTCGTGCACGCCGCCATCGAGCACATCGCGCTCGACGGTGGCCGCGCAGAAGCGTCCGAGCGCGCGCGTCGGTTGCACAAAAAGCCCATCCAAAGCATCATCGAAATAGAACGCGTGGGTGAGCATCCCGGGCATGCGCTGACCTTCACGCTGCAACCGCTCCGGAGCGTTGCGCAACGCCTGGGGAGTCGCATAGACAAAGAACGCCGTCGCGATCCCGAGCAGCACGACACTCGTCACCACGAGCGAAGAAGTCGCTTCGCTCATCCCTAGGCGCGCTAGCGGCTGCAACGAAGCGCCGAAAATCGGCTCAAAAAAACGCGCCCACGGACTCTGCTCGCCGCCAATTGCCAACCAACCAATACCGATAGTCGGCACGATCAAGAGAGCGACCGGTAACTGCATCAACCACGCTGGTGCATGATGCGCATGCCCAGCATGTTCACCGACGCTTGCCGGCGTACGCGCTTGTCCCGCAAAAACAACAAACAGCATCCGAAACATATAGTACGCGGTGATCGCTGCGGTGAGTACCCCGATGAAATAGAGATACGGATGCCCGTGTTCGAGCACGCCGTATAAAATTGCATCTTTACTAAAGAATCCGCTGAATGGGAAAATCCCGCAGATAGCGAGTGTGCCCGTCAGCATTGCCAGCAACGCAAAAGGCATTTTACGCGCCAAGCCACCCATACGGCGGATGTCTTGCTCGTCACCTAAAGCGTGGATAATAATACCCGCCCCAAGAAAGAGTTGAGCTTTAAAAAACGCATGGGCGAAAAAATGCAAGACGCCTGCTTGGTAGGCACCGACGCCCACACCCATGATCATATAACCGATCTGGCTCATCGTCGAATAAGCTAAAATCCGTTTAATATCCCATTGCCCAAGCCCTAAGATCGCACCGACCAAGGCGGTAATCGCACCGACCACCCCCACGAACGCACGCGCATCGGGTGACGCATCCCAGAGCGGATGACAACGCGCGATCAAATACACGCCAGCGGTGACCATCGTCGCCGCGTGGATCAAGGCCGAAACGGGGGTTGGTCCTTCCATCGCGTCGGGCAACCAGGTGTGCAAGGGGACCTGTGCTGATTTGGCCGCACAGCCAACAAACAGGAAGAGGCAAACCGCTAAGAGCGTGCTCGGCGAAAGCTGGGCAACGTGGGCGAAGACGCCTCCATAGCTCAGCGTGCCCAGCTGAGCAAACAGAATGAAAATCGCCAACATAATGCCGACATCACCAGCGACGTTTATGACAAAGGCTTTCCGCGAAGCCGCAACCGCCGACGGTTTTTCGAACCAAAAACCAATCAGGAAATACGAAGCTAAGCCGACCAGACCCCACCCAACGAGCAAGCCGAGAAAATTATCGGAGAGCACGAGTGTGAGCATTGCGAAAACGAAGAAATTCAGATACGCAAAAAACCGTGCGATCGCGCGATCACCAGCCAAGTACCCAATGGAATACACGTGGATCAAAAAACCCACGCCAGTAATGACGAGCGTCCATAAGAGCGAGAGCGGATCGAGCAACAGACCCAAGCTCATCCCAGGTAGCCAAGTCACCAAGGGCTGCTGAGCGCCGACGTATCCATCGGCGGCACGCAAAGCATCAGGGATCGACAACAGTGCAGTCACAAAAGCCGCACCGAGCACCGTCGTGCCAAGAACGGCGCCCTTAGCTTGTATCCGCGGCCCGGTGCTCCACAGCAGCAAGGCGCCCGCGAGCGGCAATAACCAGGTCGCCAACAGCAGCGGATAGTGTGCAGAAATACCTACGGCATGATGTAGCACTGTGGCTATCCCTTCAGAATCGTCACGTCGTCAACATCGACGCGCGCGCTACGGTGAAATACGACCACGATGATCGCTAAACCAATTGCAGCTTCAGCGGCAGCTACGGTAATAACAAGGAAGGCAAAAATATGGCCAACCATGCTACCCCAAGCACGCGAGAAAGCAACTAATGCCAGATTCGAGGCGTTGAGCATCAATTCAACACCCATGAGCATCACGAGAGGATTGCGTCGTAAGATAACACCCGCAACTCCCAGAAAAAACAAGACCGCTGAGAGCGTCACATAGTTGGAAAGCTCACCGACAGCCACTACGACGCCTCGCCTTCGCGCAGAATCGCTTCTCGTTCGCGCCGCCGAATCGCCCGCAAACGCTCATGATCGGGCGGCGTCAAGGTCGCATGATCACCAGCTAAGACGACAACGCCAATCACCGCGACCATTAAAATCAGCGCAGTGATTTCAAACGGCAGCAACTGCGAAGTAAAGAGCATCGCACCAAAGGTTGCCACACTGCCAAAGGCTGCCGCGCTTCCGACCGCGAGCTGGCTCGTCGGGGTAATCACGGGCAAGACGTGCGCGAACGCGTGGGCAGCGCTGAAGACGATTGCCACAAGCGTGATCACCAGCGCAAACAACGCTGGCATCGGCAGCTTCGGCAGCCGATCAGGCCCAACTTCGAACGAATCAACACCACTCGAAAGCAAGGCAATCACGAAGAGGAACAAGATCAGAATCGCGCCGCTATAGACGAGAATCTGCGTGACAGCCAGAAATTCCGCCGAAAGCGATACATACACCACCGCCAAGGTGACGAAATGCGCGAGTAAAGCGATCACGCTATAGACGGGCTTCGCAGCGGTCACGACCGCGACAGCAGATGCGATTAAGGCAACAGCCAAAAACCAAAACAGCATTAACCCGCAAGTCCTCGTCTTTGAGTTTTTAGAATCGTGCCACGATGAGTCGCGCTATATCCGGTCTGAATATCGACCGTGCTTTTTTTCTTGGCGACAAATCCGAGATCGGAGGGTATCCCATTGGGTCGCTCGTTTGGCGCTTCACCAACTCCGGCTTCTGGGGGTACTAATAAGCGATCTTTCGCGTAGACAAAGCCACTGCGGCGGTAATCGGCCATCTCGAACCGAGGGGTGAGCACAATCGCATCGGTTGGGCACGCTTCTTCACACATGCCACAAAAGATACAGCGTAATTCGTCTATCTCGTAGCTTGCGGCACCGCGTTCGCCGGGAGAACGCCGTAATTCGGGGGTATTTTCGCCACCGATCACGGTAATCGCATTCGCCGGGCAAGCGATCGAACACAATTCGCAGCCGATACACCGCTCTTGACCATCAGCGTAGCGCCGCAATTCATGCAAGCCGTGAAACCGAGGAGCATGCTGCTTTTTGACATCGGGGTACGCAATCGTCGGTTGCTTCGCAAAGAAATACCCGAAGGTGGTACGGAAACCAGTCAACAGCGCCGCGATATTAAAAAGAGATTTACGCATATGCATCAACTCCGGTCATCGAGAGAACCTCCATATTAGGGAGCCAGCGCAATATATGCCGCTGTCGCGACAAGATTGAGCGTAGCTAAAGGCAAGAGCACTTTCCAGCCAAACGCCATCAAGCGATCATACCGGAAACGCGGCAGCGTGGTCCGCAACCAGATGTACAGGAAGAGAAACCCTGCGGCTTTGAGCAGAAACCAGACGAGTCCGGGAACCGCGACCAAGCCAAACAGCGGCCCCCAGCCACCAAAAAACAGCAACGTCGCAATACATGCCACGGTAATCATATTCAGATATTCAGCGATAAAGAATAACCCGAACCGTAAACCCGAGTATTCGGTATGAAACCCACCAACTAATTCGGTTTCTGCTTCGACTAAATCAAACGGAGCGCGATTTGTTTCCGCCACCGCAGTGATAATGTAGATCACGAAGCCCAAAAACTGCGGGACAACATACCACACCTTGTGTTGCGCATGAACAATACCCGCGAGCGAGGTTGTGCCGGCAAGCACCAAGACCCCGACCACTGACATCGTCATCGCCAATTCGTACGAAATCATTTGCGCGGTCGCGCGCACGCTGCCGAGCAGAGGGAATTTCGAACCAGACGCCCAGCCCGCGAGCGAAATACCGTAAATCCCGATTGAGGTACACGCGAAGATGAACAGAATGCCGGCATTCACATCGCCCACACTCCACAAACCCTGCCCGTCTTCGGAAAATGGAATGATTGCAAACGCGCCCATAGCGGCCAGCAAAGAAAGAAATGGCGCTAAACGGTAGACAAACCGATCCGCGGTGAGCGGGGTCAGATCTTCCTTAAACATCATTTTTACCGCATCAGCCGCGGGTTGGAGCATGCCCCATGGCCCGGTGCGATTTGGACCGGGCCGCAGTTGCATCCAAGCCATCACTTTACGCTCGAACAGCATCGAATACGCAAAAGTGGTAATGACCACAGCCAAGACAATCGCTGATTTGACAACGACCACAACCCACCAAGGCAAGACCCCTAGCACGTCATTCATCAGGCCGCAACCTCTTCGAGCACGCGCGTCGCTTCGAGGCGCAAGGGCTCAGAACCAAAGAGTAGATTAGCCGGCGCCTGAGGCAAGTCCGCAACTAGCGCGATGGTATCGGGCGCGAGGCTCGCATCAAGTCGCAGGGTCAAGTTCTTGACGCTCGCCGCACCTGCGTGCAGATCGACTAGCGTGCCAGCCACAAACCCCAAGCGCTGGGCGGTCGCGGGCTCTAGTGTGGCGGTGGGAAGCGGTCGAAGCGCCTCGATCCGCGTATCGTGCGCGGTGGTACCACCACCAGCAAACACATTCGCCGCCAGGGCAAGCTGCAAACCAGGGCGGTCGGGGGCAAGCCGCCGACCAGCGAGCTGCTCAGCGCCGCAATCGAGCGGCGCGATCCGCGCCGCCTCCAGCGCTCGCTCCTCAAGACTCGTCAGCGACGCTGCATCTGGCAGGGCAATCTTCAAGGCTTGAGCGAGTGCAACGAGCACTTCGCTATCGCTTAAGGCCCCATCGGGCACCGGCAATCCCGCCTCGATAGGACGAGCTTGCCCGAAGAGATTGGTCATCGTACCGTTGCGCTCAAACGCACTGGCTACCGGCAGAACCAAGGTCGCAAGCTCGCTGGTCTGCGTCAGGAAGAGATCGGTTGCAACCACAAAGGGAATACGGGCCAAAGCCTCGCGTACGATGCTCGCATCGTGCCAGGTCAAGACCGGATTCGCTCCATGGAATGAGAGCACATCGAGCTCGCCAGCGCGTCCGGCAGCGAAAATGCCTGCTGTATCCAAGCCGGAGGAAGCCAGCGGTTGATACCCCGGGCCAAAACTCGGATGCATCCCCAGCGCTTCAGCGCCCCACGCATTGGAAAGCGTCGTTGCGACCAGCACACCGGCGCTTCTGCCGTGAGTGCTCCACTGAGTACGCAGGTTCGCGATTTCGCGACCAAGCTGCGGATCGATACCATCCCAGACGAAAACGATGCGCTCGGTGCCGTCTGGCAGCAACCCAGCAACTTCATCGATGCGAGCAGCCCGCTGTTGCGGCACCGAAGAGCCTGCCCCGAAGGGACCGACGCTGATGAGCTGGGCCTTATGCCGAAAGACGGCCTTGCGAATCGCCAAATCAAGTACCGGCGCGCTTTGCGATGGCGGGACTCCCACCACAATAATCGCTTGGGCTCGATCAAGCTCGGCTAAGCTGGCGGTTGCACGCCCGGCGCCCGCCTGCTGGCTGCGCCCAACGCGCCAATCAAGATGGGGCGTGCCAAAGCTGCGAAACAGTGCCTGAAGCTGCAAAATCTCCGCATTCATCAGGCGGCCACCGCCTAATGCCGCCACTCGCTGCGGGGAAGCGCTCGCCTGTAGGGCTTGCGCCCAGAGCCCAATAGCATCATCCCAAGTGACTTGCACGAGCTGTTCGCGGTGGCGATACAGGGGGGTGCGCAAGCGGCGCTGGTCATCGCCGAAACTGATGACATAGCGTCCGCGATCACACAACCAGCCATCTGAGGTAACGTCTTCGGGGATGCTCATCGTGCGGGTGATGGCGCCTTGGCGCACATCAACATTTATGCCACAGCCCACGCTGCACTGCGCACAACTGCCGACCGCACGATGGTTATCCCATTTGCGCGAAAGAAAGCGATACGTTTTCGAAGTCAGTGCGCCGACCGGACACAACTCGGTCACGTTGCCGCTGAATTGCGACACATACGGCTGATCGGTCGCAGTCGCAATAATATCGTGCGCACCGCGGTCTTTGACCACGAGCGAACGCTCATGAGTGATGAGCTCATCGAACCGAACGCAACGCTGGCAAACGATACAACGCTCTTCGTCGAGCACAATCGTCGGGCCCAAATCAACGGCTTTAGGCTTCGATTCCTTACCGTCAATGACACGCGAAGAATCTTGCCCATACGCCATGACGTAATCTTGCAGATCGCATTCGCCGCCTTTGTCGCAAATAGGACAATCCAGCGGGTGATTGAGCAACAAGAATTCGAGAATCGCTCGACGGCCGTCATCAACTTTGGCATTTTGGGTATGCACGACCATGCCTTCGGTCGCCACCGTGTTGCAACCGATCTGCAATTTCGGCATGCCCTCAACTTCGACCAAGCACACGCGGCATAAGCCAGCGGGGCCGAGCTTTTCGTGATAGCAATAAACCGGGATATGTTTCTGAGCCTGTTTCGCGGCTTCTACAAGCAAGGTGCCAGTCGGCACCGTGACGGCGATGCCATCAATCTTGAGGTGAACTTCTGATGCCATCGTCATGCCACCGCCGCTTGCGGTGCAGTCACATACGCGCGAAATTGATCTTCGAAACGATGTAAGACCGAGGCGAGAAAGGGCTCGACCGAATCACCCAAGGCACACAAATTCAAACCGGTCATTTGATGCCCGGCCGATTTGAGTACTTCAATATCCGAAGGCACACCTCGGCCATCCAAAATACGAGTCAAAGTGCGAGAAATCCAATTTCCGCCCTCACGACACGGGGTACATTGCCCGCACGATTCGTGAGCAAAAAACCGTACCACCGCGTGCGCAGCTTTCACGAAATCGGTCGTATCATCAAAGACAACCATCGCGCCGGAACCAATCATCGAACCCGCTTTCGCAATCGTATCGAAATCATATGAGAGATCGAGATGCTCTTCAAACAAACACGCTGACGAAGCGCCACCCGGTTGCACCGCCATAAATTTCCGGCCATCGCGCATTCCACCAGCGCATTCATCGATGAGCGTCCGCATCGATGTGCCCAACGCGACTTCGTAATTTCCGGGGCGTTTCACATGGCCGCTAATCGAGACAATTTTATAACCCGGCGAACGTTCCGGCCCAACTTGAGCAAACCACTCTGGGCCATTGCGCAAAATATGCGGAAGCGAGGCCAAGGTTTCGACATTATTCACCACCGTCGGCATCTGATACAGACCTTGTAAGGCGGGAAACGGCGGCTTGAGGCGCGGTTCGCCGCGCTTGCCTTCGAGCGAATTCAAGAGCGCTGTTTCTTCACCGCAGATATACGCCCCAGCACCGCGATGAATCGTTAGCTCTAAGTCGTAGCCCGTGCCAAAAAGATTACTGCCGACATACCCGGCGGCGCGCGCTTGATCGAGCGCCGCGCGAAAAATCTCATAACCACGCCGAAATTCGCCGCGAATATAGATAAACGCGTGATGCGAACCAATCCCGTACGCGCCCAAGAGAATGCCTTCCAACACTTGGTGGGGGGTTTCTTCGAGTAGCATATGATCTTTGAATGTGCCTGGTTCGGCCTCATCACAATTGCACACCATATAGCGAGGACGTCCGTCGTTGGGCAAAAACGACCATTTCTTCCCCGTCGGAAAGCCTGCGCCACCACGGCCGCGCAAGCCCGAGCGCGTCGTCATATCGAGCACTGCGGCGGGGGTCAATTCTTTGAGGGCACGCTCGAACTGAACATAGCCACCCTCGGAGCGATAGACCTCAAGGTCACGCAGGTTGAGTTCGCCGATTCCCTTGGTCAGAACGGGCTTAATGGCGCTCATGCGCATCCTTTCCCGGGTGCAATGTACCCGCTTGACCTTCGCGCACAAGCCGCTCGTGGGTTCGCGCGCCAACCGCTGTATCGTCAACAATGCGCTGCAAGGCAGCTCGACCCGAAGCATCGCCGATGCCACCCGGCGCATTGGGATTACTCACCCCTAGCGCACCGGCGGCTTTTTTGCCGGTGTCCTGAGCGACATGCCAGCTACGTTCCGGCTTTGCTCTCTGCGGCAACGGCGGTGTATCGGTATACGTTCCGTTGCGAATACCGGCAAGCAATGCATCAACGAGATCAGGCGTCAAATGGTATACGAAATCAAGATTGACTTGCATGCACGGCGCTTTGTCGCAAGCCGCCAGACATTCGACTTCTTCATACGAAAAGAGCCCATCGTCAGTGGTTTCGAGGTGGCCAACTCCCAAGCGTTCACGGAATTGAGCCATAATTTCTTCAGCGCCGTTGAGCGCGCACGACAAATTGCGGCAAACTTGCAGCATATATTTGCCGACCGGCTTGCGGAAAAAGAGCGTGTAAAACGACACCGTCGATTCGACAACCGCGAGCGGCAGGTTCAGCAATTCAGCGCTTACCTGCATAGCCTGTGGCGAAACGTAGCCTTCGGCTTCTTGAAAGCGATGGATAATCGGCAATAAAGCTGAGCGCGAATCTTCGTACTGAGCAATAAGCGCGCGAAATTCGTCCTGCAAACCGGCCGCTAGAACGGCGAAATCGGGCACAGGCTCGAGCGTAGATATCGCTTGGTTGCTCATCGATCAACTTCTCCAAACACGGGATCCAACGAACCGATCATCACCACCATATCGGCAATAAATTCGCCGACCGCCATTTTTTTCAAAACCTGCAAATTATACATCGAAGGCGGACGAGTGCGCACGCGGTACGGACGATTGCCGCCATCGCTGACAATATAATAGCCCAATTCGCCGCGTGGACCCTCAACCGAGGCGTATACCTCACCCGCGGGCACGCGGAAACCTTCGCTGACAATCTTAAAATGGTGAATCAACGCTTCCATCGAGAGCGCAATCGTTTCTTTGGGCGGAGCGGCAATTTTCGGATCATCAATCATCACCGGCCCGTCAACTAATTGGGCTCGCACCTGTTGGCAGATTTTATACGATTCTTCCATTTCATCTAAACGAACCAAGAAGCGAGCATACGCATCGCCCTCGGTACGCGTAGGAACATCAAACGTGTAGCGTTCGTAGCCGTTATACGGGAAGGCTTTGCGCACGTCATACGCGACCCCGCTGGCCCGCAACGGCGGCCCCGTCACGCCCCAAGCGATCGCGTCTTCGGCGCGCAAAATTCCAACATCGATGGTGCGATCTTGAAAAATCGGATTTTTCTGAAGCAACGCACGCAACTCGTGCATTCGCTTGGGAAACATTTTTAGCAGTTCATCGAGTTTGCCGAAAAAGCCATCGGGCAAATCACCGTTCAAGCCGCCGATGCGAAAATAGTTGGGATGCATCCGCGCACCGCCAGCAGCTTCGTTGAGATCGAGAATCCGTTCCCGCATATCGAAACAGTAGAAAAACGTTGAAATAGCACCCAAATCAATCCCATGGGTACCAAGCCAAACACAGTGCGACGCAATGCGCGTTAATTCGGCAAAGAGCACGCGTATTTGTTGCGCGCGTTCAGGAATACGCTCAGATATCCCCAAGAGCTGCTCGACACCGTTGACAAACGCCAGTGCGTTCGACATCGGCGCCAAATAATCCATACGCTCGATGACCGTTCCCGCTTGAGTCCAAAACAGATTTTCGGCCGTTTTTTCGATACCCGTATGCAGATAACCGATTTCCGGCTCAGCCCGGGTCAGCGTTTCCCCATCGAGCTCGACCATGACCTGAAGCACACCGTGCGTTGAGGGATGCTGCGGCCCCATCGAAAGAATCATGCGATTATCGTCTTGTTCGACGATTTCCATCACCGTTGGCGCGGGTAAGGTTCCCTGATTCATGCCGGTGTACTCGCTGGCACATGCGATTTTGACGGGAACGACGGTAGCGGAGTGGCTTCATGCGCCGGACCGCGCACCGCGTAATCTTTGCGTAAGGGGTGGCCTTCCCAATCGGTCGGCATTTGAATACGACGCAAATCAGGATGTCCGCTAAACTGCACTCCGAATAAATCGAACACTTCGCGTTCCGCCCAATCCGCACTCGGCCAGAGATCTGCTAATGAGGGCACAGTCGGGGTTGCACCGCCGACGGCAACCGTTAATTGATAACGCTTTGGGGTGCCTACTTCAGCGAGAGTCGCAACCCGCGGAGCCAAAGCCAAAAGCTGATAGATCACTTCAAACCGAAGCGGACGGTCCGGATAATCGACCCCGCCAATATCCAGCAGCATCGCAAAGCCTTCGTTTTTCAAGGCGATCGCTCGCGCTCGCAACTGCTCCGGCTCGACTCGCTCAATCATCACGTCCATCCTTTAATTACGCTCGCGCCAAAACGCCACCGCGGCCACCGTTACGAATTTGCTGTTGAATCAAGTTGATCGCATAAATCAAGTTATCTGGTGTAGGCGGGCACCCAGCCACATATACATCTACCGGCACAATCAAATCAACCGGCACAATCGCGTAGTTATCGAAAATGCCTTTTGAACTTGCGCAGGCACCCATCGAAATCACCCATTTCGGATCAGCCATCTGATCATACAGGCGACGCACCACCGGTGCCATCTTTCGCGATAAGCGTCCAGAGACGATCATTAAATCAGCCTGACGCGGAGAAGCACGAAAGACTTCGCTTCCCAAGCGCGCTAAATCGTACTCGGGCGCGGTAGACGTCATCATTTCAATCGCACAACAGGCCAGGCCCATCGTCAATGGCCAGACACTCGAGCTCTGCGCCCATCGCGCGACATCGTCGAATTTGCCAAGCAAGAATTGCCCCGGCTGATTACCGCTCAGCGCCATTGTAAGCCGCCTTTTTTCCATACGAAGGCATAACCGATGCCTAGCGTCACGACAAATGTCACCATTTCCCCAAGTCCAAACGCGCGTAACGCGTGCATCTGCACCGCCCACGGGTAAAAAGAGGCCGCCTCAACATCAAAGATCACAAACAACATTGCGATCAAGTAAAAGCGCACCGGAAAGCGTCCACCCACGACCGAGGTCGGCTCGACCCCACATTCGTACGCTTCCTCTTTTGTGGCATTGGGACGGGGTTGAGCAAGCAATCCCGGCAAGATACAGAATGCGAGCGACGCAACGGTTGCTACACCGAGATAGATCGCAACAGAGACGTAAGGGGTCATAGTGATGTTCGTTTGCACAAGGGCTGAATTGGCACCTCGCACTTCCTTTAAAGTCCTGGGCAATGGGCCAGGTGGCTCCTTCCTCTTTCGGCAAATAAGCTGCATAACTGCAGCTTTATTCGCGCTGAGTCTGGGTGGGTGCATCAATCCCAAGCAGCTGGGTCACGCCGAACAGTCCGAGACCATCGTCGGGCGCGTGCTGGATAAAACCACGGGCGAAGCGATCCTCGGCGCGACGATTAGCGACGAAATGGATCGTCAAGCAAACACAAACAGTCAGGGCACCTTCAGCTTCGCGCTCCCCAACGGAGCTCACGACCTGATCATTCACGCCCAAGGCTACCGTAGCGCGCATGTCCACATCGCTCGAGCGACCCAACCCAGCGTGCTGATTACGCCCGACGGCTACGTGCGTCTAGAGCCGAGTAACTTTCCTTGAAGAGAGTCTAGGTCTTGCGCAGCCACGCGTTGAGCTGGGTTCGCCCGGCCAAGCGCGTGCCGCTCGCGATTTCCTGACGAAACTCAGCCAGGGTACCGTATGCCGATGCTATCGCGTCGTGCTTATGAATCGATTCGTCATTGATTTGTGAGGCTTCGAAGCAGACGTCATCAGGAAAATCACGATAGACATCCAGCCCGCGGGCGATCATCCCACGCACGACATCCTCGACGAAGCGCGGATTGCGGTGGGCTTTGTTGACGATGAAAAATTCATCCGGGCGCTTGAGCAGCTCGTAGGTCTCACTCGACATCGACGATTCGACGATTTCGACGAGATCTTCCATGAGGATCGGAGCCGGCAAAACCCGGGGCAAGCCGATACGGAAGCGCCCCCGCCCGCGTTGATTGTGTGTCGCTGCCGGCAGTGCATCCAGCGCGCGTGCCGCGTCATCCGCGCTAAACCCCGCCTCGAGCAACTCGCGCTGTCCTTGCTCGCGCATCATCATCTGCGCACACGGGCAGGCGGTCATTCCTTCCACCTCGACCCCGAGCCACACGCGGCTTCGCTTGGCACTCGCGAAGGCCCCCGCCTGCAGAAGGTAGGTTTCTTCGCCACGACGTCCACTCACCGGCGTCCACCGCTCGAGCGGGAAAAACGCTTCCATTTCAACCGAAGCCGAACGCGCGTGTTGCGAGCTCATCACCTCTCGCGCCAGGGCAGGCAAAAAGCTCGCCACATCGAGCGACCCCAGATCGCGTGCGAAGGCTTCGAGCATCACGCCTTCAAGGCGCTCGGAAAAGCGCGACATGTGGACACCCGCCCGATCGTGGGCCAGATCAGCATCTAAGCGAAAGCTCGCGAGCAATACTGCCGGACGCCCATCGAGCAACAATTGGACGCGTCGCTTAATCCGTTGGACACCAACGCGATCCACCGAAAGCGCAATCTCAGGCATGCCCGATTGGCGGTCAGCCTCAAAACGAAAAGAGCGGTTGCGCCGCAGAGGAGCGGGACGAGTCGCAGCAGCCAGTTCCGAGAGGCTCTGCCCGCCCGGGGTCAAGGCATCTTGGGGGCAGAGTTCCGCTACCGGGGCGAGATAAAACGGTTGCTCGAGGAGGCGCTGATCGAGCACCAGCAGATCAAGGTCAATCGGACGGGCGGCGGCGCTGCGCCTCTCAGGGCGGCCTAAGCGAGCTTCGATGCGCGCAAGATCAGCCGCCACTTGTGCGGGGGTGCCGCCCGTAGCAACGCGGGCCACCGCGTTGAGAAACGGGGGGCCTTCGACGCGCTGTGGCTCGGTTTCATATAAAGAAGAAACAGCGAGAACTTCGACATAGCGCCGCAAGGCTTGCAATGCGCTCACGAGGTTGCTATGCCGATCGCCCAGATTTGATCCTAAGCCAATATAGTAGACAGCCACAATGTTCGGCCAATACGACATCAGCCACATGACGCATTTTCAAGCGAGCAACTTTTGGGTACACGAGCAGTGAGTGACCTGCGCAGACCTTCGCGCAAGAACGACTCGGAATCGGAAAAGGTTTGAACGATGCCCTACTCTGTGTATGCCCGTAATCGACAAAGCGGCCGCGAATACGCCCTGCCGGAACGCTATTTCGGCCATCTCCCCACCCGAGACGAGGCAGAAATTGCCCGTGATTGGTACCTCAACACCGCTTCTTCCGCTGCGCACAGTCTCGTCGATGTTTACGTCATCGATCAATACGCAGTATCGCGCCGCACAGCCGACGAACGCGACCTCACTCTCGTATAAAGGGCAGCCTTGGCCCTAGCGACGGGATCTTCTTTAGAAGGGCCGAGTTTTTGTCCGCTTACACCGATCCCAACATGGATGAGATCGTCAAGATCGATGTCAATCACGCTCAACTAGTGACAGCACTCGTCATGAGCCAAAAGCCAGGACGGGTGCTCGAGCTGGGCTTCGGCTCAGGCGAGGCCACCCGGGCGATTCTTGCAGGCCTCAGATACAACGGAGCGGGCTGCGAATACACGATCGTCGATAACTGGCTAGATTTTGACGGCATCCAACCGGCCATCACCCAAGACCCCGAATACGCGGGGATCAACTTTGTGACCAGCCCCGAGAACGTGTTCGTCTCAGAAGCGCTCCATGCACAAAACCAGTATGATTTTATCTTTTCTGACGCTGACCATATGGCCACACAAAACTGGTTTGAGCCCGTTTACCAACAGCTGCTCGCTCGGGCTGGCATCCTCATCTACCACGATGTCACCAATACCAGAGATTTCCCCAACCTCTTACGGATTTACCACGACTGCGTGCGCAACGGCTATCACTACGCACTCTTCAACAACAACTCGCGGACCGATGAGCGATGCGATCGGGGTCTACTCGCGATCTTCAAACATTAAGGGCAAGCATGGAAGTAAAGTGAAGGCTTTCTTAACACAAGCGTCGCAATATTAAGAACCATTAAGGAGGTTCTGTTATGGGTTTCCCCACGCTGAGTTCGACGTACTGCCCTTCCACCACGTACGGCACGATGCCACCAAGAGAATCCCTGACAGCTGCCCAACAGCCGAACCCTGGGCAGTCAGTCAAAGTCATGGCCTAGGCCGAAAGACTTACGCGACTCGCTAGCCTTCAGCGAAGACTTTGTTCTTGCTGCCTCGAAATATTTCACGTTAAATCTTATTCTTTTTATTCTCTCTGTTCGCGTTTTTGCCGTAAATAATGACCTGAAGGTTTTCTCTTGTCATGAATTATTTTTTATCGCCTAATTCGATTTCCCCATTAAAACAACGTCAAGCAAAAGCCGCAGCAACCGCAGAATCGCTCCCCAAAGACGCGATATCTCTCAGTGACGGCAAACCCGCCGAAGCCTTCCTTGCTTCTGCGGTGAATCTGTTGCGCGATCAACAACCCGTGTGGATCCCCTCAAGCGAGGATCTCATGGAGATGCAGAAACAGCAAACGATGCTCGCGATGATGGCAGCGATCAAGCAAGGCGAAAAAGGCGAGGAGCCGCCGAGCCCTTTCGCCGCCGCGAACGCCGACCAAGCCGCGTTGTTGCATCAGGTCGATTTGCTCGCCCAGCGCGCCCAAGGCCCCGTGCAGATTACCTACACGGCTGACGACGAATTCGTAAATCTCGATAGCGAAGGCATCACCGATGGTGATCATCGCGTAACATTAGGCAACGCTTCGCGCGCGATCTTCGCAAAATCAGCGAATGCGGCGAAGAAATTCAATTTGCCCGTGGCATGCTTTGTCGCCAGCATCAAAAATCATCAACTGGGTATTGTGTTCCATGCTGCTTCGAACGGTTCGCGCTCGATAAACATTGAGCTCGGGGCCTTAAGCCAATGCCGACTGACCGATGCGCATCTCGTTCTCTTAACCAATCAATTTGGGATGGTCGAACAACAAGCACGCGTCTTTGCCGGAACGATCGCCCTGCAAGCCATCGGTTACGACGAGTCGATTACGGCTGCACTGGTGCAAAACATTGCGGATCAATACCGCATCGATTACGAAGGCATGCTCCGTCTGGCCATCTCCATCGAGAAATGGCGCGTCGCTGCAAGCGGACTTTATTCGTTCGAACCGCGCTTGGCTGGTCGATAAAAAAGACGTACGTCTGAACATGGAGTAAAAACAGCACAAGCTGTATTACTCCATGTTCAGACCATAAAAGGTCGCAGCACCCGCACTCGTATCATTACCTGAAGCGGCGTTATATACTCCAGCTTTAAAGTACATATTTGCGTTCTGGAGGCTCGGTGGCAACTGCACGGTCTGCGACTGCCCAGCTGCACTGATCTGCACCTGGCCGTTCGCAAGCGTCGTCATCGAATATGAAAACTTTTGATTCAGCGGCACGCCTTTCGCTATCGTAATATCACTACGATGAGCACCGGCTTGATTTGAATCCATCACTGAGGCGACAATTGTCTAACGACAACTACATTTATCGCTAACGACAACTAGAATTACGCATCGCGTTGGCGCCCGCCGCCCGGTGCCG
>CAIKPM010000055.1 GCA_903829325.1 uncultured bacterium
GATAATATCTTTTTTGATCGGCAAAATAACAAGATCAGCCTGATAGATATCTGTGAACCAGCCAACGCGAACATTGAAAATCGGCAAATATCTCTAGAGCGTCTCTTCTTAGGCCTATCGGGGAGAGATTATGTGCATACGTTTAAGACGATTATAAAAGACAGTGACCGCGACAAGCTACGGGTCCCGCTACAAACCATTGTTAATAAGCTGAGCCAAGCAGCCGAAGCAACACATCTGCGGTGGCGAATCGATGGGAAAACGACCACGGCTGCCGCATCGAAAGACGATGCAGTCGCCCCGTGTCAGCAGCTCTTCAACAGCTTCGGGCTCACGCTACCAGGCGCTGAGAATATCCGCCCCACACGACTAGCTCAGCAATGAGCTGCCGAAACGCTCGCGGGCGGTAGCCAGCGCCAAAGCGACGACTTCCAGGCAGCGTGTCACTTCGGCTTCGGTAATAATCAAGGGCGGCTCAAAGCGCAGCACGCGTTGCTGATTTAAGGTCCACGCCACAATAATTCCGTGTTTGAGCATCTCGGGTAAAAGAACTCCCGCATAGCCTTCGTGCGTTAGCTCAACCCCGATGAGCAAACCACGCCCGCGCACCTGCGCAATAATATCAGGCCATGCCTGCGCTATTTGCTGCAAACCAAGCAATAATTGCTGGCCGCGCACACGAGCATTACTGGCTAAATCTTCTTCTTCAAGCACCGCCAATGCTTCAAGCGCCGCAGCGCAAGCTAAGGGGTTGCCGCCAAAGGTCGAAGTGTGCAGCAAAGGCTCATGTTTATATCCAGCCTCCCAGACGGCACGCGTCGAAATGCACGCGCCAATCGGCATAATGCCACCCGACAAGCCCTTCGCTAGAGTCATTATATCAGGCACAACACCTTCGTGCTCGCACGCAAAGCGATACCCGCAACGCCCGAGCCCGGTTTGAACTTCATCGAAAATCAAGAGCGCCCCAAACTCATCGCAGAGAGCGCGTAACGCCGTTAAATATCCATCGTGAGGCACGATAATGCCACCCTCGCCCTGGATCGGCTCCACTACACACGCTGCAATCTGCTGCGGATGGGCAACGAACGCGGCACGCATCGCCGCAACATCGTCATACGGAACATGCAACACGTCGGGGAGCAAAGGCGCAAACGGCGCTTGGTAACGCTCACGCCCGCTCACCGAAAGCGCACCGAAAGTCTTACCGTGATACGCACCCCAGGTCGCGAGAAAATGCGTCCGGTTGGTCGCAGCGCGCGCGAGTTTCAACGCGGCTTCGATCGCTTCGGTCCCGCTGTTACTCACGAACGAGATTTCGAGCGCGCCGGGAGTATCTTCGGCCAAACGTTTAGCGAGCAAACCAAGCGCCGGCGTAAACATCGTTTTTGTTGCGAGCCCCATCAAAGCTAGCTGAGTCTCAACCGCAGCCACGACCCGCGGATGGCGATGACCTAAGGTAAAAACCCCATAACCACCAGCAAAATCAAGATACTGCTTGCCCTGATGATCCCAGACCGTGCTGCCTTGAGCGTGAGATTCAACGACGCTGCCCGCAAGCTTCATGACACGGGCTAACGACGGATTTACGTAACGCCGATAATTTTGATACGTTTCGTCGTAGTTTTCGCGCGCGTCCTCGCTCATGAGAGGCGATCGATCGTCGCCTGGACGAGGCCCATCGTTTCGGCTGCGGTGAGAGTGCGCATCAGGCGTTCTCGCAATTCGCTCGCACCGGGAAAGCCTTTTAAATAATATCCGAGATGCTTGCGCATCTGCGGCACAGCTCGGGTTTCACCTAATTCACTGACCATCGTTTCGTAATGGTGCAAAGCGTAACGCAAACGCACTGCTGGAGCGGGATATCCCGCTGGGATCCGCCCTTCCAACAAGGCATGGAGATCGCTCGCGATCCAAGGATTGCCCAACACTGCGCGTCCGATCATCACACCGTCAACACCGCTTTCTTGCATGCGGGCAAGCGCAGTGGGAGCATCGTGCAAATCACCATTGCCAATAATGGGAATCGACACCGCGCGTTTTAACGCTGCGATATGACTCCAATCAGCGGTACCGCGATAAAATTGCTTTGCCGTCCGTGCATGCAAAGTAATCGCACTGATCCCCACGGCTTCCGCCCGGCGCGCAACCTCGAGATAGACTAAATCGTGTTCGGTCCAACCCAAACGCATTTTAATCGTCACCGGACAATCAACCGCGTCAAGCACCGCTCGCATAATCGCTTCACACCGATCGACATCACGCAAACAGGCACTGCCACCAGCTGTTTTCGTCACTTTGGGGGCTGGGCAACCAAAATTAATATCAACAATATCAGCTCCGCACTCACGCACAGTGCGCGCCGCTAAGGCCATAATCGCCGGATCGTTGCCCCACAATTGCGTGGAAACCGGCTGCTCGAGTCCGTGTTGATCAATCATTTCCATCGTTCGTTGGGATTGATATTGCAGCGCATTCGAGGAAACGAATTCGGTCACGGTCAGCCCGAAACCGAAGGGCTTATACAAGGCCCGCATCGTTCGGTTCGTGACTCCCGACATCGGGGCCAAGACGACCGGCGGCCAAATTGCATGCTTGCCTATCTGCAGAGGCCGCACCAGACGCGTCGCGGGTTCAACAGCCATCTGGTCGCCCCGTCACCGTGGTAATGCGCGAGCCGAGCGGCGGATGATCGTAAAAATACCAACGGACGATCGACGGCGGACAGATTGGCGTAAAACCTTCATCCGCAAAACGCACAAAGAGTCGTGCCGCAGCAACATCATCGTGCGTCACGGCCAGACCAAAGCGATCAGCTCGGGCTTCGACCATACGTGAATACGCATTGCCCACAGGTAGGACGAATAAACTCACCATACCCAGCAAAGCAGCCAAGAGCGGTAAACGGGCCAAGGGATCATCGTCACCGCGTACCGCAACTCGTTCCGCAAGCAACAACGCGACAGCTAACGCGATAATCAGCAGCAGATCAGCCAGTAACGTAACCGTCAGCGCATCGTTGTGTGCGATATGTCCCAATTCGTGGGCAAAGACAAAACGCACTTCGGCGGGCGTCGCAGTCTGCAACAGGCTATCGCCGACGAACACCCGGCGCGTCGGACCGAGGCCCGCAACATTGGCGTTACCGACTTCTGAGGTGCGCGATAAATTCGTCAGAAAAATTGGGACCGTACCAACCCCAGCTCGAGCCTCAAGAGGATATAATTGCCGCCCCCAAGCCGATTGTGGCGCGAGAAGCACACTTTTTTGAAACAGGGGATCGATCACCACCGGAACAAGGACGACCGCAAGCACACCCAGCACCAAAAAGGCGCCTACCGCCGCAATATACCAGCGGCGTACGCAATCAACCAGGGCCATAATCAGCACAATGATCGCTGCGACCACCAGCATCTCCACGCCGGTGGCAACCAACACGTCACGCAGAAATCCAAGCAATGGCTCGCGCGAAACACCCACGATATACGCTAAATGATAACTCAGCCAGAGAAACGGCAAAGCCACGCATTCCAACAACGCAACGCCTATCATGGCATACACACCACGCAGCACATGGCGATTACGCAAACGCGACGCCAACAGTGCACGCAGGTGGGCAGCAAAGCCACTCCGCCAGGCCCAAAATAACGCGAAGATCTGAATCAGGCTCGAACACCAAAACAACGGTCGACGCACACGCACAAGACGCTCAGCAACCAACGCGCGGTCGGCGTCAACCAAGCGCGTGGGAGGCAAAGTCCGCAACTCAGATGCACTGAGTTGATCAACGCGGCGATCAACCCAAGAGCGCGAGTGGCTAAGCGGTAACGCGGAAGCCGGAGCATGCAAGCACGCCACGGCAAGGCCGACCAAAAATATCAAGGCCAGGCCCCAGCGTTTCATTTGCCGCGTACAGCAACGTAGCGCGGACACTGCGGACCATTGGTTTCATTGCAATACCCGCGCACGCACGTCGCTCCGGCTTTGCGGAATAATTCGGGAGCGGCACGTTTACACAGGCGCAGCATCGCGAAAGCTAATTCACGAATTTCCCACTGCGCATTATTGCAACTACGCAGCGTGAAGAAATCCAACAGAGCACGTGCATTCGCGGTGATAACAATCTGAGTTTCTGCCGCATTTGGCAAAGCAAAACGCGCATCTTCAGCGGGTACTCCGGCGGCAACCGCCTCGGCGTAAAAGCCCGCAATCTGCTCCATCAAGGCATCGTATTTCGCTTTGATTTCGGGGCGAGCAAACAACGAAGGCGGCGTGACGAAATCAAACACACCTTTGACCTGGATATACCGCTGGCTTTTTTGCTCATAACTCATATGCCGATGCCGCACCAGTTGATGCGTCAAGACACGCGAGACGCCCGAAACCCCAAAGCTGAACATCGTATGCTCAAACGTCGAAAGATGACCCGCATCGCGCACGCGACTGACCATTTTGCGGACTTCTTCCGGCGTCCAGCCTTCCGCGATCGTCTCAATATTCCGCGGGCTATAACAATTGCGCGCTGCGGTCGCCACGGCGGCTTCTGGATCAGGGCTCTGGGCAAGTAAAATGACTTTTAGCGCCATGCTGGCTCTCCTGTCCGTGCCGGCAAAGGTTTCGCGGGGTTACCGACTACCCGCACATGGTCGGCGACGTCACGCGTCACCACCGACCCGGCACCGGTTAGCGCACCAGCGCCGATGGTCACCGGTGCAATTAACGAGGTATTCGAGCCGATAAAAGCGGCTTTCTTAATCAAGGTGCGATGTTTTTTCTGTCCGTCGTAATTACACGTCACCGTGCCGGCGCCAATATTGACCATTTCTTCAATCTCAGCGTCCCCGAGATAGCTCAAATGTCCAGCTCGTACCCGTCGTCCTAAGCGCGAATGCTTGACTTCGACAAAATTGCCGAGACGTACATCATCGCCCAAAATCGTTTCCATCCGCAGATGCGCGAAAGGACCAATCTCGCAATCAGCTCCGACCGTGCTATCGAGAATCACGCTTTCACGCACCGTGGTACGAGCACCGATTTTCGCATTCGACAGACGCACATTCGGACCAATCACACAGCCTTCGCCAATCTCCGACAAACGTGAAATCATCGTATTCGGATAAAGAACCGTGTCACGCCCAATCGCTAATTCGGGTTCGAGATATGTCGTCGAGGGATCAATAATCGTCACCCCAGCGCGCATGTATTCCGCACAGAGGCGAGCGTTGAGCGCCTGATGCGCGCGCGCTAGTTCGACCCGATCGTTCACCCCCAACGCGTGCTCGCGGTCACGAATTTCAACCACGGCAATGCGCTGTGCGGCAGCTCTCACTAAGGCAACGGTATCGGTCAGATAATATTCTTGTTGGGCATTCTCCGGGCGCAATGCGGTAATAATCTGGCGCAACGTTCCTTCGTGAAACGCATAGTACCCCGCATTCATTTCGGTTATTGCCGCTTGATCGGGAGTCGCATCGCGATGCTCAACAATACCTTCGAGACTGCCGTCCGCAGCACGCACGATCCGACCGAAATGCGACGAGACATCTTGTTGCACACTCGCCAGACTCATCACGGTGTGCTCATCGAGCTGTGCAAAAACCTCGTTCAATAATGCGGCCTGGACCAGCGGCATATCGCCACTGACAATCAGAATTTGCCCGTCTTGCTGCACAGGCAACCCCGCTAAAGCCACCTGCACCGCGTGTCCCGTTCCCAGCGGGTTCTCTTGCACCACCACTTGGAGTGAGCCATATTCTTGGCTAGCCAACGACGCAGCGACCTCAGGGCTTGCGACCACCACGATGTCCTCGACCGCTGCTTGACGCAATGCCTGCACGACATGCCACAGCATGCTGCGACCGCAGACCGTGTGCAAAACCTTGGGAAGCGCGCTCTTCATACGCTTGCCTTGTCCAGCGGCTAATATCAACGCCCTACGCATCGCTCAGTCTCCCTTCGCATACGTCTGCAAAAACGCTTCGATTCGGCCGAGCACGACTTCACGGCCGAGCACGGCACACAACTCAAAAATGCCCGCAGAAACGGCGACGCCAGTAATCGCCACACGCAAAGGGGCAATATAATCACCCGGCTTGACCCCGGTTTCCGCGGCGTGGGCACGCAACGCAGCCTCAAGCGGTGCGTGTTCGAAGTGCGGCACCGCCGCGAGCACGCTACGTAACTCAGCGAGATAGGCCCGGGCTTGAGGTGTGCCCGCGCGTTTCGCGACGGCATCCTCATCCCACACTAAGGTCGTAGCGGGTGAAAAGAAATACTCCAGATCGACAATCTCGCTTAGGGTCTTGACCCGTTCACGCACAACCCCCACTACTGCCGACAAGTGATCTCGATCGGTGCGCCACGCAGTATAGGACGGATGCACAGCGAGCAAGTTTTGCAAGGCTGTTACCAGCACATCGATATCGGCTTTACGCAGATATTCGCTATTCATCCAAGCCAACTTCACCGGATCAAAGACCGCACCGTGTTTTTGGACACGCGCTAAATCAAAGAGCGCGATGCATTCATCAATGCTCATAATTTCGCGATCTTCACCCGGCGACCAACCGAGCAAGACGAAAAAATTCCGTAACGCTTCGGGCAAAAATCCTTGGGCACGATAATCAGAAACCGCGGTTGCACCATCGCGCTTCGAGAGTTTTTTGCGTTGGGTATTTAAAATAATCGGTAAATGCGCAAACTGCGGCGGTTCAAAGCCGAGCGCACGATGCAAGAGAATTTGCTTGGGTGTATTCGAGAGGTGTTCTTCACCGCGAATCACATGCGTAATTTGCATCGCCGCATCATCAACAACCGCCACGAAATTATACAGCGGATCACCGCCCGCTTTCGCAATAATGAAGTCTTCGACTTCGCCTGCTGGAAAAACCACCCGTCCGCGGATCAGGTCGTCCACGACGTGCGCGACGCTCGCATCGACAGATATGCGCAAGGCGGGCTGCATCCCTAGCGCGGCGGTGTGTTCAGCCTGTTGGGCCTTTGTCAAATGGCGACATTGACAACGCGAAGCGCGGTCTTCGTAGGCGCGTGGCTCATCATCCTGGGCAGGTTCGCTTGTTTCCGCAGACGGCGGCGCGCAGAAACACGGGTAAACGCGTCCGGCTTGTTGCAGTCGCTGCAAAGCGTCGGTATACAAATGCCCGCGCTGACTCTGTACGTATGGCCCAAAGGAACCACCGACGCTCGGCCCTTCATCTTCGGTGATGCCGAGCCACTGCAACGCGCGGAAAATCTCTTCGCGAAACTCGGGCCGCTCTCGGGCACGGTCGGTATCCTCGATCCGCAGAATGAACGTGCCGCCATGATGGCGCGCAAACAGCCAGTTAAAGAGCGCGGTCCGCGCTCCGCCGACGTGGAGAAAGCCAGTTGGCGATGGGGCAAAGCGTACGCGTACGATGTCCAGTTCTTCCCTTCAAGCGAGCCCGCGGCAAGCGTGGGCTCCCTCCCATTCCCGCCGACGAAACGGCAACCCTCGGTTTATGAAAACGCCACCTCAGCGGCGCAGCAATGATCCCACGGTCCGCAGAGTAATCGCCGCGCAGGCAGCCGCGCACAGCCCAAACGTGATCGTGCGCCACTCGAGCGGTCCCACTCGCCCAGCGGCGGTCGTCGCCAGGATCGCAAAGATAACCGTGCAGAGGAGCGCGCTCACCGCGACAAAACCGAGCCGCAGGTACTCAGAGGCAAGCAAAATATGCGCACGGTCGGGATAACGAGCGCTAGCAGCAGCGACCCGCGCTTTGCGAAAAGTGAAATACTTTTGATCGAGATGCTTCATTAACGTTTAAACTTACCCGAGTGTTTAGAATTACCCGCAGGGTAGCGCTGCCCCTTATCGCTCGAGGTCCCCTTACCGATAATCGCTAACAAGGGGGCGCTATGAACCAAGCAGGCTATTATCGTCACGCGACCATCGCTGGAAGCACACTCGTCTTCGTTTGTGAAGACGATCTTTGGTCCTGGACCGAAGGCGAGCGCACCGCCCGGCGTCTGACGGTTGGTTCAAGCGAAATCACCACTCCCCGCCTCTCCCCCGACGGCACCCGCATCGCATTTCTGAGCAGCGAAGAGGGCCATCCCGAAGTGAGCGTGATGGATGCACTGGGCTCACCGCCCACGCGTCTCACCTTCCTCGGCAGCGAGAGTGCGCTCGTCAGTGGCTGGAGTGCCGATGGGCAAACGATCACGTTTGTAAGCGATGCCCACGCGCCATTCGCCCGCGATACGCAAGCGTACGAAATATCTGCGGCGGGGGGCTCACCGCGTGCCCTCAATGTCGGTCCGGCGTTCACGATTGCTCGGGGCGCGCAGGGTACCGTCATCGGCCGTAATGCTACCGATCCCGCGCGTTGGAAGCGCTACAAAGGTGGCACCGCCGGTGACCTCTGGGTTGACGCCGGCAATACGGGCACCTTTCAACGGCTGATCACGCTCAATGGCAATCTCGTTTCGCCGATGTGGATCGGTGCGCGGATTTACTTTCTCGCGGACCACGATGGCATCGGCAATATCTATTCCACCACCGCCAGCGGCGATGATCTGCGCCAGCATACCCACGAACGCGAATATTACGTCCGCTTCCCATCGACCGACGGCCAGCGCATCGTCTACACCGTCGCGGGTGCGATCAAAATTCTCGACACCACCACCGACATCATCACTGCGCCGGAAATCCTTGCGCCCTCGAGCGCGCCCCAACTCGCGCGCCGTTTTGTCGATGGCGCCGAGCTGCTCGAAGAATTCTTGCCCAGCCCCCAGGGTGAGCGCATCGCCGTGGTATCGCGCGGGCTCGTGTTCACGATGCCGCTTTGGGAAGAAGCAGTTTTTCAGCAAGCTGGTGCTCCAGGGACCCGCGCACGCGCGGTTGCTTGGCTTCACGATGGCCAACGCATCGCTTACATTACCGATGAACCCGGTTTCGAACGCGTCGAAGTCCGCAATATCAGTGGGGAACCCCCTGAGATTATCACCGAGCAAGCGATTGGTCGCATTACCGAACTCATCGCCTCGCCGTGCAATGATGTCTTGGCTTTTGCCAATCATCGCCACGAATTAGGCCTCATTGATATAGCGACGAAAACCGTCACGATGCTCGATCGGAGTCCCGCGGCGCGGATCAGCGACGTGAGCTTTTCGCCCGATGGCCGCTATCTCGCGTACGCGGCATCGGTCGCCGAACCGCCGGCGGTCGCGAACCCCGATACCACCCTGATCAGAATTGCCGACGTCACGACACACAGTGTCCACAACGTCACGAATTTGCTCCGTACCGACCGTTCCCCAGCGTGGGATCCCGAAGGTCAATATCTCTATTTCATTTCGAATCGCGATTTTAATCCGATTTACGACGCGCTGCAATTCGATTTAAGTTTTCCGCAAGCCGCCCGCCCCTACGCGATTGCCCTGCGCAAAGATGTCCCCTCCCCCTTCGTTCGCAAAGCCTCGGCCATCTATAAAGATGATAAAGGCGAGAAAGACACCGACGAAGACAAAGCTGGCGACAAGGACGAAAACGACACCAAAGCCGACGACAACAAACCAAGCCCGATCGTCATCGACTTTGATGGAATTAGCGGGCGTATTATTGGCTTTCCGGTCACCGAAGCCGATCTCGGTCAACTTGTCGCTGTGCGCAATCGCGTGCTCTTCACGACCTATGCCCTCAGAGGCATCCGCCCCAGCGGGCGCTCGTGGGAACACGAAGAACGTGGTGGCACGCTGCAAGCCTACGATTTTGATACGCTGCGACTCGCGGTTATGGCCCAAGGCGTGGCCGATATTGCGCTTGGTGGCGATGGTCGCACCCTAGCCTACCGCGCGAATGATGCGATTCGCGTGATCGATGCCACCGGCGACCTGCAAGACGATGGCGGTGAGCCCGATCAGGATTGCCCCCTCCCAGGCCGCAAGAGCGGCTGGCTCGATCTGGGACGCATTACGGTTGAAGTCCAGCCCGCGGCGGAATGGCGCCAGATGTACCATGAAGCCTGGCGTCTTCAGAGCGAACATTTCTGGACTGAGGATATGTCGGGCGTCGATTGGGAGCGCGTCCGCGAACGCTACGCGCGCCTGCTACCCCGCTTGCGGACGCGCACCGAGCTCTCAGATCTCATCTGGGAAATGCAGGGCGAATTGGGCACCTCGCATGCCTACGAAATCGGCGGCGATCACCGACGTCCGCCCAATTATCGCCGGGGGTTTCTCGGTGCGCACATCAGCTACGAGGATGGGCGTTACCGGATTGCTCAGATCCTCCGTGGCGATTCGTGGGATCGCAGCATCGACTCGCCGCTGGCCCAACCCGGTATCAACGTGGCAATCGACGATTACATCGTCGCGGTGAGCGGTCGCCCACTCTCCGCGGACTACTCGCTCGACCAGGCGCTGATAAACACCGCCGATCAAGAAGTGACCCTCACGATTCGTCGCGGCGAGGCAACGCACCAAGTAAACGTGCACACCCTCAAGAGCGAGCGCGCCTTACGCTATCGAGCGTGGGTCGAGGGGAACCGTGCTCTCGTCCACCAACGCACCGGCGGCCGCGTCGGCTACCTCCACATCCCCGATATGGGGCCGTGGGGCTTCTCAGAATTCCATCGGGGCTACCTGAGCGAGTTCAACCGCGCCGGCTTGATCGTCGATGTGCGTCACAATCGGGGCGGACACGTCTCGCCGCTCTTGCTCGAAAAACTGGCGCGCAAGCGAGTCGGCTACGATATCTCGCGGTATGGTCCACCCATCCCCTATCCGCCCGAATCGGTCAGCGGCCCCATGGTGGGGATCACCGATCAATTTGCCGGGTCAGATGGTGACATTTTCAGTCACTGCTTCAAGCTCTACGGTCTCGGGCCGCTCGTCGGCAAACGCACTTGGGGTGGGGTTATTGGGATTAACCCCTACCATGAATTGATCGACGGCACCGTTACCACGCAGCCGGAGTTTTCGTTCTGGTTCCACGACGTCGGCTGGGGTGTCGAGAATTACGGCACCGATCCTGATATCGATATTGATATTGCGCCGCACGACGTTGCGCGTGGGCTGGATCCGCAGATGGAAAAAGCGCTCGAACTCATCGAGCAAGCAGTGAGCGCTCATCCACCGATTCCACCTGCGTTTACCCCGCGGCCTAGCCTAAAACTGCCTGAATAACCTGGCCATTCGGCTAAAGGCAAGAAACAATCTGGTGACAATCTCAACACAGCCCGTGGATGGATCTTTGGTAAAATTGCGGTAACGATTTTCTTATTCTTCTTTAAAATGGCGAGGTACGCTATGTCCGACAACATCGTGCTCTCCAATAAGACCTTGCCCAAGCAGGGTTGGTTTTTCAGTAATCAAGCCACGCCCCCAATGAATCAAGCCTTAGACGACGCGCTCGGTGCGATGGAAAACGGCGCGCGTCAGTCAAATATTTCTTCGCTCGAACAAGCGCTTGCCGAAGTCAAACACGAGCCCCAGTCAGGGGTTTCGCTGGCCGAGGAGCTCGATCACGAATTAGCGGTGGCAGCACTGTTGGATGAGATTTCTTCGATCTTGGACGACATGAACGAACGCAAACTGACGGTCACCGACGCAGTTGTCGACGTGATCACCCATTCGTTCAACGATATTGCTCAACACATCGATCACGTCTTGCCCCACGTCGCAACCGAAGTGGGCGAACTCGGCGCGGATGTCTGCGACGCCATCGAAGCCCACGGCGTGAGCGCGCAACCGATCATCGCGTTCTTCAACCCGTAGCGGCCAAAACATCGGCCACAATCAGGCTGTTTAGTCAAAAAAGCCTGATAAATCAATCATTTTTTTCTCATTGACGATCGGCCACTATGCCTGCCTCAGCGAGCGAACTCCGGCACGCTTCGATTGCCCCCCGCCCCAATTGACGATTCTTTGACTATTCTTAGGCACTTGTGGTATATTGGCGGAAGGGGTGATGAGAGATGTTCGATGCGAATTTGTGCAGTTTTGGCCTTGATGCGGATATTGCGATGAGTGAGCTTCGCAGTGAAGAGACACTCACCGAGCGCCTACATCGCCATCCTGCTCTTCGACTGCGACGTCGTAATGACGTCCTAGCCGTGCTGGTGACGGCGGACCGTTGGCGCGAAATCGAGCAGCAGCTCGCTACCCTGCAAGCCACGATTGAACAGCATGAGCAGAGCGCAGTCGATGCAATCATCAGTGAACGGGCTGCTCGTGCAGACTTTGTTCCGCTAACAGATACCGCCTGGGCAAGCATCACCGAGGAATTTCAGAAAAGCATTTCGTGAAGAAACATCCCTCAACGGCATTAGAAGCGATTGCATTTTTCGGGCGTGTATTACAAGAAAATCCGATTCTGGTTGATAGCAGCTTTGTAGCTGAAGATCTTGCAAACTTGCATAAAGGGTATCTCGAAAAATAGGGAGCGAC
>CAIKPM010000056.1 GCA_903829325.1 uncultured bacterium
GCAGCAGCATGGATTGGTTTGAAACTCGCTCCTGAAAGCCAATTCCGAGGGACCTACCCTCATCTTTCACACAGCTTCTCGCACTTCTGAGTGCTACATCATGTAGGCTCTCTTTCTGCGCTGCTACGGCGCACTTGGTTTACCGAGTACGCTGGCAACACGATTGGCTATGTCACGCCCCAGAGCATGACCGCGACGGAGTTCACGAACACCGCTCACGGCATCACCTCCAACGCCGCGCCAGTAGGCATCACGGTTGGTCCTGACGGAAACATTTGGTTTGCCGAGCGCGGGGTACCGAAAGTCGCAAAATTTGTGTGGTAGCGCAACAAGCGATTCTTTTGCACGTCGTTACAAGACCGAGATGGGGACCGCGTAGAGCTGAGGGCCGAACGGGATGGTCTGTTTTCCGTCGTACAAAATAATGCCGCAAGCAAAATCATCCCCAGCCACCTCAGCTAAAACACGTAAGCCAGCGAAATCAGCAGCGCTGACGCTGGCATTGGCCTTTACCTCGATCCCGACGACTCGAAGATCGCTACTCTCGAGCACAAAATCGACTTCGTGCTTTTCGTCTTGACGAAAATGATAAATATTGACATCGAGCTCGCTAAGCGCCCGCAATTTCGAAAGCTCACAAAAGACAAACGTTTCTAGGATGCTACCATATTCAGCACGCCGAGCAGATAAGTTCTCGAAAGACAGCCCCCTAATTGTACTCAGTAAGCCTGAATCATAAAAATGCACTTTTGGCGTTTTCACAAAACGCTTTAAGGCTTTGCGATGCCATGGCTGAACAACCGACAAAAGATACATTTGCTCGAGCAATGCAACATAACGCATGCTGGTTTTATGACTAACCGAAATGCTCGCGCCAAGATCAGAATAATTTATGAGTCGAGCCGAGAAATTGGCGAGATAACGAACAAATTCAGGAATCTCGGTCAATCGCTCAATATCAGCAATATCTCGAAGATCTCGGCTTAGAATCGAACGCAGATATGAGCGAAACCATTCACGCCGCCGTCTCTCGTCAGATCGGCTCAATGCCTCTGGAAATCCCCCCGCGAACACCCGCCGTGCAAACTCATCACCGAGACAAAGCGCACTCGGCGCAGCCACCTCTCCCGCAAAAAGCTGATCGATAAAATTTGTGTTGCGCCCGGCTATTTCACTTTGAGCCAACGGGAGCATGGAAATAATCTGCATGCGTCCAGCTAAACTATCGGCCACTCGCGGCAAACTTAAGACGTTGGCAGAACCAGTCATCAAAAAACGGCCCGGCTGATAATCTTCATCGATCGATTGCTTGATCGTTAGAAGCAGCTCAGGTGCACGCTGGATTTCATCAAGAATAACGTAATCAAGACCACGGATAAAAGCAACGGGATCATCAGTTGCAGCAGCAAGCGTCGTTTTATCATCAAGCGTCAGATACGAATACCGCTCAGTTCCAACAGCGCGCACGAGCGTCGTTTTGCCGCAGCGTCGTGGCCCGACAATTAAAACTGCCGGCGTATCCGCCAAAGCAGCGCGAACCGCTGGCTCAACCAACCGATGGTACATCAAGGAGCTCTCCACAGCGCAAGTATAGTCGCTCGAATCATCCTCTGTCAATTGGGAATCAGTGGCCTGCTGATTGGGAATCACATTACTGGGCGAGCTTGCTAAGCGCAGGGTCGCTCAGTGTGTTTGGGAGCCTCATCACGTAAGAAATCCGTCTGCGTCTTAGGATGACGCGCCCTCTACATTCGCTCAAGTTCCTTTTTGGCAGCGGAGAAATTTGACTCATTGAAAAGTTGGCGCGCAATCACGTCGTTGACTGGCCCCCCAACCCCTTTGCGGTACATCATTCCAAGGATATACTTTGATACAGACGTGCCAGCATCTCTGAGCATTTCGCGCATGGCAACGTACTCGATTGAAACGCCAATGTCACGATGATGCGTTAACCTGAGATTATTTTTTGCATGAGGAGTGCCAGACTCGATGAAAAGTTCGCGGGCTTTGACATAATCGACCTCACCATCACATCCATTAAGATACATCAACCCGAGATTGTTTTTTGCTTGAGGAGTGCCAGACTCGCTGAAAAGTTGGCGTGCTTTGACATAATCGACCTCACCACCATATCCGCGAAGATGCATCAATCCGAGACTGTTTTTTGCATGAGAGGTGCCAGACTCGCTGAAAAGGTGCCTCGCCGCAAGGTAGTTCCCTGCATCGAGGCATCTCAACCCACGCTCATATGCGACGACGGATTCGGATACGGGAAGCTGCTTTTGTGCGTGCTCAGCAAAGTGGGTCAAGAGGTCAACCCCAACCCTTTCATCCTTGCTGAGTCTAGGACGTTTACGCTGCGAAAGCCGCGCCTAGCCGGATTGAGGGCGCGCACGTTTCGTGCGTCCTGAGTCGAACGTCACGCTGGGCAAAACAGACGGAAACACGGGGTCCTTCCTTGCTCGATACTGTTGAGGGTCTCCTGCACGAATGTGAGGCGCACTGCGTTCAGAACATTCCGACGCCGAATCATGCTCAAAGACTCGTCCTCGCTTCCATGCAAACTTGAGCCCTTCGACCTGCCAATACGCTGCACAGCAGCGTCCCAGCGCCTAGCGTGCAGATCGATTTGGGCACATCGGTCAATAAATGAGATGCATTCATCGTAGACTTCCTGCGATTTAGCCGTTTCTGCCAGAAGGTCAAGGGCAGACCCAGCAGCCTCTAAAGGCGTATGTCGTTGGGACCTTGGCGAGGTTTGATCGCTTTGGATACGAGTACTAGCCCCCATCGGCCCAAGACGCGGTCGCTTAGGACTAGGATGCAGAGTCTCGCGAGGTAGGGCAGACGGGAACATAGTGTCCTTGCTGTAGAGATCGTAGAGGTGGCCTTTACCAATATGTCTCACCGCATGAGAATGGCAAGAAAACGAGTGCAGGTCGGCTGCTTCACGGGCAAAGTCCCCTTGGACCTGCCTCGTCAGCTGATCACTTGGCGTGCCTCGCTCTAGAGCTCTTCGGTGTTTAAAATGCTTTCGACGTTGAGCAGGATGATCAAACGCTGGTCGAGTTTACCAACCCCACCCAAGAATTCTGCGTGGGAAACAGTGATCACATCCGGGGTTGGCTCGATATTGGCTAGTGGAATGTGCACGACTTCAGAAACGCTATCGACGATCATTCCAATGCGCTTGCCCAACGCTTCGATCACAATAATGCGACTCATCCGAGTTGGCTCGATACGCGGCATGCCGAAACGAGTGCGCAAATCAATCACGGGAATCAACTGCCCGCGCAGATTAATCACGCCCTCCATGTAGGCAGCAGCGCGCGGAACGTGCGTAATTTGCACCATGCGATTGATTTCTTGCACGCCGGCGATATCAATCCCATATTCCTCGGCACCTAACGCAAAGGTGACGAGCTGGCGCGTAGCATTCAGTCCGGCAACATCGGCACGGTCAACAGTAGCTGTAGCGTTTTCATCTGATTTCATGCGACTAAACTAGCCTCCGCGTAGTGCGATGTGTGTTCTTGGCGTGGTACCGAGGTTGATAAAGCGGCAATATCAAGAATTAAGGCAATCGCGCCATTACCTAAAATGGTCGCCCCTGCAATACAACCAGTATTGCCGATGATTTGCGATAACGGCTTGATCACGATTTCTTGCTCGCCCTCAAATCCGTCAACGACTAAGCCGATACGCCGACCTTTATGGCTGACAATAACGATCATCTCGTAGCCATCTTCAGGATCGGATTGCGGTAAACCAAACATGTCGCCAATCCGTATCAGCGGGACAACTTGCCCACGCAAGGTCACAACCGGACTTCCACCGATGGTACGCATTTCTGTTGCTAAAATGCGCTGCGATTCAATGACCACATCCAGCGGAATCGCATAGAGACGATCACAGACCCGCACTAAGAGCGTACGAATAATTGCGAGCGTTAAGGGCAAACGAATCGTAAACGTCGTTCCTTTGCCAAGCTTGGTATCGACTTCGAGGATGCCTTTGAGGTCATTCACGCAACGTTTGACGACGTCCATGCCAACACCACGACCGCTAATCGCTGAAACGACTTGGGCCGTAGAAAAGCCAGGCGCAAAAATCAAATCAAGAATATCGCTATCAGGATACGTGGTATTCGCATCGATCAAACCACGCTCGATTCCCCGAGCACGAATTTTTTCTAAATCGATCCCACCACCGTCGTCACCAACTTCAATGATCACCTGGTTGCCTTCGTGATAAGCATTGAGACGAATCGTTGCGCAAGCAGGCTTGTTCGTCAAAGCACGAGCCTCTGGCGTTTCCACCCCGTGATCAGCACAATTACGGACGAGATGCATCAGCGGCTCACCGATTTGATCGACGATCGTTTTATCAAGATCGGTATCAACGCCCGAGAGAGCTAGGGTCATTGTTTTTCCGGTTGACTTGGCCAAATCGCGCACCGTGCGCGGAAAGCGCTCGAAAACCTGACCCACCGGCACCATGCGCGCCTTCATGACGCTTTCTTGCAACTCGTTGGTGATCCGCGCTAAGGTTGACGCTGACGTGGCTAAATCTTTGGCTAAAGGAATCGCATCTTTGGCATCGCGCTCAATCGCACGCTGCAAACTGTGAGCAATGCCCGCGATTTGCGTACGATTGATGACCAATTCACCGACGAGATCCAATAAGGTATCAAGCCGTTCAAGATCGACTCGGATGGTGCTATTGATCGGCGCCTTCGGCACCATCGGTGTTAACGCAGTCTTCGGCGAATTCGCAGCAGCCGCACTCGCTGGCGGTGGCGCATCGACAATGACATCGTTGACGAGGGTATCCACTGCACTGCCATTGGGCGGAGGAATAATGTCATTGACATGCACTTCGACCTGCTCGCTGCCCGCGGAAGCCACGCTGGCCTCAGCGGTAAGAATCGCGGCGGCGAAATTGGGCACACCAGTCTGCTCAGCCAGTAGGCGGGCCACTTCGGCTTCGAATGCGGCAACTGCCGCATCATCGACCATCATTTCCTCGAGTTGCCCGGGTTCGGCTGTGGCATCGCTTGCGCTGCCAGGAGCCCCAGTCGCGGTTTTCGCGGAAATAAACGCTTCCAACCCGCTAAGGTAGGTCTCGATCTCTGGTATCGACTCGAGGTTTCCGCCCACAGCGCGTTCGATCAAAACGCCAAGTAAATCACGTCCAGAAAACACATGACCGAGCAACTCTTCGTCTAAAACAATTTTGTTCGAACGCAAGAGATCAATCGCGTTTTCTAGACGATGTGCGACGCGTTGAATATTGGTGAAGTCCAACATCCCAGCGCTGCCTTTTATTGTGTGCAGGCTACGGAATAAGGCATTCACCAATTCCGAATCGATCGCTCCACCGGAAATATTCTCTTCTAAGATTAAAAGGTCAGAGTCCATCCGATCAAGCAGTTCGCCGGTTTCGTCACGGAAATACGAAACAAACTCGGAACGATCGAAAAGATCATCAGCCATGGAAATACTTTCTTAGGGATTTCATGAATTTACTCCGAAAGCATCGAGATAGGGACCGAGGCTTCCGTCTTTGGGAAGAAAGAGAAACTGCACGTTAATTGCGCCACGCTCGTTTAAGAAGCCATTATTAATCATAAAAGCTTCACGATGCGCATTTGGTTGACTTTCGTCACGGGTTATCACTTCAACGACTTCATCAAGAGGACCATACATTAAAGTTGGCGTGGATGGCAATAAGTTTTTATTAACCAAATCGGCTAACGCGGTCAAATACGATCCGCCAATAATATTGGCTATCTCCATCAACGTGGCGTCCATTAATTCTTGGGAAACTTCGATCTCACCAATTTGTAGCGTCAAAAATCTCCGCACGAATTGGGTGGCTTCATCGCGATCAAAGAGAATAACAATTTCACCCAATGCATCGCCGAGGACTTCCATCCGTAATGCAGCGACCATGCGTTCATCATAACCAGATTTGACGGCAACGCCTTGTACCGGTAAACGCGCGACGGTCGGCTCGGTTAAACCAACTTTGAGTTTCATAATTTCAGCTAACGCGGTTGCCGCGTGCCCTGCGCCAATATTGCCGACTTCTTTGAGGACTTCGCGCTGAATCTCGGTCAGCTCCGTCGTAATAGCCACTTACGCTAAAACCTTCTCGACTGCTTCAAGGAGTTTCGGTGGCTGAAACGGCTTGGTCACAAAACCTTTTGCGCCAGCTTTAATCGCATCAACCACGAGCTGCTGTTGACCCATCGAGGTGCACATAATAATTTTTGCATTTGGATCTAACGCAACAATTTGCTTGACAGCGCTAATGCCGTCGACTTCAGGCATCACCATATCCATGGTGACAAATGCTGGCGAGAGTTTTTTATACATTTCCACGCCAATTGCACCATTTTCAGCTTCGCCAACTACTTCATAACCCGCATTCGTCAAAATGCCCTTGATCATCATACGCATAACCACAGCATCATCGCAGATCAGTACGCTTTTAGGGTTGCCCATCATCGCTCCCGGTCACTTGAGAAAAAGGGGATACACCCTTCTATCGGCCTGTATGAGATGAAGTTTTATCTGCTCGGCTACGAGCTTTACACTTTGGCCGCAGATTCTTCCATCGTATTGACCTGACCGATCGATTCGACTCGTACTCCAGGCGGAATTTCTGAGTACGAGAGCACAACCAAGCTCGGGATCGTCCTTTCAGTTAAGCGCTTCATCGCAACTCGGACACTCGGTGAACAAATCAGCACGGGATGGACGCCACTGGTTTGCGCAATATTGACTTGCTTGCCAAGCGAAACGTAGATTTTGGCGATCGTACTTGGGTCAAGCACAGCGTAGGCGTCTTCTCCGCGACGCACGGCATCGGCGATTAAGGTCTCGAGGCGTGGGTCAACCGTCATCACCGAGAGAACCCCGTCTTCGATAAACTCAGCCGTAATATGACGCCCTAATGCCGCACGCACTCGCTCGGTGAGGACCTCGATATCTTTCGTGGAACGCGCACCATCAGCGAGGTTTTCTAAAATCAGGAGCAGATTGCGAATCGGGATTCGTTCACGCAAGAGATTCTGCAGCACACGCTGGACTTCACCGACGGTCAAGAGATTTGGAATTAATTCTTCAATAACCACCGGATAATGTTGCTTCACGCTATCGAGCAAGGCTGAAGTCTCTTGTCGTCCGAGTAATTCGGGACTCTGGGTTTTGATCGTCTCGGTCAAATGCGTTGCCAGCACACTGGCCGGATCAATCACGGTGAAGCCAGCCATTTCCGCATCGGCACGCAAGCCTTCGACGATCCACAACGCTGGCAAATGGAAGGCGGGTTCAACCGTTTCGATACCATCGATCTCGCCTGGTTGTGCGCCTGGCTTCATCGCCAAAAGACGGCTGACCATTAATTCACCACGCGCAACTTCCAAGCCATAGACTTTCATCACATACGCATTGGGCTTTAACTGGAGATTGTCACGCACGCGGATTGCCGGTACGACGATACCCAAATCCCGCGCAGCATGGCGGCGAATTAAGGTAATCCGTTCTAAGAGATCGCCACCTTGCTGGGCATCCACCAATGGAATCAGACCAAAGCCGATTTCCAATTCCATCGGATCGTACGAGACCAAGGGAATCGCCGAATCAGCCTCTTTGAGCGCGGGAGTGCCAGCCGTGGTCGTGCCTGCGCGCTGACCAGCAAGCAGCGTTCCGGCGACTGCGGTGTCGCTAGATGCCTCAGCTTGCGCGAGTAGGGTGCGGCTACGTAGGAACAGCAGAAAGGTTGCACCAGCGACGCTGAACGTTACCACCGGCGGGAGTCCGACAAGCCCAAACACACCGATCAAGGCCGCCGCGATCGCGAGGGCTCGGGGCTGCTGCATTAATTGGCGAGTCAAATCGGTGCCAAAGTTGCCGTCAGAAGCAGCACGCGTAACCACGATACCGGTAGCGGTCGAAATCAGCAAAGCGGGAACTTGGGTCACAATGCCTTCACCGATCGTGAGCAATGTGAAATTTTTCGCGGCATCGGCCGGAGATTGATGGAGTTGCAGCACGCCGACGATAAAGCCGCCGACAATATTGATGCAGACGATGATGAGTGCAGCGACAGCGTCACCGCGTACAAACTTACTCGCACCGTCCATAGCACCATAAAAATCGGCCGAGCGTTGGATATCACGCCGACGTTTACGCGCCTCGGCTTCGGTAATTAAACCAGCATTCAAATCAGCATCGATGGCAAGCTGTTTACCAGGCATAGCGTCAAGGGTAAAACGTGCCGCGACTTCAGCAACACGACCAGCACCGTTCGTAATAACAACGAATTGGATGATGATCAAAATCGCAAAAATGACGATACCGACAGCATAATTTCCGCCGACAATAACATTCCCGAACGTCTCAATCACAGAACCGGCGTAGCCGTGTAAAAGAATCAATCGTGTTCCGGTAATATTGAGCGAGAGACGAAACAAGGTGACGATCAGCAACAAGGTCGGGAAAACGCTGAACGAGAGCGCATTTTCGGTATAGAGGCTGATCATCATAATAACGAGCGCGACCGTTATATTCATGATGAGCAGAAAATCGAGCATCCACGGCTGAACCGGGATGATCATCAACAGGACGAGCAACACCGAAGCGACGGCAACCCACACATGGGACATGGCCCCGATGCGATCAAGCAACGAAACCGGTTGCGCTGGTGCAGAAACAGCCATTAGTGGTTAAACCCTCCGATGATCATACGTAAGACCATCGGCAGGGCTTAACCAAAACTTTACCTATTCGCGGTGGCGCTCAGGCTCCCGGCGCTCGTGCACAGCTGGCACCTGCGGGTGAGGCCGCACGAACGCGGGACGCGGACGAGGCAGCGGGGGATGCGGGTGAGGCATCACGGGACGCGGGGCAACGATCCGAGGCTGGGGAGCAACCCGCCGCACGACGGGGCGCACCGTGCTATACGCCGGAGTTGCAGGGCGATAGATGCGGGCAGGAGCAATCGGCCGAGCAGGGCCGTACGCTCGCTGCGCACGCAGGTGATCTTCGGGCTGGATCGCGGCAAAATGCGCGGGGCGATACGCTCGATCGATAGGCCGTGCAAGCGCTGCATCGACTGGCCGCCCATGGTTGACAGTCGCCAAATAATTGCGGTTTTGCGCCGCCATCAATTGGTGTTGCTGCTGCAATTGACTGGGACGGAAATGATGCGCGTGCACCGCCATTAATTCGCGTGGATTTGGAGTTGCAGCAACGCCATTCGGGCCACCAGCAAAGCTCACCCGATTCGTCGCTCCATTATAGTAGCGATTACTCACGTAAGTAGTGTGGTTGTTGATAATCGTTGTATTGGAATAGGTTCGATTATCGTAGTGGTTATATTCGTTATGACGGTAGTGATCACGATAATCATGAAAATCGCCGCCATAGAATGGTGCGGGTTGCGGATTTTCATAGACATTCGGAATAAATGCTGCGTTGACGTTTAGGAAAGCGGTATTATAGTGGAAAAATCCACCCGACCAGCCACCGCCGACAAAACCGCTGCCGACATATCCAAAGCCATAATTGATTCCACCATAATAGCCGATTTGCGGTCCCCAGTACCCGGGAGTCCAGACATATTCGCCATTATTCCAGCTCCAATAGCCAGGCGTCCAGAGCAGATTGGGTGCAGGCGCGGGCACCCACGTTCCAGGCACCCAATAATAGCCAAACTCACCCCACGCCCAATACCCCGGAGTCCAGAGATAATTTGGCGCAGGACAGGGTGGTTGCTCGTACACCGGCAAGGGCGGCGGCGCAACTGCGACACCGATCGGAGCAACGACTCCAATATCGATATCGAGATTAAAACTCGCCAACGCCGGAGCAGAGGCCATTCCGACCATCAACGGCAGCGCGATCGCCAGACTACGAAAATTCATGTACAGCTCACTTCTGAAAAGCGTTCTAAGAAGTACGATACCGCAACAACGAAGACACAAATCGGGAAGTTCCAAAATGAAAAAAACCGCGATTGCTCGCGGTTTTTTGATGTGGCTCCCGAGCCTGGGCTCGAACCAGGGACAAGTTGATTAACAGTCAACTGCTCTACCAACTGAGCTACTCGGGATCGTTGCTACCTGCACCTCTATCGGCACTTGAGGTCAGAAACTTCACCGTCGATAAGCACGATCCTACGACCGATCTAGGCAATTTTTGCGACCGGCTGGTTCTCGTGGTGGACCAGAACCGGGGACGCTTTGAGCTCGACGACATCCTTGTTGATGATGCATTTCTGCACGCCGACCATACTTGGTAAGTCGTACATAACATCGAGCATGACTTCTTCTAAAATCGCTCGCAGTGCGCGTGCACCGGTTTTGCGTTTTTGAGCGCGCAAAGCAATCGCTATTAAGGCATCCTTGGTAAAGACGAGATCAACCCCGTCCATGCTGACAATTTTTTGGAATTGGCGCACGAGCGCATTACGCGGCTCGGTCAAAATACGCCGCAACGCAAACTCATCGAGGGTATCGAGCGTCACGAGAATCGGCAAACGACCAATAAACTCTGGGATCAAACCGAATTTGAGGAGATCATCGGGCATGACATCCTGAAAACCACGACATTCGCGCTGCTCCCGCCGACTGTCGGGATTGGCCCGAAAACCTAAGGAAGTCCCGGTGGTACGCGCCTCGACCATGGTCTCCAAACCATGGAAAGCACCACCCACAATAAACAAGACATTCGTCGTATCGAATTGAATATAGTCTTGCTGCGGCTGCTTGCGCCCACCCTGAGGTGGGACATGCGCAATCGTCCCCTCGAGAATTTTGAGCAGAGCTTGCTGCACACCCTCGCCCGAAACATCCCGCGTAATCGAAGGATTATCAGACTTACGAGCTATTTTATCGATCTCGTCGATATAGATAATGCCTTTTTGGGCGCGCTCCATATCAAACTCAGCCGCCTGGAGCAAGCGCAACAAAATATTCTCGACATCTTCTCCAACATAACCAGCCTCGGTCAGCGAAGTCGCATCGGCGATTGCCAAAGGAACGTCGAGGATCTTCGCCAGAGTCTGAGCGAGGTAGGTCTTGCCCGAGCCGGTCGGGCCAACGAGTAGAATATTCGATTTCTGGAGCTCAACGTCGCCGCTAGCTTGGCTATTGACCCGCTTATAATGATTGTAGAGCGCTACCGATAAGGACTTCTTCGCACGCTCTTGGCCAATCACATATTGATCTAAAAGAGCATGAATCTCTTGCGGTTTCGGCAGATTGCGCAGCCGCGCGTTGGCGTTGGGAGACCTGTAGAGTTCCTCTTGCACGATCTCATTACAAAGCTCAATGCATTCATCGCAGACGTAGACGCCAGGACCTGCAATTAACTTGCGAACCTGTTCTTGCGACTTTCCGCAAAAACTACATTTTAGTTGCCCTTTTTCGTCACCAAAACGGAACATCGCAGGATCACCTCAAGAAATGACACGAGCGTGGCACAGCGGTTGGAGCGAATCACGCATTGGATCCCCTGCAACCGCCCCCCACTACTGCTCCTTAAGAATCGGAATGAGACGAGGGGTTCACTTCACGTGAACCTTTGTTGATGATTTCGTCGATAATCCGCCATTCCTTAGCGGCTTCAGGATCCATGTAATTATCACGCTCGATCGCAGCTTGCACTACTTCCAAATCCCATCCGCAATGCTCAACATAAATCCCCGCGAGACGCTCGCGCGTTTTCACGATATCATTCGCATGAATCATAATATCAGTGGCTTGCCCACCAATTTGCGAGATCCACGGTTGGTGGATCAGTATTTTTGAGTTGGGCAAGGAATAGCGCTTCTCTTTTGCGCCACCTACGAGCAAGATCGAGCCCATCGAAGCAGCTAAACCGATGCAAATCGTCGCGACATTCGGCTTGATGAGCTGCATTGTGTCATAAATAGCAAGACCGGCAGTGACACTGCCGCCAGGGCTATTGATGTACATATCAATGTCTTTATCGGGATCTTCACGCTCTAAAAAGAGGAGCTGCGCACACACTAGGTTGGCGAGATTATCATCAATCCCACCACCAACAAAAATGATGCGCTCTTTGAGTAGGCGTGAATAAATGTCATAGGCACGTTCGCCGCGAGCACTCTGCTCGACGACCATAGGGACTAGATGACCCATCTGTCTCTCCGTAGGAAGGGTGAAAGGGGGAGCATTGGCTACTCCCCTCTAGACTACTCTTCGGCAGGTGTGATCGCGCGCTCGAGCATTAGATCAAGAGTTTTACTCCGGACGATACCATCGATCAAACTATGCAGATGATCTCCGATGCCTTCACGGATTTCTTGAGGAGTTTTGCCGTACTGGCGAGCAAGCTGTTGCACTTCATACTCGATCTCGGCATTCGTTGCTTGAATGCCCTCACGACGTGCGACTTCCTCAATGAGCAAGAGCGTCTTCACATGTTTCTCAGCCGAACTACGCCAGTCGGCACGAAGCTGAGCTTCATCCTTGCCTTCGCTCTCGAGATATTGTTCCCAGGTCTGTTCACCCGTGCGCAACACTTCGAGGCGTTTCTCTTGGATGGTGAGATCCAGTTCACGCTCGATATGCTTGGGGGGCAAAGCAAAATCATGAAGGGCTAAGAGACGATCGACAAATGCTTCGGCTTGCTCATTTTTAAATTCAGCACGCAAGGTTCGCGTGATTCGCGTGCGCAGCTGCGCGCGCAAGTCGTCGAGCGTTGCCGGCGCCGGCAAATACCGCGCAGCGAAATCATCGTTGAGTTCAGGTAACTCAGGCTCTTTGACTTCATGCACTTTTATTTCGAACAGCGCTGTCTTCCCAGCGAGTGCAGCTTGTGGATAATCAGCCGGAAATTCTGCGGTCACGGTACGTTCTTCGCCCGCAGCTACACCGATCAAACCCTGGACAAAACCGGGTATGAAGCGCTCTTCGCGCAGGACGACGGCTTGCTCATTAGCACTGCCACCTTCGAACGCCTCACCATCGATGCGACCGACATAATCGGCTATCAAGGTGTCGCCCAATTGCGCCGGACGCTGAACAGGCACAAACAACGCACCCTGCTCTTGCAGACCACGCAGCGCGAGCTCGAGGGCATCGTCGGTAGCTTGCGGCGCTGGCGTATCGATTGTCAGCGTGGACAAATCAGCGAGGGTGATTTCTGGACGGACATCGACGATGACTTGAAAGCGAATCGGCTCACCGTTATTACGGGGCAATAACGTGAACTGGGGCATTTCGAGCGGATGCAGATCCTGCTCGTGCATCACTTTGCGGTAGATAACGGGAACGAGCTCGCTTAGCGCGCGCTCTTCAATTCCTTCGCGACCAAACTGCTGTTCAAACAAGCGACGCGGCGCTTTGCCTGGCCGGAAACCAGGAACACGCACGCCACGAACGAGCGTACGGAAGGCGCGTTCGCGCGCACTCTCCAGCTCGTCGTCGGGGACAGCAATCTCAAGCTCAACTCGGGTTGGCTCAAGTCGTTTGACGGTGGCAGTCACGCGTGAAGCACTCCATTACAAGGGCAAAAATATTGAGAAGTTCTGGAGCGGAAGACGAGATTCGAACTCGCGACCCTCGCCTTGGCAAGGCGATGCTCTACCACTGAGCTACTTCCGCACAGACTCCCCGCGCGCTGGTTCACGGTTGGACGATCAAACGCCTACCCGAATATGGGCAAACCGAGACTCGAACTCGGACGAGTCACCCCACTGGAACCTAAATCCAGCGCGTCTACCAATTCCGCCATTTGCCCGCAGTCGCATGCGAGCGACTTCGATACTATAGCGAGCACGTCGCCTATCGTCAAGAGCGCACCGTCGGTTTTGTTGCTTGTTTTTCTTGCGCAGCGCCTTTGATCCGCCGCAACACGAACAACTGCAATGCTCGACGCGCCCGTTCACTCGCTTCACGACGCCGCGCAAAGGTTTCCCCTTCAGGCGGCTCCTGCCAATCAATCCCAGCATCAAGCCGCAAAACCGTGACTTCGCCCGACGCAGCGAGACTGAAATCAATCATGCAGAGATCGATTTCCAGACACGCAACAATCGTCGACAAACGCTCACGGACATTGTCACCTAATGCGGCCGACAAATCCGCCAAAAATTCGTTTTCATGCGCTTGCAGCGCAGGCGAGGGTTCATCGGCACTCGTCCACGCAACACGCCAATGAAATCCACCGGCACAAGCTAAGGGATAGCTCACACCACCAATAACCACCACTCGATAATAACGCACACGCCCATCGACTGAGCGCAAATCAAAAAATGGCGCACACAAAAACTGTGTCGTGGCAGTAGAGGCAACGAACGCATGGAGATCATCGAGTGAAGCAAGATGCTCATGCGGTAATGCGCCTCCCCCTGGCTGCACGAGTAGAGGGAAGGACAGCTGATGCTCCGCCAAGGTTTGAGCGCACGTCGATGCGAGCAAGCTTTCGCGCTCAAGACGCACCACCGCAGCCAGGCGGACGTGCTCAATCGGCGCCAAGCGCCAAGCAAGAATCGCGGGATCGGTGCTCAACACCGCAGCCGGTCGATTGATCACCACGCCCGGGCGCTGTGCGACTTGATCTTCGAGGTGTTGAAACAACGCACGGTGATGGGCATCGAAACTCACCGCATTCAACAGAGCATCGTACTCCGGCAGCGGTGTGTTGCTCGTGAGACTATCAAGCGCAAGCACGAAAAGCTGCAAATCATGATGTCGTAAGAGACGCGTTAACAGTGCGTGTTGATGCGGATGGTTAACCAAGACGACACAACGCTGGACGGTCTCGTCGCTGTCGTGCGTTATCACCGGCAAGCGGCGCGCGACCATCGCACGACTACGCTGACGGTGCTCGAGCGCAGCACCACGATCACCCAGAGACTGCAGGGTCTGCGCTAAAGCCTCGTGGATTGCCGGTGCGTTTGGATCGACCTCGAGCGCAGCAAGAAGAACGCGTTGGGCGGCAAGATGATCCTGGCAGTGCGAATATAGCGCAGCCAATTCCAAGCAGAGCGACAGATCGTCAGGTGCGGTAGCATGGGCCCGCTCGAGCGCCGAACGGGCCTGCTGGGTCTCGCCAATTGCCAACCACGATGGAGCAATGCAGCGCAAAGCCTCGACATGGTGTGGGTTGCGCGTCAAAACCGCCCGAAGCAAAGCGATCGCCCGAAGATGTTGACCAACACGCTGCAAAAGCAGCGCCGCTTTTAAGGCCTCTCGATCAGCCGACATGCGCGTTGCGATTCGGCACCACACGCGCGGCGCCTACCTGCTACTCGACAGAGAAAAGCCGCCTAAAAATAGCCCACGGACATGAGCGCGCGGCGATTCAGATTATTTTTCATCTGTTCCCGCAAATTTTCCGCAACGGCTTCCACTCCGGAATAATACACGATGTCGTCAACCGGAATTTTCGGGAACTCAGCGACATCAACTAGGGTCGATAAAACCCAAGCGATCTTCCCGCGCACGACAACATCGAGATCTTCGCTGCGCAAGGCGACCAGAGACACGCGCACGACTTCATCGTGGAGTTGGCTCGGGACATAATTGCGCACCAAGGTATAGCCTAACCAGAGGGTCAGATCGGCACGCACCCACGACTCGGGGGGCGGGGTTTCGTCGAGCATGCGAATCGCCGAGACCATGATCGCCAAGCGCAAGAGATCTGAATGCCCCACGTCTGCAATGGCGATCAAGAAATCGCGCAGCATCGTCGCCCGATCGGCCTCACTCCAAGTCGACATTTCACCCAGAGCAGCGTTGGCGATAACGTTCACGGACTCGTTGGGCACATAGCCGTTTCGCACCGATTGGACCAAGCCGTGAACGATTTGCTTGCTCTGCTCGGGCTTAAACCGTTGAGCACTGATATCGCGCAAAAGTTTGTTGATCAAGCCGGCACGCGAAGAGTGCGGGCAGGCGTTGTCGCGCAAGCTCTGCATCGCCAAAAGTGCCTCTGAGGCGTACTGCTCAGGCGAAACCTGCCGATTCGACACTTCGGGAAGACGGGGGACAACCGCTTTGGACGACGGTGCCGAATAAGCCATGATACAACCTGTATATAAAAAACGAGAGCATTTTAAAGAGGCATAACGATAACAAGAGGCAACGATAAAAATGAGATATTCGCAGTTTAGATTTAGGTTTAGCTTCTAGGACTTGTGACTCCTGCCTGAACGCGAAGAAGGTTCCTCGGCTCCCCCTGATTGACGGAGCCACGTTCAATCGCTATGATGGGCGAGCCTTGGCGAGGATCGGGCGCTGCGCAACGCTGGCCTGTGAACCCCGCCAGGACCGGAAGGTAGCAACGGTAAGCGGTAACCCGCGTGTGCCGCAGTCCCCTCGGTTCTCGCCTTGGTTCTTCTGACTCAATCAGCCGCTCGGCGGACTGACGAGGTAAGCGAGCGCGGTCTGCGAATCATCTCGGCGTGTCTGACCTCACCTGTTTGCTCTCCATTGGCGTCCAGGAGCTCCTAAAAATCTACTTTCTCCTGATGGTGGCCTATGCGCTCGCCTCTTGGATTCCGAGCCTGCGCGGCCGCTGGCTCGATTGGATCTCCCGGTGTATCGATCCGGTTTTAATCCCGGTACGCCGTGTGGTGCCACCGATTGGCGGAATTGATCTGGCCTTCTTCATTGTGGCGTTTGTCGTCAATCTGCTTGCCAGTAGTATTGTGCCAACGGCCTGTTACTACCATTACGTATAAATGTCAGGTTCAGTAGTCCGCGCGCAAAATATTCGTAATTTCTGTATTATCGCGCATATTGATCACGGCAAAACCACGCTTTCAGATCGTTTGCTTGAATTTACTCAAACGATTTCCAAACGCGAGATGTCCGATCAACTACTCGACGCTATGGATCTTGAACGTGAACGTGGCATCACCATCAAAGCCCACCCCGTCACGCTGCAATATCAAGCACTCGATGGGCAAGTCTATGAATTAAATCTGATCGATACACCCGGTCATGTCGATTTCGCTTACGAGGTTTCTCGTTCACTCGCAGCCTGCGAAGGTGCACTGCTGGTAATTGATGCGGCTCAAGGTATCGAAGCTCAAACCTTGGCCAATTACCATCTGGCGCTCGATCACAAACTCGCCATTATTCCAGTTGTCAATAAAATCGATCTCCCTTCTGCAGAGCCCGAACGAGTCAAGGACGAGATCGAAGAGCTGCTGATCATCGATAAGAACGATGCGATTCTTTGCAGCGCTAAAGAGGGTATTGGAATTCGCGATATTCTTGAAGCGATCGTCAAGCATGTTCCGCCTCCGACCGGTACCGACGGTGCTTTACGAGCCCTGGTTTTCGACGCGCAATTCGACGCCTACCGTGGGGTCGTGTCGTATGTGCGGGTGGTCGATGGGAGTCTGCGGGCGGGAACACGCTTTATGTCGATGGCCCACCAGCGCATTTTTGAGTGTACTGAGGTTGGCGTATTCAAACCAGAAATGCGCAAAGCGAGCATATTAGAAACTGGCAACGTCGGTTATGTGATGGCGAATATTAAGTCGCTGGGTGATATCGACGTAGGCGATACCATCACCAACCCAGACAACCCCGCAAGCGAACCACTGACGGGCTATCGCCAAGCAGTGCCCATGGTCTACTGCGGGCTTTATCCCAACGAAGGCGATTCGTATGCCGAATTACGTGACGCACTTGATAAATTAAAGCTCAACGATTCTTCGCTGGTGTATGAACCCGAAAGTTCAGCCGCGTTGGGCTTTGGTTTCCGTTGTGGGTTCTTAGGACTGCTGCACATGGAAATTGTGCAGGAGCGTTTAGAGCGTAATTACTCACTCGATTTAATCGCAACCTCACCCTCGGTCGTGTTCCGCGTCACGCAAACCGATGGCTCGATCATCATGGTCGATAATCCGTCGAAATTACCACCAACGACCCTCGTTTCGCAAATCGAAGAACCATACGTGCGAGCGACAATTATGACGCCACCCGATTATGTGGGCACGATTATGGAGCTTGCCCAATCACGCCGAGGCACGATGAGTAAAATGGAATATTTGCTCGATGGTCGAGTGATTGTGTCCTATGAAATGCCGCTTATTGAAGTCATTGTCGACTTCTTTGACCAGCTCAAATCACGCACGAAAGGCTATGCCTCACTCGATTACGAGGTAATCGGTTACCAGCCAGGTGATCTGGTCAAATTAGAAATTATGCTCAACGGCGAACCGATTGACGCGCTATCGTTTATAGTCGCTCGTGAAAAAGCAGCCTTACGAGGGCGTTTACTCACCGAGAAGCTCAAAGAGTTAATTCCCCGACAAATGTTCGACGTGCCGATTCAAGCAGCGATCGGCGGGAAAATCGTCGCCCGCGAAACCGTCGCCGCGATGCGCAAGAATGTGCTAGCGAAGTGCTACGGTGGAGATATCTCGCGCAAGCGCAAGCTACTCGAAAAACAAAAAGCCGGTAAAGAGCGGATGAAACGCGTTGGCCGCGTGGATCTCCCTCAAGAAGCGTTCATGGCCGTCCTACAACTCAAGGAGTAACCGATGCTCGTTTATGTCGCCACCACAAACCCAGGCAAACTCCACGAACTGCGCGAGTTGACAGCCGGCTCTGATCTGCATCTGATGGTCGACGAGACCTACGAAGCCGCGCCTGAGGGGGATACTTCTTACGCCGACAATGCCGCCGCGAAAGCTCGCAGCCTTCGCGCTTCGCTGCTAGCGCGCGGCATCCACGCGGCGGTATTGGCAGACGATTCGGGGCTTGAGGTGGCCGCACTGAACGGACAGCCCGGCGTCCTATCGGCGCGCTACGGTGGGGAGCAGCTCTCGTGGGCCGAACGCCGCGCCTTACTGGTGGGCGAACTGAGCACAGCGACAGATCGCTCCGCACGTTTTGTGTGTGTGCTGCATTTTATCGATGAACATGGCGCGGAGTTCGTTGCGCACGCCTCGGTTGAAGGCAGCATTACCTTAGAAGACCGTGGCGAACAGGGCTTTTCGTATGACCCGATCTTCTGGTACCCCCCCCTCCAACGCAGCTTTGCGGAGTTGCGTATTCGCGAAAAAAATGCAGTAAGCCACCGTGCGATTGCCATGAGTAAGTTGCTCATCTCACTTGGTGACAGTGAAGAACGCGAGAACATGAGCACTCATGAGCACTGGCGCGACACAGTCCGCATAAACGCATCGCATATTTCATCCGCACCCGAGCAAAATGCCTGAGCCAGATTCCCCAAAAGCACCACATGCAAGTCCAAGAAGATGTGTTAAGCTTAGGCAAGATCTATAGTATAGTATAACCTCTATCAATTTTTCATTTTCTTTCACCCCCTTACTTTAATTTGCGAGAATGATATGTCTCAAATTGATCCGCTTTCTGCTCAAACGACTGAAAAGCTCGTTAATGAAATCACCAATGACATTGATTTGATTGTCGCATCTCTGTTTGCCAGCTCTCAGAGCGCAAATGCAGCCGGCAACACTACCGGGATCGGTAGCAGCGCAAATACCGATGCATTGGGCAACTCGAGTCAGGCGCCCATCGTGAAATTGGCGGATGATTTAGCAGGTCTGCTGGGTGCGATTTTTGCGCAAGGCAAGCAAAGTGTCAGCAGCACGAATCTCGACGATAGTGATGACGCTGATGCGCAGAGCGGGTATCTGTCGACAACCCCGAGCAGTGCAACGTCGAGTGTGACTTCAGGATCGACTTCGACTTCGACAACCGCTCAACGGTATGAAAATGGGGATGGAATGTCGAGTGTGACTTCAGGATCGACTTCGACTTCGACCCCAACCACAGAGACAAATACCGCACAAAGTTCGAGCACTGGCACGAGCAGCAGCGCGACCCCAACGCCGGCAATCGTGACTGGACCCGCGCCGACACCTGCAATCGTGACTGGCCCAGCACCAACGCCTGTGGCGCAAGGTTCGTCGAGTACCACACCGCCAGCCCCAGTGTGGACCCAAACTCCGCAAGTGATCGCCCAGCAAGCCGCCTTTCAGGAGGGCGAGATCTATGGCCTCGGCGAGGCTGTCGGGATCCAAAAAGGCTTCGAGGCGGCACGCAACCTACAGGCTCACGGGCAAACCTAGACTGACGCACATGCGACTCTCAATCGGTCGATGGCCAGGCAAGGGGAACTTCTTCCTTGTCTGGCATCGTCGCTGTATGGAGTTTTGCGGTGTTTAGCGGTTTGATTACTCAGCAAGGTCGCGTTGTTGGCTGTGAGCGTTTGAGCAGTGGGGGCCTGATCTTGCACGTCCAAGCCACGGGGCTTGCTTTCCACGACGTAACCCTGGGCGATAGTATCGCGGTTGACGGTGTCTGCCTGACGGTCACCGCCTGGCAAGACGGTGTGCTGCAATTTGATGTCGTCCCCGAAACCATCCGCCGCTCTACTCTCGCTCGGGTCGATCTGGAGCAGATGGTCAACCTAGAGCTGTCGCTGCGCTTGGGTGATCGCTTAGGTGGCCATTTCGTCTATGGGCATGTCGATTGTTGTGTGCCGCTGCTTGCGAAACAGCCTGAAGGGCAAGGTTGTTTGCTCCGGTTTGCGCGGCCAGAACATTTGCGTATATATTTAGTCGAAAAAGGCTACGTGGCGCTCGATGGGGTGAGTGTCACAATCGCGAGTGTAGGTGCGGAATATTTTGAGGTGGCGATTATTCCCGAGACCGCACAACGCACGAGCCTCGGGCGCAAAGAGCCTGAAGCGCTCATGAATCTAGAGATTGATCCGATTGCGCGCTACGCCGCAGAGCACGCGGCTCGTTACGCAAGCGAACCCCAGACATCTCGATGAAAGCAGCAATTTTACTCGCGCCACAACACATCGAATTGCGCGATATTGCTCAAGCCGAACCAGCAGTTGGAGAATTACTGGTACGCGTGCGCGTGGCGCTCACCGATGGAACCGATCTAAAAGCGTACCGCCGCGGTCACCCGAAAATGCCGATGCCCACGCGCTTTGGGCACGAATTTTCCGGCGATGTGATTGCGACCGGCGCAGGGGTCCACGACTTTGCGCCGGGCGACGCGATTGCATGCGTCCACACCGCTCCGTGCGGCGAGTGTTATTGGTGCACGCAAGCCCAGGAAGAACTCTGCTCGCGCTTGATGCGCACGATGCTGCTCGGTGCGTATGCTGAAACAATCATCGTACCCGCCCATATCGTGGCGCGCAATCTCTTTCATAAACCCGAAAACCTCGCGTACGAAGCGGCTGCGTTTCTCGAACCACTGGCCTGCGTGACGCACGCGTGGGATGCATTGCGGATACAACCGGAAAGCTGTGTCGCGATTGTCGGCAATGGCGGTTTCGGTCTACTACACGCAATGGTCGCAAAAGCACTGGGAGTACGCGAACCGTTGATTATCGGGCGCAATCAAGAGCGGCTTGATCTGGCTCGGACACTTCATCTGGGCCGCGTGGTTGATACGAAAACCGAAGATCCACTCACAGTGATTCGCGAATGCTCCGAAGGACGCGGCGCGGATATCGTGATCGAATGCACCGGAGCCCGCGAAATATGGGAATTGGCCCCGAGCTTAGCCCGGCGCGGCGGTACCGTCGTGCTTTTCGGCGGCTTGCCAACGGGCGAAGTCGTGGCCTTCGACGCTCAGCGCTTGCATTATGACGAAATCACCCTGCGCAGCCCGTTCCACCTGACCCCGCGTTCGGTCCGGCGCGCTTTCGACTTCTTGACCAGCCATCAGATCGATCCGCGCCCGTTGATTTCCGCCCGGCGTCCCTTACACGAACTCGGTCCAGCTTTTGCCGATTTATTGAGCGGAAAAGGCGTCAAAGTAGCGATTCTGCCGTGAGTATACCGGGCAATATGCGAGCGGCGGTGCTATACGATATTGATGATCTGCGGATCGAGGCTCAAGCGGTTCCGCAGCTTGAAGCAGGCGATCTGCTCGTCCAGATCGTTGCTTCTGGGATTTGCTCGGGCGATCTCATGCCGTGGTATATCCGGCGTAAGGCGCCGCTGGTCTTAGGGCACGAACCTGCGGGGATCGTCGTCGCACGTGGACCTGGTGAAGCTGCTCGTGCCCGCGATGGGCGGGTTTTTGCCTTGGGTGATCGCGTGGCGATTCACCATCATGCGCCGTGCTTTGTTTGCCGGGCGTGCCTGCGCGGTGATCACGTGCAGTGCGACACCTGGAAGCGAACACGAATTTATCCCGGCGGCATCGCGCAATACGTGCGCGTACCAGCAGCGAATGTGGGCGATACATTGCATCTGCCCGATCACGTCGGTTTTGCGGAAGCGGTCTTGGTCGAGCCCTTGGGTTGCGTCTTCAAATCAATGCGCCGCGCGCGGTTACGTCCGGATGACGTGGTGTATGTTATTGGGCTCGGGGTGATGGGGTTGCTGCATATCGCAGTCGCTCGTACTCGCGGTCACGCGGTATACGGCAGCGACTATCAGGCTGATCGCCAAACCCAGGCCCGCCGACTCGGCGCGAACGCGGCATTTTCCCCCGAGGCGGCGCTGAACGAATTGCGGGCGGTCACCGAGGGCCGCGGGGCGGACGTCGTGATTTGCGGGCCGGGGAGTGCCCAAGCGTTATCGCACGCAATCGAGGCGTGCGCACCGGGGGGGACGGTGCTCATGTTCACGCCGCTCGAGCCGGGTCAGGATTTTTGCTTCGATCAGAGTGCTGCATACTTCCGCGACATCTCGCTCATCGCGAGTTATTCGTGCGGCCCCGACGACACAAGCGCCGCGCTGGCATATCTCTCGAGCCATCAGCTTAGCGCTGTCAGCGTGGGCGCACAAGCTTTTGCTTTCGAGGACACCGCCGAGGCGTACCGAGCGATGCGCGCGGGCGAGGTTATTAAAGCGATTATTGAGGTGACCTAGCCTTGCTCTTGGGGCGCAACGCGACAATATAAGAAACGGACGTTAGCTGGCGTGGTTTGTGGCCGCTTTTGCGGCCCACGTTGGCCTTGAACCAACATGGTAGGCGAACGTCGCAGGTTGCCCCTCTGCTTTCTTAACAAGTGTTTTAAGACATTAAAAGCTATGACTTCTTGTCTCGAAAGGTAGCTCTGTGCTCATCGCTCGCCGGTTAGGTCTCAACAGCGTATTTCCTCAGTCGCGTCCATGCCGAAAAGCCGGCGCGAGCGATACGGCGTCGACTGCCCACCAATACAAGCTGGATAATGCTAGTGTAGATTCTTCTCATTTGAAAGAGACAAATGCGTACAAGCAGAGCGTGGCGGATGCCTTGCAGCGCTTTGCTGAAACTACGGACGGCCCAGCGGCTACGGATCATCAGGCGGTGCTCTTTCTTTTAACACAATACGGGTTAAAGCCGCGTGCTGAACAAAATACGAGGCCAACGAACTTAAACGTTGGCAAGAAAAATGGTCGCAAGCAGTCTGCGGCTGTTTTTTTGGAAAAAATTACCGACCAAGCGCCGGTGCGTCAAAAGCAAATCCATGCAGCTCTTGCGGGGATGAGAGACGATAAAGCCTGGCTTTGGCCGCATTCAGATTTGAAAAAATTTATTGCTCGACCGGATCCACCAACCGAAAATGGCGAAATCGTGTTGAAAAACGCACGACAAGCATCTCCTAACGCGCGATTGGCCGAAGGCGAAGAATTCTACGCCGTGGATCCAACCAGCTATAAGATTGTCGCTTTAGGTCGCGATCGTGATGTGCCTGCCCCGCAATTAAACACACCCCAGGTTATGAAGCGCCATATTCAGGAACATCAAGCTGAAAAAGGGCGTGTTTTTTATGCCATAAGTGCTACAATTTCGTCGAAGTTCATGACGAAATGGAAAAAACGAAAAATTGCGGGATTTATTTTTATCGGTCCGGATGAAGATAGAGCGCGTGAAATACAAATTTTTGTTCATCAGCGATATCGCCATCGGGGTATTGCAACCGAAGCGTACAAAGAAATTATCAAAACCGTGAAAAAAGATTATCCCGATACAAAGACGTTGGTCTCAGTGATTGAGGCACTGAATGTAGCTAGCCGTGCAATGGCGCGAAAGACCGGTTTCAAGTTGCAAGAAGTTACCATTGATCCGGTTGCGCAGCAGTGGCAGCTCGCACGCAGACGCGGTAACCCATGTGAAGTGAATGCAACGTACACGTACGATCTCAAAGGCGAATAGCAGGGTCGTCGCAAAAAACGGATTTGATTTGTCTTTTCCGTTCTCTCGCCTCGTCTTTTCCATCGATCCGTCATCTCTCAAAACGCACTACATTTCGAAGGTTTTGGGCCGCTATGCTCAGCAAGCAATCCTTCGCCAGTCGAGCGGCAAACGCATGGATCCAGCACTAATTTTCGTGCTCAGGCCGCAAACACGTTTCATCAGCCTGCTAGCCCTGATCGATAGAATACATCGACATAATGCGCTTACTCTTATCTATAAACGCCTCTACCTGAATAGGCTCCGCTCCGGTATATGGAATAACCTCACCATTACTATCCTGTGACCATGTTTTGATAGGCGCAACACTTCCATCTTCACGCACCTTATGCTGTACTACCCCCGTTTTATCTACAGCCAATAGCTCAATTTGGCGCGGCCGCAAATCTTGACGTTCCAAACGTGCAAAGAAATAGTTAGCAGCGTCCGCCGATGCCGTCTCACGACTTGCCGCCTCAAGAATATTGCGCATTATTTGCTTTGGTAATGTATCGGAGGACTCTGTTGGTAGGTCTAATTGGAGAGCAGTAAGGTTCGAATTTCCATACAATTTGGCTTCATGCTCCCAGTAGGGGATTAACGACATTTGACCCTCAATTTGCGGTTGGAGTCCAATCAGTTGCAAATATTGAGCTATACCTTCATGGCCGTTTTCAGGCAGCTGGAGAAGCCGATTTTGAAGATTACGATTATATGGAAGCATCTTTTCTGCTGGGGCAATGGCGAACTTCACGCGATTTTGTAGAGCGCCTTCGGCTTTATCGGTAACCTGATGGTCGCCTAGCAAAGTCGCCGCTGGAACATCCTGTAAATGGCCAGGAACGAGCGGCAACGTTTGAGCAAGGCGGCCAGTTATACCTGAAAGCCATGCCATCGAGATAGGTGCCTTATCCGCAAACAGTGCCGCAAGCGGCTTATTGCAAGCTACTCTTGAAAAAAACATTGTATACGTTGTCATGGGCGTTCTGTCATGATGACGCGCAGTGATCGCATGCGATACAATTTTTTTTCGTATTCCACTTGGCAATTCTTCACGCAGTTGCGGCGAGATCAGGCCTGCTTCATGGATTGCCTTCGGAGTAGCGGCAAGATCCAACGCCTCCTGTGAGCGAGTAGCTGGTTGTGACGCCTCTTTCGACCAAACTTTATCGAGATTCAATGTTTCCGTGATACCACGAATTGGAAAATCGATCATTCGGCTTCTTCCTTGCTCGAAATGTGTTTGTTCTCTTCATGTAGCAATTCACGAAGCAAGCAAGCGAACCTAGGTATTTGGGCCTATTTTTATACCGTAGGGTGGCAGGATGAGAACCTACGAAGCTCGCTCTGGGATTGCTCGTTACATTGACTTCTACGACGGGCAACGTCCTCACACCGCGCTAGGCGGCTGAACTCCGAACGATTATACTTCCAGCCAGCCGCCCTTCTGACGGCCTAACTCACAGTGATCCACTTATCGCTGATCAAATCGTGTCCGACGGACTGGAGCCACCGCTGAGACAAATGCGTACAAGCAGAGCGTGGCGGATGCCTTGCAGCGCTTTGCTGAAACTACGGATTTGATTTGTCTTTTCCGCTGGCTCTGCGTAGACTATACGTGCTGGCAAAATAAGGAGGTGCGGCCAGCCAGAATTCGGATAGCGGCTATCCTACAGCCGTGCATCGCCGCAGCAAGCCCGACAGGCTCCTAGTAAGATCTTGCTGCTACCACGAAACAAACGGTTGATGTGGTTAGAACTTGAAGACGAGGCGCGTGATATTGTTGCGAAAGCACTCCACGGGGGATTGCGCCTCGATGCACAGAGACTCACGGCGATCGAGCATGGACACTGGCATCCGCACACGCTGATCCCACCGGGAATTACTCGCTACACGCAGCATTCGCAGCCACTCTCGAACGGCTACTTCTTCCTCTCGCCTGACCAAAGCGAAGCGGCGGTCGTTGATCCTGCGGGCGATGCCACGGCGATCGGCACGCATATCGAAGCCGCTGGACGCCCGTTGCGCTACATCTGCATCACCCACCGTCACAACGATCACGCAGACGCCGCGGCAGCGTTGCTCGCGCGGTATCCGCAGGCGCAAATCCTCATGCACGCCGCTGAGGCAGCAGCTCGCAACGATCTTCCAGCGCTCGGCGCAGGCATCATCGATCAGCAACGCATCGCGTTTGGCAACGGGACGATCGAGATAATCGTCACTCCGGGTCATACCGATGGCTCGAGCTGTTTCTACTTTGGCGATGTGATCTTTGTCGGGGACACGCTGTTTGCGGGCAGCATTGGCCGCAATTTCGGCCCGATGACCACGGCGTTCGAACAGCTTGCCAACATCCGCACGCGTATTCTTAGCCTGCCCGCCACGACGACGATCCTGCCCGGTCACGGTCCAGCAACAACCGTCGCGCTTGAAAAAGCCCACAACCCCTTCTTCAGCAACGAAGACTGAGCTCTGGGTGGCCTGAGGCGACCCAGGTGTTTAGGACGCTTGGCCCTGGGCATTGCGGCGTACGTATCGTTATAATCGACCGAGATGCTTAAGCGGGCGCTGAAGAAATGGTTTTGTAATGGACGTTGATCCATGGTTAGCGTTCGTCACGCCGCGACCGCGCCGTCCGCAGCCAACCGAAGCTGCGGCAACCGTAGCGCGCACGGGTCAAGCCTTTCGAGAATATCGCATCCAACCTGATGAGATTAGCAAAACCAGCGCGCAACCCCAGCATTTCAAGCTCTTTGACCATCCTGCGTTTGGTGGAGCACTCCATGCAGCATCAGTCAATCCATTCAAAGTGCTCTCAGCGATTAATTTGATCGAGAATGAAGCTGAGCTGGACGCATTAAGCGAAGCCGAGCAAACATTTGTCGATGAGATTGAGCGTCAAAATCTTTATTTGACGCACGCGACTTCGGCGAGAAACATTGAACAGATGAAAGATATTGCAGGGAACCTCTAAAGTGGACCCCATTGTCAAGACAAAATTTGTAGCTTCTTAAGCAAAGCTTCCTTTCTGAGTGGTGAGTAACAAAAGAGTTGTCCTATCCGGGGTATCTGCTCCACCGCTCGCTGTGCAAGGTCGCGTAGCGCCCCGC
>CAIKPM010000057.1 GCA_903829325.1 uncultured bacterium
AGTTATCGTGCCAAGACTGCCGTCACCGCCAAGAAAGCAAGCTAGCGTCCGCCGCCCTCGCCTTCGGCACCGGGCGGCGGGCGCCAACGCGATGCGTAATTCTAGTTGTCGTTAGCGATAAATGTAGTTGTCGTTAGACAAAGGCCCAGGACTTGGGGCGGAGTCGCACGGGATATTTCAGCGGAGCCAGCCTCAATCGACCATCATCGATACCAGCAACAACCCCGGCGCCGGAAAGAGCGATCCGGTGACGGTAGCGACGAGTGAGCACGGGAAAAGCCACGCTCCTCGTTGAGCTCGGATTGACGATCGCGACGCAACCGCCAATCTTCTTCCCCCAGATACGACAACGCGCGAATTCGCGCACATACGCTCCATCGTTCTGACGTAATCCCTCAATATTTTTCGGCAGAGCGAGCAACGGTTGGGATGCGACCAAGCCAATTTCGGGATTGAGTCCGATGCCCGAACGCGTACCCGGTCCATCTTGGGCAAGAGCGACATAGCGCTGATCAAAACTTAACAACAACGATGCATATTGATATCCACGCACATCCAACGCGTGCTGATCTTCGCCACCATTATGAGGATATGCAAAAAAGATCTTGTGCCCGCGCACCATCGCAAGCTCGGTATTTTCCTCGCTGCGCCAGATATCGTCGCCTTCTTTTTCTCGCTCGGGGCCGTTGATCGTTGAGCCGTAAGCATATTCCAACATTGCCCCGAGTGCGTGCGACGAATGCGGTAGATACGTCACCGCGAGCGAAGGCTGCGGGCGCGTATCGGCGATACTCAAAGCATTGAGCAATAAGGGAAGATGCGCTTGATTCTCGAGATGCAGCTCGTCGCTGATAAAGCGCTGATCCGAATAACCGCAATACGGGCGAGGGAGCTGTTCATGCGCGCTGCCACGCACGTAATAGTGTCGCCATTGCAGATTATCCCCCGGCACCGTTGCATTATCTTCGAACGCAAAATCAAAATGAACCGGCCCCCACGGTGATTGACGCATGCGGTCGATAAATGCGTTCCACTGCGCAAGCAGCACAGGTGCATGAATATTGCCCAGGTATTGATACAGCGGGTGAGGATTGGTCGAGCTTTTTTCCGGATTCCACATCACCCGGCCGTACGGCGGCGAGCAACTGTGCACGAACGCGGCTTCGGGCAGGGTACGCGCGTCGGGCTGGCATTCACCGTAGTTTTGCGGGACGCAAATCGTGTGGATATTAACGTAAAATCCTGTTTTGATGCCAAGTGCAGCGAGTTGATTTGCCGCGCGCGGACTCACCACCGCATAATCGACATACGGTTGCAAGTTGGCCCAATGCGTCCCAAAGCGATACGGTTTACCGCTCGATTCAACGAACGCGAGCGTACGAATATGCTGCAAGGGCAGCGCCGCGGACATCGCGTTGGTTCCGCGCGGGGCAAGCAGACCCGCGAGCAAGGCAAACCCCAGCATCCCGAGCGCGAGCGGTGCTGGGAAGAGCAAGCCGCGGAGCATCCCAAGCGTCCATGCAACCTGGCACGCGGGCAAAAAGACCAGCGACGCGATCGTCACAAAAGCAGACTCGCTTGGGTCGCGATTGACCCAAAGCGCGATCGCATACAGGGCGACGAATCCAGCCAGCATCTCGCGCAAGGGAGTCAGCAAAAATGCCAGCCCAAGCAACAGCGCTAGCGGAGCGAGACAATGCCGCGGCCGCGCGATCGCCGGGTGACGGCGCAGGGTTTGCGCACGCCAGTACCCATAGCGCCCCCACTGAGCAATCGTAGCAAAGATACCGCGATTGATACGGTACGCAGATTCAACCGGAACCCACAAAATTCGATATCCGGCAGCCTGCATCCGAGCGCAGAGTTCGCTATCTTCGTTCGCGAGCCAACGCTCATCAAAACCGCCGATCTGCTGCAAAACGCCGGGTCGCCAAGCACCAAGATAGACTTGTGAAAGAAAGCCACTGGTTTGGCTGACCCGGTGCTCGGAACCGCCAAGTCCTAAGCGATTCGAATACAGTGTACTGACCACACGTTGGCTAAACGTGTTACCGGCGCTGGGTTTTTGCGCACCGCCGGTGCAGCCAACATCGGGCGGCGCTGCTTCGAGCGCTTCGAGGAGGGCTTTGAGATAGCCAGGGCCATAAACCGTGTGGCCGTCGAGACGTACGATATAATCATCGGATTGTGCTCGTGCAATCCCGAGATTGAGTCCACTTGCGATTGTGCGGCGGGGATTGCTGATCAGTTCACCACGCAGCAATGCTCTGGCGAAAAAATCCGCGACGATCGTGGGGGTTGCATCGCTTGACTCGCCATCGATCACAAGCAAATAGAGACGGTCTTGCGTGAACGTTTGCGCCTGTAGCGAGGCCAACACATCGGCAAGATCACGCGCTTCATTGCGCACCGGCATGATCAGCAACACGTTGCCACGCTTCATCTAGGCTGCATCCCCGAAATACGGCAAGCCCATCCCTTGACGCAGCCATTTGTACGATTCGCCGATTTGCCACCAGAGCAACCAGAAGTAATTGAGCGGATCTTTTTTTGCCTCGAGTTTTTTGAAGAAATAGTGATAATTTTTCCAGCGAAATTCCAGCATACGCCGTACGCCGTCACGATTTGTCGGGGAAAAATAATGGTGTACGAAGGCACCATCGGCGTTGCGTAAGATCCCATAACGCCGGGCACGTTGTGAAAATTCCCAATCTTCGCCGAACGAATAGCCGTGCAGTGATTCATCAAAGGTTTCCTGGGCAAAGAGCTCGGCACGGAAAGCCATGGCAAAACCACCCAACCAGCGCAACGCGATCTTGCCATCGCGCGAAAAGGGTTGTTTGGAAAAAAAACCTTGCTCGAAGAGCAGTGAGAGCGATGACGTTAGTCGTCCTTCGAGATGTGGTTCGAGATCGACGCATTGAAAACCGATGGCATCGTTATCTCGGGCAAATGCATCAGCGAGTTTATCGAGACAATCGGCTTCGAGGGTGACATCATCATCGATAAACAAGACCGCGGGCGCGGTGTTATGCGCGAGGGCGATATTGCGCGCTTGGGCTAGGCCTGAAAGCGTTGGTTCGTAGACATGCAGCAGGCCATCGAGCTGCGGCAGGACATAGCGCGTTGCGGATTGATCAATCACTATAATCTGCAGCGGTGCGGCATGGCTGATGCGCAAACTCGCAAGACAGCGCTGGATTTCTTGTGGGCGGTTTTTCGAAGCAATAACCACGGAGATTGGAACAATCAGTGACATGCAGTGTACTCGTGACTCTTTCAACAAGGCGGCGATAGTATGCAAAGAAAAACGTTATGGACATTCTTGCGCTACGGTCCAGCGGCTTTACTCGAGATAATCCATGCACAGATACACGAGTACACCTTGCCAAAGCGAGCGCTTGCGGCTTGTGGAATCGGAAGCTATATTCATCGTCGTGCATCGCTGCGTAGTCCAGAAAACATTTTCCTTGGCGACGCTGTATTCATCGGCCCCGAGAACCGTCTTTGGGCTTCGCCGCACGCCACATTAACCATTGAGGACAAGGTTCTCTGCGGTCCCAACGTGGTGATCGTCACGTCCAATCATGGCACGAGCCTACGCGACACGCCGATGGTCGATCAAGCCTGGGAAGAGCGCGATGTGCGCATCTGCAACGATGTCTGGCTCGGCGCGAATGTGGTGGTGCTGCCTGGGGTAACGATCGGCGAGCATAGCATCATCGCAGCCGGCGCGGTCGTGACCAAGGATGTTGCAGCGTATTCGGTGATGGCAGGGGTGCCAGCGAGATTGGTGTCGACGCGGTAGGGAGATGAATGATTTGCTCATGGACATATTCATACATTGACAATCAAACGTTCCGCCCTGCCCAACATTGTTTTTACATCATCATAATTCGCACCATTTTGCACGGTCGCCCCAGGATTTTTATAGAAACTCAATATGGGATCGCGAATACCCTAGCGCAATGAGTCCATTAATAATCCTTGAGAATATTTCTTCGTGCTGATTTTCCGAACAATACACCTGAGCCGTCATCTCTACATCACTGGAAGCATAAAATTTCATACTATTCTTGTAAACTCCAATGTTGTCGATACCTCTATCAACGCCGATAACAACACGTACTGCATTATCCCAATATTGCATATGATAGCGGTCTTTACTTGCCACCACATATCCATCGGAATGCACCACCTGTTGCGGCATTACTCTGACGAAGGGCATCTATCATCCTCCCGTTATGATATTCGTGATATTTGGATTACGAAACAATATAAGCACACTGTGCTATCATCTTCCTTACGAACACTTATCCCTGATTTTGTTCGATATACGATTGAATCTGCGCGAGCAATCTATCCGGATCTTGAGGGGTAATATACATTATTTGAATCACTCCACGCTTCATGCGTATACGTAGACATTTTTCAACCAAACGATTCCCGCATCGAAAAGCTGGATCAAAAATCGAGATATCGCTAGACGCAATAGTTTCAACACTTTTTATTGAACGAAGCCTTATAAAGGCCAATGGAATGAATCGAAACAATAAAAATCTCAATTTTTCATCCTTCAAAGAATAGTCATAAACATAACTACACCCCCACTTAAGATATGACAATACCAGCACACTCAGTCCAAGAATACTTGCAATTATTACTGGTAAATTCTTCTCCATCAATAGATCCTGATTCACAAAATCTATTAATGAAATAATTATTATAACAGGGATAATTAATTGAAAATAAAATTTACGAATCATTTCGACAGCCACACCGATGTTTTTGTTTGATAACGACTATACCCCGCAAATCCACCTGGACCAACCGAAATTGACACCGACCAGATACTGCCACTAATCGGCCCTACTCCCAGATCCCAGTTTCGTAGGGTGCATCATTGACAGATCCACCTAAGCTTACAGGTACACCTGCATTGACTCCCTGTTGACCACCCTCGAATACCTCTGCGCCAACCGATACGCTTCCATTCACACTTGGATTAACAACACTAGCTTCAACGTCAGCTCCAGCGGCGATACCTCAACCCCATGCAACCAGGGATCAGCAAGCGTTGATTCTGAGTTGATGTATCAGCTCCGGTAACATTAGCATCGACATTCACGCCGTCAATCCCATCGTTAGCATTGATATTCGATTGAAAACCGTGTAGCAATCAGTGTAAGCACCCTCTTCGACTTCCATCATCGTACGAAGAGTAACGTTCTGCTCCATTTCTGCCGAAGCTTATCCGAGGAGCATCTGGCCATTCGACGGAGCAACATCGTTTATGCGCTTTCCCGCACCACGCAAGCTTGGTAACGGCACCGGCCATTTGACCCCCTAGCGGCACTTTGCTACTGACCCCCACCGCTGAATAGCGGATGCCCCTCTTGAAGACTTTTGTTACTACGCAAACGTCACAAAAGGGGCACCCGTGGGAGTCATTCGATTG
>CAIKPM010000058.1 GCA_903829325.1 uncultured bacterium
GAAGCGGCGTCGAGTGGCTTTTGCCGGGACCTCAGGGTCTGGAGTGGGAGAAATCGGTGAGTCGGATTGCACAATGAAAACGTTTCTCGCCCTCCGAGAGATATCCGTGTGTTGGCCTCACCTTATGTTGACACGGAGGGGTCAGGCAACGTCTCCAATCATCTGATTGTGCGATCCATGCATCAGATGCAATGGCTAATGGGTTGCTGCGCGCAACTGAAAAAGAATATGCTCGATTAAAAACTGATTGGGCCGGTGAAAGTGGCCCTCACATGCAGCAATTTGTTGCGATGCATAATGCTCGCTTGGCTTTGTTGCGTGAGCGCAATCCAAGCCACACTGCTCGTGCGTCGCAACAACTGAAGGCCCATATTTATGGATGTGATAATGATTCTAATCCCGTGTTATTGGGGATGGCTGATGGTACGAGATGCTCTCTCGCGCAGGGGTTTGTTGGTCAGGATCAGCAGTGTGTCGACCGTTTTACTATTACTGATGGTGGACACTACATTGTCATCGCATACAATAGAGATGCTTGGCGGCGTGTCGATAGTCAGGTTGAAGACCAACCCATAATTCGAGATGGCCAGAATGCGCTTATCAAACATGATGCGGATCATGCTGCCAGGGCAGCACTGTCCGTATTGCGTCCGTATCAGACCGGATCACTTCTGCAACAATTCCATTTTGCGATTCCGTGTCATTAGATTTCCCTACTAGAGCTCGCCCACGCTCCTGAGAATCTCGTTTAAGGCAACGTGTGCGTTTGCTTCTGCGGTGATTTCATCGTTTTCAGCTTGCGCTTCGCTAACTGTGGCATCCGATAATTCGAGTGCGGTGCCTACCCCGTTCGCAAATCGCAGGCGCTCGGTGCGTAAATGCTCAGCTGCAAAACGTTTTGCGGCCTGGGCGGTTGCGATATGCTCGATTGCGGCTTGATAAGTATCGAATGCTTGTTCTACTTGTAAAGCAATATCAGCGCGCAATCCGTCAAGCTGCAATCCCGCCTCGTCGACTTGCGCTTCGGCTGCCTGCATGTGGCCGCGGGTTAATCCGCCGTCAAAAAGACGCCAGGTGGCCTCGAGCGTCGTTGTTAATGCGGGTTGGCCGGCGCCAAGGGGAGCGGGGTGCGTACTCTCCTCAGTCGCGCCCACTATTACTGTCGGTAAGCTTGTCGATCGGGCAACCTTCACGGCAAAGCGAGCCGCGTCGAAAGCACTCTGCGCGCTCTGCAGTTCCGCTCGTTGTCGTAGCGCTTTGTCCTGAAGTTGCACGAGGCTAAAACGCGCATCAGGCGCGGTCAGTCGATCGCGCGGTACGATGCTCGTTCCCGGCGCTAGGTGTAAGACATGTACCAACGCTGCATTGTCGAGTGCGACTGTCATCCGTGCATCGATCAGTCGACTGTGAGCATTTGCTTCGGTGAGTTGTTGTTCTAAGAGGTCAGCGTGGGAAGCCGTACCTGCTCTAAACCGTTGGCGGGCAATTTCTTCGTTTTCGTGAGCGAGGGTCGCAGCTTCAGAAGCCACTACTGCATTCGCAATCGCAGACGTAAAGTTCCAATAAGCGCGGGTGACCTCAGCGAGGCAATTTGCCCGAGCAGCAAGGGTTTGTCCGAGCGCGGCTGCGTACGTTGCGCTGGCTTGGCCGACTGTCGCGCGAATTGCGCCGCCTTGATAGATTGTGATTTGTGCCGCGCCCGCTATGGTGTTGCTTGTGGGATTGCCCAAAGCAAGGGTTTGATTCGTGAAACTGCCATTTGTATTTGGCAATGGAAACGAGAAGCGTGGGATTGCGTACGCTGACGTCGTTTGCCGGGTATCGCCGATGCTCAAGCTTGGGAAGCTTTGCGCATTTGCCGCGATAAGCGCACCCTGTGTTCGCTTCGCCTCGAGTAACGCTATGTGGTACGGAATGTTCCGCTCAAGGGCGATATCGAGAGCATTGTTGAGCGAAAGCGACATAATGGCAGCGGCGAAAAAGGCAATCATGCTGGTTCGAGCTCCGTTTCACCGAAGAGTCGGTACAGTGCGGGAATGGCGATTAAGGTCATCAACATTGAAAAAAGTAAACCGTAGATAATCACCCAGCACATTGGACGCCAAAGCGTCTGCGCTGAAAATGCTAATGGCAACAGCCCGGCAATCGAAGCTGAAATCGTCAGGAGTATCGGTCGTAAACGCTTGGTGCCAGCGATGATCAAGGCATCTTCCATGGCTACGCCGGCTTGGATTTCACGTGAAGCGTACTCGAAAAGCACGATCGTGTGATTGGTGACGATGCCACCAAGACTTGCGATGCCGAGGAATGCAACGAAACCAAAGTGATTGCCGGTAATGGCGAGTCCAAAGACTGCGCCGATCAACCCGAGTGGTACCGCAGAGAGAATAATCAGTGAAAGGCGTAGCCTGCGGAATTCCCAAATCAAGAGAATTTGGTTGATCATCAATCCCACAAATAACGCAATGAAGAGGCTGGTGAAGGCTTTGGTCGTTTGCTCATCTTCACCGGCATAGCCGATATGGATATCAGAAGGCAAGCGGAGCGTTGGGAGTGCTGCTTTGAAGTGCTCTAATGCGTCTGAGGCCAAGACGCCGGCGACGTCTGCTGAGACGACAATTTCTGGCGTGTAGTCGCGATAGGTGAGCGCTGAGACGAGCGTTCCTGGCTCAAACGTCGTAAATTCGCCGAGGGGGATCGTCTGACCAGTGCTATTGCGCACACCCAGGGCAGGTAACGACGCAGCATTTTTCTGCGCCAACTGAATGACGATCGGGGTTTGCCGATCAGCCTCGCGGATATCAGTGATGCTTCTGCCACCATAGGCTAACGAAAGCGCATCGGCAATCGCGACATCATGAACACCCGCGGCGGCCATCGTCCGCTCGTCGAAGTGCGCGATGAAGGCGCTCGACGGGCTTCCTTCAGAATCACGGATATTCACAACGCCTGGTATTGTACGCAGTAAATCCTTGATTTGATTCGCAGAGTTACGGAGATGCTCACGGGTTTGAGCCGTAAGGCGCAACTGGAGCGGTGCACCCACGGGTGGTCCTTGCTCGAGTTTCTTGACTGCGATGCGCGCCCCGGCTACCTGGTTGGAAATATCATCCTGTAATTTGCCGATCAACGCATTTGCGGCATCGACATCGCTGGTTTGAACTAAAATCTGCGCATAGCTCGGTTTGGGCTGTTCGGAGAGAACGTTATAATAGAAACGCGGTGCGCCGCGGCCGATAAAAGCGCCCCAGGTTGTAATGCCAGGCTCATGTTTGAGCAGTGATTCAATATGTGCGACAATCCGCTCGGTCTGTCGGATTTCAGTTCCCTCAGGAGCATTGACCTCGATGAAAAATTGATTTCGATCAGCCGCTGGAAAAAACTGAACGCCTAAACGCGGAGCCCAGGCGATGGCCATCACAATCCCGATCATTGCGAGCGCCACGGTTGCTCGTGCATGATGTAAGGCGAAACGCGCTACGGGTGCGTAGACGCCGCGCATGCGATTGAGTGCAGCATCAAAAAAACGTGGAACGTATGAGAAGATGCTCTGTCCTGATGCAAGGGTGGATGAGATAGCGAAACGTTCAGCGATGATAGGGGTGATAAAGTATGCCACTACGAGTGAAAGAAACAGTGAGATTGAGGTTACGACGCCGAGTGCGCGTACAAAGTCGCCGATGCTGCCGCTCATCAAACAGAAGGGCAGAAACGAGCTCATGGCCACGAGCGTTGAGGTTAAGAGCGGAAACCAAAGTTCTCCGATCCCGAGCCAGGATGCTTCATAGCGCGATTTTCCTGCCCGCAGATGATGCTCGATATTATCGATCGAGACAATGCCGGCATCCACGATGATACCAAGGCTAATAATTAAAGCAAGAATCGAGATTTGATTGATGTCTACACCGAAGAACGGCATCGCACCAAACGTGAGGACAATCGATATCACCACCGTGAGGCCAACGAGAATGCCATTGCGGACACCCATAAACAGCGCGACCAAGATCGTTACCACGATGACGGCAAACACTAAATTCTGCACGAAATCGGCCATGCGCTCGTGCACTGTTTGCGGTTGGTTCGCGAGGAGACGGTAATACACGCCGGCTGGCCAATTGAGCGTCGCTTTCGCAAGATAGCGCGCAACGCTCGGACCCAAATCGCTAACCGACGATTGCTCTTTCATACGAATGGCCAGGGCAATTCCCGATTCGCCGTCGACATGCACGATCTCAGGTAGCGGATCGGGGTAGGCTGCGCGCACGTGGGCGATGTCAGCAATGCGCACGCTGCGTCCATTCGCTCCGCGCACGAGAGTGTTCGCAATATCTGCAAGGCCGTGTACGTTTGCGTCAGCATCCACGTCAATGAGCCGACCACTCAAAGGTAAGGTCCCGTTTGGTACGATTGCATTGCGGGCTTGCAACGCATCGATCATATCATTTGCTGAAATACCGTATTGTGATAGCGCGTGTAAATCGGTATCGATTGTTATTTGCTGGCGTTGTTCGCCGACTAAGCTTACTTTTGCGACATCCGGGAGACCCGCGAGCCCGTCTGCCAGATGCTTCGCAACGTCACGAATCTCGCGCGCCGAATAGCCTTTTGCATGAATGCCGATGATCATTGGATAGGTTGACCAGACATCGTCTATCAATTCAGGATGCAGGCCGTTCGGCAAATCACCCGCAAGGTCGCTGAGGTGATTGCGAATATCGCGTAAGATGGGATCGGCATTTGTTGCGGAGTCTGAAAAAATGACTTCGACAACGGAAATTCCTGAGCGTGATGTGCCCTCAACATGGTCAACGCCGGCAACACCATGCACGTCGTCGACAATCTTTTTGGTCACCAATTGCTCGATGGTTTCAACCTTCGCCCCTGGCCAAAGGGTAACGATTTCGGTTTGCCTTTGCGTCGTGAGCGGATCTTCGCGGCGCTGCATGGTGAGGCCAGAGGTGATTGACCACACCAGCGCGAGGATGAAAATCGCAATCACAAGTGACCTGCGTGCAAGCGCAAAGCGCGGCAGATTCTTCACTCCGCGCCATCCTTTGCTACGACACGTACCAGCTGACCGGGCATTGCCTCAAATTGGCCGGCAACCACGATCTGCGTACCGACCTGAATTCCACTCACGTCGGCGGCATCGTCTTCGTTATCGATAAGTCGCACCGCGCGATGTACAATGCGGTGGCTGGCGGGCTCGTATATGGCGACCTTGTAGTTGGGCGCTGTGCCCAATAAGGCGCCGAAAGGAATGCGAGCAACAGACGCATCCGTATTCTGCTTTCGACGAAACGTGATCTCACCAACGGCGCCGAAATCGCTCGCCAGCGTTGCAGTTGTTGATAAGCGAATTTCTCGCGTATGCGTGTCGTGATCGGCTTGCGGCTCGATGCGAATCACGACCGCATCAGTCGTCAACCCATTGACCGCGAAGCGTGCGTGTTGCCCAACAACGAGAGCTCGACCAAGGCGTTCGGGGATGTTGACTGCAATTTCCGGCGATTCGGTGGCTAATAATACAAACGTCGGTGCAGCGGGATTCACCGTTGCACCGAGCTCGCCGTCGCGTTTTTCGACGATTGCGTCAACCGGCGATGTCATGACGGTTTTATCAAGCATGCGTCTGGCAAATTCCACTTGCGCATCGGCTGCTTGCATCTGGGCATCGACCGCTTGCCGATCTTCTGTTCGCGGCCCGTCTACTGTTAATCGTAATTGCGCTTGTGCTGCGTGCAAAGCGGCTTGCGCGTCGCGCTGGCTGTTACGCGCTGCGTCAAATTGTTGCGCCGAAATTGCGCCGCCATCAAAGAGTTCGATTGCTCGCTGCAAATTGGCAGTTGCGAATTGTGCTGCTGACTGTGCGCTGGCTACCGTGCTTTCCGCCTGATGCACTTCGTCTGGACGAGACCCGTTATGGGTTTTCCTGGCACTCGCTTTTGCCGCGGCAGCTTGGGCTCGGGCTAGGTCGAGTTGCGCTTGGCGCGTGCTCGGATCGATTGTGGCCAAGATTTGTCCGGCATGCACGTGATCGCCGACTTGTGCGTGCAGCGTTGCGATACGCCCCTCGACCTCGAAACTGAGTTTATATGTGTGCGCCGCTTCAACCGTAGCAGGGCCTTGGTACAGTATGTTGCTTTGTGGGGCGAGAGCCGGGGCAATCGCAACCGCAACAACAGAGGCTCCACCTTGCAAATGCGGTTTCGACGCACTGCATCCCGTAAGCAACGCGCAGCCTATGATGAAATTTGAAGCGCGCCGAGCTAGCAGATAATGACGATCATTCTGTTTGTGAACTTTGTTCAGTTGGCGGCCAAAAAAAAGGCCATTAGGCGGCAAAGGCACGGTGCACTCCTTCGATGGCGAGACGTACGCTGGTGTCAAAATCGGTGAGCATTTTTTGATCGCATGTTGCTCGTAGCGCAACCAGGCCATGGAGCCAGCCCCATATCGTTTCGGCCACGACGGTTGCTGGTAATTGGCGGAAATCACCGCGTGCGATTAATTCTGCGACGGTTTGTTCTAAAATCCCGAAGGCTCCCACTCCATCGCCGTCTGGACCCTTTTCGCAACCAGGTCGCATATCGGCGAGCGCACGCGAGATATCGGGAGGCTGGAGAAAGATGGTCCGGTACGTTGCCGGCCGTTCAACGCCAAAACGCGCGTAGGCATACCCAATGGCTGCGAGTCGTTCACGAGGGTCTGCGATTTGAGCTGCTGGTTTGAGATAATTGACGAGCTCGAGAAAACCATCGCGTACCAATTCACGCACGAGATCATCGCGACTGGGAAAGTGTAAATAGATGGTTCCCGGGGCATATTCGACTGCCTCGGCAATTTTACGCATCGTCAACCCCTCAAGTCCATGTTCCTGAACAATCGTGCGGGCGGCATCAAGAAGCTGCGCCCGCAAGTCCGCCTTCTGCCGCTCGCGTCGCTCAACACTACCCATTACGTACCCATCTCAGTGAACATCGTTCATTTAGTAGTGTATCGTTCACATGGAGCCGTGTCAAGCTGACTAGGCTGGCTGCGCGCGAGGAAGAGCTGGGTCTGGTCGACAGGGAGCCCCTAGGCTAGGCTAGGCCAGGCTAGGCTTTCAGTCGGAACAACCCGTGATGCCCGTCGAGGGGCTCGAAAGTGTCGCAGAGGCCAATGACCGTTTCGGCGCTTCCTAAGATTAATAAGCCTTCACGCCCTAAAAGTGAGCCCAGGCGTTTGAGGATTTCGATTTTTTTATCGCGGTTAAAATAAATCAACACGTTGCGGCAAAAAATAATATCGAAGGGACCACGTACCGTTGGTGGAGCCAATAAATTGTATGTATGGAAATGCATCATCCGACGCAGGCTCGGATCGATCAAATAGCCACCCTCGGTTTTGTGGAACCAGCGGTGCAATTGTTCGGGCTTGAGTCCGCGGCCTATCTCAAAATCAGTGTAGAATCCGCTTTGGGCTTGTTCAACGGCTTTTGCCACCATGTCGGTCGCGATAATTTCAATATGCCAACCCTGGAGTTTGTCGATGTGCTCTTGCAGAGTCATCGCAATCGAATATGGTTCCTGGCCAGTCGAACACGCCGCGCTCCAGATACGCAGCGATTTCGAAATAGACTTATGCTCGATGATTTTTGGGAGAATAACATTCGCGAGCTGCGTGAATGGCAGCGTGTCGCGAAAAAAAGAAGATTCGTGCGTAGCCAGCGCTTCGACACACTCGGTGACGAGCGACTCGACGGGGCCAGTCTGCAGTTTGCTTAGCAGCGCATCGACACTGGCGAAGCCATGGTGCTCGGCAATATGCGACAAGCGCGTATCGACCAAGTAGTGCTTGTCTTCGTCGAGCACGAGACCGGATCGCTCGAGCAAGAGGTGACAGAAGTGAGCGAAATTTGACTGCATGGTGCCAGGGTGCATGTAATCCTCAGTCCGGCGGAGCTTCTGTTAGTCATCGGCGCACGGCAACTGTTTCCTTAGCGGACCGGCTCGTTTAGGGGTAAGCCGGCCCGGCGATTGTCGCGGCTGCGAGGACTTCGCTCGTCGCAGGATCCAGCAGCGCCACCTGTTGCCCCGGACTGATTGCTCGCTGCGGCTTCGCAAAGTGGAGCTTGAGGCTGTCTTGGGCGATATGAAAGGACGCCGTGGCCGCGGCCGGCTCGGCATGCGAGCGAATCATCGCTAAGACGGAGGGGTTGGCTGCTAAGAACTCGGGCTGGAGGATATTCAAGGTGTGGGCGGTCAGTCCGGGCGCATCGAGATCCTCCAGGTCTCCCAAGGTGATCGTGTTGGTGCTGGGATCGATGCGGGTGACGTAGCGGGCCCGTGGAGCTCCGCCGATACGCGCGCGCTGGCCGACGGTGTAGTGCGAAATGCCGGCGTGCTGACCGAGGCTCTTGCCATCCGCTTCAATGAAAGGACCTGGCTCCTGACTGGGGAGCGAGGCAAGGTCGCGATAATCGCCCCCTTCCACGAAGCAGATATCCTGGGATTCGGTCTTGTCGTGCACGGTCAGACCCAAGCGCTGGGCGTGGGCGCGAGTCTCGGGCTTGCTCAGCTCGCCGAGAGGGAGCAGCAGTGCCGCCAGCTGGTCGCGCCGCAAGCCTGACAGAGCGTAGGACTGGTCCTTCGGGTGAGCCACCCGGTAGAGATGCGGGCCATCGGCACGGTGCAGGAGGCGCGCGTAGTGGCCGGTGGCGATTTTTTCGGCGCCGATGCTCTGCGCGTAGCGCCGCAGACTGCCGAGCTTCACGAAGTTGTTGCACGAGATACACGGATTCGGCGTGCGTCCCTGAGCGTAGTCGTCATGGAAGCGCTTGATGACGCCGCGAGCAAATTGTTCGGTATAGTCGAGCACAAAATGGGGGATGCCCAGAATCGCCGCGCTGCGCCGGGCATCGTCGAAATCATCCGCACCGCAGCACGATTTGGCGTGAGCTGGCCGGGAAGGCTCGTACATTTTCATCGTAACACCGATGACTTCATAGCCAGCTTCCTTTAACAGGCCAGCGGCTACGGCGGAATCGACCCCACCGCTCATAGCGGCGACGACACGTTCCTTGGGACGGGAAGCGAAATGCGACATACCTGGGCTTTCTTCGACGCGGGAGAGGACTGCGACTCCTCGACGCTAAGAACCCGTCGATGACTGCGCTGGGTGATGATTTCAAGCGGGCTCGTGAGGCGCGCAGTTTCGCAATTGCGGATGTCGCCAGCCGACTGCATATTCGTGCCGAGTTTTTGGACGCGATCGAGACCGAACGCTGGGACGTGATCGGTGATCATGCCTCGCTGCGGGGCCTCTTGCGCACCTATGCGCGTTTTATCGGCCTGGATGGCGGCGAGATGGTCGCCCGCTTCAATCAGGAGCACGAACCGCCGGAAGCCGCACCGAGCAGCGAAACGCTCGGGGTGGCGATCAACCTCAAAACCATTGCCCTGCTCGTGTTGGCGGGCCTCATGGTGGCAGCCGTCTTCTTTAGTCTGGCGCAGTTTGTGGCTCGGATTCGTTCGCATCCGGCCGCGCCTCCGACTACGAGCGTGAGTATTATAGGGAGTGCCCAGTAATGGCGAGTGAAGCGTCCTTTGATGTCGTGTCGAAAGTGGATGAGCAAGAATTGCTCAACGCGATCGACCAAACACGGCGAGAAATTACTGGTCGTTTTGATTTTAAGAACTCAAAAACAACGCTCGAGGCGACGAAAGAGAAAATTACGATTCTCGCCGACGATGATCTGAAAATGCGCAACGTAATCGATATCTTTCAGGGCAAAGCCGTGAAGCGCGGCGTCTCGATCAAATCATTCGATTTTGGCAAGCCCGAACCGGCTGGCGGGCAGATGGTGCGTCAGGTCATCACGATACGCACGGGCATCCCGAAAGATAAAGCCAAGATCCTGATTGAAGCTGTCAAAGCGTCGAAGCTCAAAGTCCAGACGCAGTACCAAGATGAACAGATTCGCGTTTCTGGAAAGAGCAAAGACGATTTGCAAAAAGTCCAGCAATTATTGCGCGATCTTGATTATGAATTGCCCTTGCAATTTATGAATTATCGCTGAGAGATTGAGTAATGCCCAAAGATACGGTTGCCTTTGTTAGTTTAGGCTGTGCAAAAAATTTAGTCGATTCCGAAGCGATGCTAGGTGCTTTAGGGAGTGCCGGCTGGGAATTAGTGACCGAACCCAGCGAGGCTAGTGCGGTGGTGATTAACACCTGCGCCTTTATTGATCCCGCCAAAGCCGAATCAACCGAGACGATTCTCGCGCATGCGCAACAGAAGAAGCCCGGTCAGCAATTAATCGTGGCTGGGTGTTTGTCGCAACGCTTCGGGGAGCAATTGCGTGAATTGATCCCCGAAATCGATGGCATCGTTGGTACGGGTGCGTACGCCGGCATTGTCGATGTCTTGCGTGAAGCGCGAGCTGGTCACCAACCGACCCGTTTGCAATTCGATGCTGAGCCCGAGCACGATTTTTTACCGCGCTTCGTGACCACCCCATCGGCAACGGCCTACCTGAAAATCGCTGAAGGCTGCGATCATCCGTGCACATTTTGTATTATCCCCCAATTGCGTGGAAAATTCCGCAGTCGCAGTGAAGAATCGATTCTTGCCGAGGCCCGAGCGCTGGTTGCTGGTGGTGCACGCGAGCTCATTTTGATTGCGCAAGACACGTCGATGTGGGGACGCGACCGTGGTCACCGCCGCGGTGGCTTGGCGCAATTACTCGAGAAATTAGCAGAAATCGATGAGCTCGTTTGGATCCGCTTGCTCTATTTATACCCGGCGACGGTCGATTCCGAGCTTATCGCAGCGATGGCGAATATTCCGAAGGTCTGCGCGTATCTTGATATGCCATTGCAGCATGCTCATCCCGAGATTTTGCGGGCGATGCTACGTCCGTCAAACGGCGAGCGCAATCTCGAAATAATCCGCGAGATGCGCGAGGCAATTCCGCGTCTGACGGTACGCTCGACGTTTATTGTCGGTTTCCCGGGTGAGCGCGAAGAGCACGTGGCGTATCTTGAAGCTTGGCTCAAAGCCGCTGAACTCGATCGGGTTGGCTTTTTTGGCTATAGCCAAGAAGAAGGCACGCCCGGTGCGGAATTGCCCGATCAGGTTGCTGCGAAAGAAATTCGTCGCCGCTTGATTCGTTTGCGGGAAGCTGGACGCTTGGCTTCACAAGAGACTCGCCAGCGCCGTGTTGGGCAGATGGTGAAAGTCTTGGTTGAAGATCGACGTGCATTACGCCGTAATAGTCCCTTGCGTGAATTATTGGGAGTAAGTCAAGTGAGTGTCGGCCGTTCTGAAGGCGAAGCGCCAGGTGTCGATGGCGATATTTATTTTGCCAGTGAAGCACCCATTGGCAGTTTTGTCGAGGTCTTGCTCACGCAAACCACGGCGTTCGATTTTGTCGGCCAGCTGGTCGAAACACCCGTGTTGGCGGCAGCGTAAATGCAGGCACGCAGATCACGACGGGCGCCGGTTCGTCGGCGTGGCTTGAATATGACGCGCGTTGTTATGGCGGGCCTCGTGTTTATCGCGGCCATTTTTGCCGGGATGGTCACCGCCAAACGGTTGGCTGATCCGCATTTTTCGCTGATGCGCTCGTTGATTGGTTTTTTTACGCCCGTGCCAGCACCCCAGGCCTTATTCCACAAATCGCGACTACGCGTACTCTTGCTCGGGCTCGATTATAATTATACCGATCAAGATATCGAATACAGTGCGGCGGCTCGTAGCGATACCATCATGGCGCTTTCGCTCGATCTCCCGACGCATTCGCTGCACGTGCTTTCTGTGCCGCGCGATATGAAATATACATTTCTTGATGGGCATAGCGATAAAATCAATGCTGCTTATTCGCTCGGCGGCCCGCATGCCGCCGAGCGTGCCGTCGCACAATTTTTGGGCTTACCCGGTTTTGATCGTTACGTCGTGTTGCGCCTTGACGCAACCAAGTCGCTGATCGACGCAATCGGCGGCATCGATGTGCCCGTCACCGAAGCGATGAATTATGACGATAGCTGGGGTCATCTGCACATTCACTTTGTGCCTGGTTTGCAGCATATGAATGGAGAGCAAGCGGTTTCGTACAGTCGCTTCCGACACGATGCGTGTAGTGACCCCTGCCGCATTCAGCGCCAGCAACAAGTCTTGCGCATTACGATTGAAAAGCTGCGCAGTAATCCGCTCAACGATTTTGCGCACCTGAGCGCGCTTTTGGATGTCGTCAATCAGAATGTGCAAACCGATTTAAGCACGACCGAAAAAATGAGTCTGGTCAAAGCGTATGCGGACTTTTCGATGAAGTCGCTCCAGACCGATCAAATCCCGTATGTGAGCGACCAAGTCTTGCCCAATGCGGGCGATGTTTTGCTGCCTGACGAGGCCGCAAAAGCCAAGCTCGTGCAACGCCTCTTTCTGGATCCCGTGAGTGGTGTAGGTGCGCATGCTTCCGCTACGCCTTAAAATTCTCATCACTGCGCTGGTTTTTGTTCTCGGGTATGCATGCTTTCGCTTATTCTTGCATTCAACCGCGTTGTTGCAACCCGCAGTTATTACCCCAGTCATGGATGCGCATCGTGCGCTGGCGCCTTCGCTCGATGCGCGGGTGTATCGCCTAACCCACGAGCATGCTGCTGTTCGTGCTGGTCGACCGCGCTATATCGCGCTGACTTTTGACGATGGACCGTATGCGGTGAGTACGCCGCTGTTGCTCGACGTGCTAGGCGATTTGCACGTTCCCGCAACGTTCTTCTTGATCGGTCGTGATGCGCAATTGCAACCAGAATTAACCCAGCGCATCGTCGCGCAAGGATATGAAGTCGCGAATCATACGTACACGCATCCACGGCTTGATTTAGCATCGGTTCAGCGCGTGCGCGAAGAGCTGATCCTGGGTGCTCACGCCCTAGAGGCTTTTACCAAAGCGCCAACGGTTCACACCGAGTGGCGTCCTCCGCATGGCCGCTATACTGAAGCGACCATTACCACCGCGCAGCGTTTGGGGTATACCACCGTGTTGTGGAACGATGACCCCGGTGATTATCGCGTAGATCAGACTGCTGATATGCTTGCTGCGCATGTTATTGCGCACGCGTCTGCACCGGAAATTCTGCTCTTACATAGTGGGGTTTTGCCTACCATCGAAATGCTGCCAAAAATCGTCGAAGCGTTTCGCGCCCGTGGGTTTACTTTTGTTACCGTCAGCACGCTCTTCGCAAAAACCTCGTTGGAAGAACTTAATCATCCTCAGCATCTGCCTCTTGGGGCGACGCCTTAACGCTCGGTAAACCGAAACTTTACCTGCCGAGCAGCGTGTAATGCTAGCGTAAGATGGGTGTATGCGTCGATAGATGATGTGTGCTTCAATCGACAGATTCTTCATTCGTTGGACTTTTTGCAAGCCTGCCTCGTTTGGCTCGGTTGTCTTCGCTTATGGATCGTCTCCAAGCAACAGCGGATGCATTATTCGAGCAGGGCTGGGTTGGCGTGCAAATCGTGCTGTGCGATCGTCAGGCCTGTACCATCGCGGTAACCCGCGGTACGCCGGCGTTTGTCTGCAGCGCTGACAGCGTTGCTGCGCTGTATGAAGAATGTGCACACCAAGCCGAAGCTGGTGCACACGTCGTATTTTTACCGTTGGTCAAACACGATGAAACGATCGGCGGTGTCATTCTGACTTCACCTATGGCGCACGACACTGATGTGAGTGCGTTGCAAGTCTGGCTTGATGTGATTGCTTCGATGCTCTGTAGCGATATGCAACATGCCTTAGCCCAAGAGCAAGCAGCGCTCTACGAAGCGAGTCGCATGCTCTTGGGGCTGACGCGCTTGGAACCCCTCGCGCAAGCCGTGGCACGTTTTGCGGTTGATTTCGTTGCTGCAGATGATGCTGCGCTTTTTTTGGCGACCGATGATAATTTTGCTCGACTTGGCTCAAGCCAGAATGCCGATGTGACCACCGTCATCGAAATCGCAGATTTACAGCGAGCACGAGATACCGGTCTCAGTTATTGCCACGCCGATGGCCATGCGTTGGTTGTGCCGCTTCCCGAGCAATACGATCGTCGTCAGGCGAGGTTCGCGGCCTTGGTGGTCTCGCGTTTATTTCAACGTGAAGCGTTTGCGGCAGAACACGTGCGCAAGCTCGAAGCATTTGCGGCCCTCTGTACGATTGCATTACGTAACGTACGCTTGTACGAAGAAGCAAGCGAAGCAAATTTGGCGTTATCGGAAATCAACGCATTTAAAGATGACTTACTCGCGATGTTTACGCATGATTTTAAAGGCCCGCTGACCGTGATTTCCGGCTATGGCGAGTTGGTGCTGGAAAAATTAGCTGGGGATGAACGCGAGAATTTAGGTATTATCTTAAGCCAGGTCAAGCGCTTAGCCACGTTAGCAGACGATGCTTTGGCCCTCGCGCGCTTGCAGGCCGCAGGCTTTGTCTTACAACTTGAATCAGGCGAATTGGTCGGTTTTGTGACGGATCTTTTGCGCTCATCGTTTGGGACCCAAAGCCAGCGGATTCAGAGCGTCGCGAATCGACCCTCGATTCCGCTTGTATTTGACCCCATTGCGCTGCGTCACGTCTTCGAGAATCTCTTAGGGAACGCGCTGAAGTATTCGACGGGGCTGGTCACGCTCGATCTGGATGTCGATGGTCACGATGCGCTTGTCACCATCCGCGACGTGGGGATCGGCATCCCCGCGGATGAGTTGCCGCATATTTTTGGACGGTTTGCCCGCGCTTCGAATGCGCGTCGGCGTGGGGTAAGTGGGTCTGGAGTGGGGCTCTATTTGGCCAAGCGTTTGGTCGAACAGCATCATGGCAGTATTTCGGTCTCGTCTATTGAGGGAGAAGGAAGCACCTTTGAGATCCGTTTGCCTTTATAAGAGGGGCGGAACTCTAGGACATGACGAAAGGTTGATTCCTTGTATGGGTTTTCTGAAGACGTTTTTTGATTCGAATGCGCGCGAAGTCTCGCGCTTGCGGCGTACGGTAGAGAAAGTCAATGCGCTCGAAGCGTTGATGCAGTCGCTCGATGATGCACAACTGGCCGCGAAAACCGCAGAGTTCCGCGCCCGTTTAGCGGCCGGTGAGAATCTCGATGCGCTCTTACCGGAGGCCTTCGCGGTTTGCCGCGAGGCTGGTCGTCGTCAGCTCAATATGCGCCATTTTGATGTGCAGATTATGGGCGGTCAGGTGTTGCACGAAGGCAATGTCGCCGAAATGCGTACCGGTGAAGGTAAGACCCTCGTTGGCACCTTAGCGGTATACACCAACGCGCTGCTCGGTCAAGGCGTGCACGTTGTCACGGTCAATGAATATTTGGCGAAGCGCGATGCTGAATGGATGGCGCCGCTCTATAATTTCTTAGGCTTGACGGTCGGCGTGGTGCAGCATGGCATGAATCCCGAACAGCGCCGTGCAGCGTATGCGGCTGATATTACGTATGTCACGAATAATGAAGTCGGCTTTGATTATCTCCGTGATAATATGGCGTGGACGCTCGAAGATATGGTGCAGCGACCCTTAGCATTTGCCGTCATCGATGAAGTCGATTCGATCCTGATCGATGAAGCGCGCACACCGTTAATTATTAGCGGCCCTGGGCAGTCACAAGAATCGAATGCGCTCTATGCCAAATTTGCGAAGGTCGTCCAACGCTTAAAGGTCGATGAGCATTTTGCCGTTGACCAAAAGGCGCACGCAGTTCCGATCACCGAGGCTGGTGTTTCCTACGTTGAGTCGATGCTCGGCATCAGCAATCTGTATGATCAGCGCAACCTCGAATTGACCCATCAGCTCAATGCTGCGCTGAAAGCCTGGCATCTGTACCACAAGGACCAGCAATATATCGTCAAAGATGGCGAAGTCATTATTGTTGACGAAAATACGGGCCGGTTGATGTACGGTCGTCGCTATTCAGATGGAATTCATCAAGCCATTGAAGCCAAAGAAGGCCTGAGCGTCCGCAGCGAAGATCAAACCCTCGCGACGATTACGTTTCAGAACTATTTCCGTCTGTATAAAAAAATCGCAGGCATGACCGGTACCGCTAAAACCGAGGAGCGCGAGTTCCGCGAGATTTATGGCCTCAATGTGGTCCAAATCCCAACGAATCGGCCGGTCCGCCGTGATGATTTGGGCGATATTGTCTACAAGAGCGAACAGGCCAAATTTCAGGCCGTGGTTGACGAAATTATCGCTGAGCACGAAAAAGGCCGTCCCGTGCTGGTCGGTACGCGTTCGATTGATAAATCGGAGCGGGTTGGCGCCTTATTGCGGGAGCACGGTGTCCCTTGTAACGTGTTGAATGCGAAATACCACGAACAAGAAGCGCAGATTATTAAGGATGCCGGTTTGCGTGGCGCGGTTACGATCGCCACGAATATGGCTGGTCGCGGTGTCGATATTAAACTCGGCGAAGGCGTGGCTGATTTAGGCGGCTTGCACATCATTGGCACCGAGCGCCACGAATCACGACGGATTGACAATCAGCTGCGTGGCCGTGCTGGCCGCCAGGGCGACAATGGCACAACGCGTTTTTATATCTCCTTAGAAGACGAATTGATGCGCTTGTTTGGCCAAGAGCGCATCCAGGCGATGATGAAATTCGTGGGTTTCACCGACGAGACGCCGATAGAAGCAAAGCTTATTTCAAAGTCGATCGAAAATGCCCAGCGTAAAGTCGAAAATCATCATTACGAAATTCGCAAGCAAGTCTTGGAATACGACGATGTCATGAATAAGCAGCGTGAAATTATTTACGCTGAGCGTCGTTCTTTGCTCCACGGCGAGTCGCTTCGTGATTTTATGATCGAGACATTGCGCAAGACGGTTGAAAGCGCTGTGAACGAGCATGCCCCGGAGAATGTCCACCAATCCGAATGGGAGCTCGATGCATTACTTGCCTTGTTAGACCCCATTTTTGAGCCGAGTGCGCAAGTGAGCGTCGAGCAACTGCGCCTTATGGATCGTCCGCGCTTAATCGAAACGCTCTACGGTATTGGACTCTCGGCTTACGAAGCGAAAGAAGCCGAGATTGGCGTTGAGCTCATGCGGATGATCGAGACGCGCTATATTCTGTTGCCGATCATCGATCGACTTTGGGTTGATCATCTCTATGTGATGGATACGCTCAAGAGCGGCATTGGCTTACGCGGATATGGTCAGCGCGATCCTCGGGTCGAGTACGAAAAAGAGGCCTACGAGATCTTCGAGGATTTGAAGACGACCATTGCCGCTGAAGCGCTCAAAGCTGCGTTCCACGTGGTCGTGGAGCAAGAGCCGATGCCTTTCGAAGCCGCCCAGGCACTCGGTCTGGAGTCGCCTGCTCCGGCCGGTTTCACTCCTCTGCCCCATGGCGCGGTTGTCCCGCAACCCAGCAAGCAGAACTAGCAAGGCAAGCTAGGCCTTTTGGCCTAGCTTGCCTTGCACTGCATAGCCGTTAGCTACATAGGTCTCCTGAGAACAATTCTGCTGGGAAAGGAGACGAAGCGTGTTGGATGTAGATTTCCTGCCAGGGCCAAAGCAAGGCTTGCGACACCCTGAAGCGGCTGTCGGAAGGCCTGGGACGCTAGACCCGCGTTTCGGTCTTGACGACGTGCGCGCGCTGCGCCGGAGCTATCGTCCCGATAGCTTGAATGAAGGTCGTCACGAGTCTGCGGCCCCAGTCTATACGCGTGAAGTTCTGCGGCCGCGGCGAACCTTAGAAGAGGGCTTCGTTGCCGGGCGGATGCTTGTGCTACCGAGCGTTGCTGTTCGCTGCATAGCTAAGTTTGTAGAAGTCACTCTTCTCAAAGTGCGACGTTTGGAGCGCTTGGCTCAAGAAGCAGCCTTAGAGCGGGCAGAAGAGAGCGCGCGGAAAGAACGCCATCTCGACGAAGAGCTCGCGGCCAAGAGTGCGAAGCAGGCCGCCGAGTTAGACGTTTATGACGCGAAGCGCAAAGCCTCACGCGCAGAGCTGCAGGCCCAAGACGCCGCCCGGCGTGGCAAAGCCTAGGGAGCTTTCCCTGCATGGCAGAAAGGGCGCGGGATGAGCGAAACACAGCTGGCCTCGATCTCGCGTCTCCGTAGTCGTTTAGATGAGCTCGCGGTGCATCTTTGACTATGCTCGCAAACAACGCGTTGTAGCCGAACTCGAAGGTCGGGTGAATGCGGATGGTTTTTGGGATGATCCCACTGCTGCGCAAGTCACCATGAAGCGTTTGGCGCAAGTGCGCAGCGAAGTGGGCGTGATCGATCAGGTCAAGCACCAACTCAACGAGGCCGCGGAAGCGCTGGCCTTGTTTGCTGATGAGCCTGGCATCGACGCCGAGGTCGATATGCAGCTGCAAGCAGCTCAAAGCGCGATCGACCAGCTCGAGATGGCGGCGCACTTCGATCAACCCTACGACGATCACGGCGCGATCGTCTCGATCCATGCCGGTGCGGGCGGAACCGACGCGGCGGATTGGGTGCAGATGCTTGGACGGATGTATCTGCGTTGGGCAGAGCGTCAAGGCTTTGACGCGAGTATCGTCGAGGAATCGCCGGGCGATGAAGCTGGCTTAAAATCGCTCACATTTTTTGTCCGTGGTCACAATGCATATGGCATGTTAGAAAGTGAACGCGGCGTGCATCGATTAGTGCGAATTTCGCCATTCGATGCCGCGCATCGACGCCATACGTCGTTTGCATCGATCGATATTATTCCTGAATTGGGTGAAGACGAAGAGCGCGATGTGCAAATTCGTCCGGAAGATATCCGCGTCGAAACATTTAAAGCCGGTGGTGCCGGTGGTCAATACGTGAATAAAACCGAATCTGCGATTCGGATTATCCACGTGCCGACGAACACGATTGTCGCTTCGCAACAAGAACGCTCGCAGATGCAGAATCGCGAAGTCGCGATGACTATTTTGCGCGCGCGCTTAGCTGCCTTGGCGATAGAAAAACGCGCTCAAGAACTCGCCGATTTACGCGGCGAGCGTCGTGCCAACGAATGGGGTTCGCAAATCCGTTCGTATGTGCTCAATCCGTATTCCTTGGTGAAAGATCATCGTACGAATGTTGAGACGAGCGATACGACCGCAGTTCTAGGCGGCGCCTTCGATCGGTTTATTTGGCCGTATTTACAACGCCGCCGCAATCTGCGTGAAACGCCATGATGACGATTGCTACGCTCGAGCGGCTCGAAGGCTATCGGGTTGTGCGTGAATTAGGACGCGTTCGTGCGCGGGGTGCTTGCCCGCGCCATCCCTTGCACAAAATGATGCTGGGTGTGCGCGCTCTGCTTGGGGTGGCGACTTTGGATGCCGTGAGCGAAGCCGAGCGGGCGCGTCGCGTTTCCCTGACCGGACTTGCGGCGCGGGCAACCGAACTGGGCGCGCACGCCGTGATCGGCGTGCGCTTTCGGATTGGGAACCTGCGTGACGGTGGGACCCAGGTCGTTGCCTTGGGTCGGGCGGTCTTGCTCGATCCGCCCTTATCAGAAGAGGTGTTCGATGACTGCGTTGGCTGAGGTTCAAGCCGGGTTAGAGGCAGGGGCTGCCGCGGTTGAGGCGTGCCGGCGCTGCACGATCGGTAGCACGCGGACCTGCGCGGTATACGGCGATGGCCCGGCGAGCGCGCAGCTGATGCTGATTGGTGAAGGGCCGGGCGAAACCGAGGACCGGCTGGGCAAGCCGTTTGTCGGGCGGGCGGGCGAGTTGCTGACCAAAATGTTAGCGGCGATTGATTTCTCGCGCGATGATGTTTATATTGCGAATACGGTGAAGTGTCGACCCACCTTGGCTGAAGGGAAGAAGCTCAAAAATCGGCCGCCGACACCGCAAGAAATGGAAAACTGCCGTCCGTATCTCGATGAGCAAATTGCGCTCTTACAGCCGAAAATTATCCTCTGCCTGGGTGCGCCGGCGGCGAAATCGTTCTTGGGCAAGCAATTTATGATTTCACGGCAACGGGGCCAATGGTTTGAAGGGCCAGGCGGCATCCCGCTGATCGTGACGTTCCATCCGGCGTATATCTTGCGCCAGACCGGGGGAGATTTGCTGGGAATGAAGCGCTTGGTGTGGCAAGATCTGAAGTCGGTGCGTGCCCGCTACGATGAGTTGGCAGCAATGGTACAATTGTGAGCGTGAATCAACATGTGCGCGATCTTTGGATCGCGGAGACCGCCCAACGGGCGGGGTATCCCGATTTGGCGGCGTTCTGTGCCGCTCATGGTTTAAAAAATTATCGACTCGATCAGTTGTATCGAGCGGCCAATAAGGAATTACTGGCCGACCCGGAAGCCGTCACGGTACTGCCAGCGGAATTGCGCGCGCGTCTCATGGCCGAGGGGTTTTCGTTCGATGCACTCGAGCCGGTGACGGTGCAGAAATCGAACGATCAACAGACAACCAAGGGGCTTTTTCGCCTGACCGATGGTTCGGAGGTCGAAGCCGTGCTGATGGAACATTTCGGCGATCGTAATACGGTGTGTATTTCTAGCCAGGCTGGTTGTGCGTATGCGTGTGCGTTCTGTTCAACCGGGCAGGCTGGATTTACCCGGCATCTCAAAGCTTCGGAGATTTTTGCTCAAGCGCGCTATTTTGCGCGGCATTTGGCTCTGCAAGGACGACGCATCACCAATATTGTCTTTATGGGCATGGGCGAGCCGTTTCATAATTATGATGCGGTGATGCAAGCGGTGGGGTTGTTGAATGACCCACATGGCTTAGGTTTGGGACATCGTCATATTACGATTTCGACGGTCGGTGTCGTGCCGAAGATCGAGCAATTTACCAAAGAATCGTTGCAGGTGAATCTGGCGATTTCTTTGCATGCGCCGAACGATACGCTGCGTTCTGAAATTATGCCGGTGAATCGGCGCTATCCGCTGACGGAATTAATGGCCGCGTGCGAGGCGTATATCACCGCGACCAATCGCAAGGTCTTTTTCGAATATATTATGCTCGAAGGCTTTAACGATTCGCCCGAAATCGCGAGGCAGCTCGCTGCGTTGATGCGTAATCATCTCTATCATGTCAACCTGATCCCCTACAACTCAACGCCCGATGCGCCGTATGCTGGTTCCGACGATGCGACGATCCGTCGTTTCGCTAGCGTGCTTGATGCAGCCAACGTGCCGAATACCGTCCGCCATCCGATGGGCCGTGATATTGCGGCTGCTTGCGGACAACTCCGCGCTCAAACCCAACCAAGAGGAGCTACTCCATGACAACCGATCCGCTCAACGCTTCCCGCCCCACGCTTGAAGAAATTACCGCGCTCGCAAAACGGCGCGGCTTTATGTTTCAATCAAGCGAGATTTATGGTGGGATCGGTGGCTTTTTTGATTATGGCCCCTTAGGCGCTGTGCTCAAACGGAACGTCAAGGAAGCCTGGTGGCGAGAGATGGTCACCAAACGCGATGATGTCGTGGCGTTCGATGCCTCGATCGTGATGCATCCCCAAGTCTGGAAAGCTTCCGGGCATCTCGATGTGTTCCATGATCGCATGGTGGATTGTCGCCAGTGTAAACACCGTTTTCGGGTCGACCATTTGCCTTCGCGCGAGAAGTGCCCTGATTGCGGAACCACCGGCTCGTTAACAGAACCGCGTAATTTTAATTTGATGCTCAAGACGAATATTGGTCCGATGGAAGATAGTGCATCGGTTGCTTATCTGCGTCCAGAAACGGCTCAGGGCATCTTCGTCAACTTCAAGAATATCTATCAAACCGCGCGTAAACGGCCCCCGTTCGGCATTGCGCAAATGGGCAAATCTTTCCGCAACGAAATCACGCCAGGCAATTTCACGTTCCGTATGCGTGAGTTCGAACAAGCCGAGCTCGAATATTTTGTGCCGCATGACGGCAAAGACATGGAGCGCTTCCATGAGTGGGTTGCGCTGCGCAAAAAGTGGTACAGCGATTATGGCATTCAAGCTGACCGTTTACGCTTCTACGAGCTGCCTGCTGACGAACGTCCGCATTACGCCGTGGCCTGCACCGATGTGGAATATTGTTTTCCTTGGGGTTGGGGCGAGTTAGAATCGATTGCGCATCGCGGTACGTATGATCTTGATGCGCATATGAAGCTCTCAGGAAAAGATTTAACCTACTTCGATGAAGCGGCGAAGGAAAAATATACGCCAATCCTGATTGAAAGCTCATCAGGTTTGGATCGCACCACCTTGGTGATGTTGGTCGACGCCTATGCCAAAGAGCGCGTACTTGGCACAGATGGCAAAGAAAGCGAGCGCGTAGTCTTACGCTTCCATCCTCGCATTGCTCCAGTTTCCGTGGCGGTCTTTTCCCTGGCTCGCAATAAGCCCGAATTAGTTGAGCGTGCCCGCAGCATCGAGCGTGGTCTGCGCGAGACCTTCCGCACGCAATACGATGAAGGCAATATTGGTCAGCTGTACCGCCGTCAAGATGAGATCGGCACACCATTTTGTGTCACGGTTGATTTTGACTCGCTCGATGATCAGTGCGTCACGGTCCGTGAGCGGGATTCTATGCGGCAAGAACGCATTAACGCCAGTCAACTCGAACGTTATTTAGCTGAGCGACAGGGGAGTATTTGTTGACCCGTTTCTTTCTGCAGCGTCCGGTGCTGGCTGGCGTTGCCTCGATAGTCGTTTTTATCGCAGGCTTAGTCGCCTTGCCCACACTACCCATCGCTCAGTATCCTAAAGTCGCGCCGCCGCAGATTAGCGTGACTGCGAATTATATTGGCGCCAATGCCTCGGCCGTCGAAAGCGCCGTGACCACTCCATTAGAAGAAGCGATCAATGGCGTCGAAGGTCTGCGTTACATGACCTCGACGAGCGGGAACGACGGGACGTCGGCGATTACCGTGACCTTCGATTTAGGGCGAGACCTTGATGCGGCTCAAGCCGATGTGCAGAATGCCGTGCTCACCGCGACCGGGCGTCTCCCCCAGGTCGTGCAGCAGACCGGCGTGACGGTGAAAAAATCGTCCCCGGCGATTATTCTCGGGGTCGGGATTCAATCCGATGGTAGCTTATCGCAGAGTGCGCTGAGCGATTTCGCCGAGCATCATGTGATCAACGCGCTCAAGCGGATTCGAGGCGTTGCGGACGTGCGGATCTTCGGGTTGCGGCGCTACGCCATGCGTATTTGGCTTGATCCGCGCCGCTTGCAGGCCGAAGGCTTGGCCGCAAGCGATGTGCTGACGGCCTTGCAAAGTCAAAATCAGTTAATTGCGTCTGGTGCGATCGGCGCAGCCCCAACGAATGGCTCGCAGCAATATCAGATTCAGATTAACGCAGACGGTCGGCTGACGACGCCAGCTGAGTTCGAGAATATTGTGATCAAGCCGACGGCCCAAGGCGGTTATGTGCGTTTGCGCGATGTTGGTCGTGCGGAACTCGGTGCAGAAGATTATACGGGTGCAGCGCATTGGAACGGCCGCGATTGCGTTGGTTTTGGGGTGATTCAAGCGCAGAATGCCAACGCGTTGGATGTCGCGACCAAGATTCGTGCGACGCTCGCCGAGATGTCCAAAACTTTCCCAGCGGGTGTGTCTTATGTGATCCCCTTTGACGCGACGTTGTTCGTTCACGAATCGATTAAAGAAGTGGCGATGACCCTCGCGGTTGCGATTTTGTTGGTCGTGTTGGTGATTTATGCGTTCATCCAAAATTGGCGGATGACCCTGGTCCCGGTCGTGACGATTCCCGTATCGTTAATCGGGACATTCGCTTTGATGAAAGCCTTGGGCTATTCAATCAACACCTTGACTTTGTTCGGCTTGACCTTGGCGACCGGCTTGGTGGTTGATGACGCGATTGTGGTCATCGAGAATATTGCTCGTTTCGTCCAAGAAAAGGGCTTGTCTCCTCTGCGCGCCGCGGAAGCCGCGATGAAAGAAATCTCCGGAGCGGTTGTGGCGACTTCGCTCGTCTTGCTTGCGGTGTTTATTCCGGTGGCGTTTTTCCCGGGTTCCACCGGCATTCTCTACAAACAATTTGCGATTACCATCGCTTGCTCTATCTCGATTTCACTCTTTACTGCCCTAACTTTAGCCCCGCCCTTGTCGGCGTTGCTCTTGCAGCATGAGAAGCCCGCGACTGCGGTATTTTTCCGTTTTATCAATTGGTTTATCCGTGGCTTGCGGCGCCGCTACCACGCGACCTTGCCGATTCTCTTTCAGTGGCGTGTGCCAGTGCTCGCGCTCTTTGTGCTCGCGCTTTTGGGCACCGGGTATCTCTATACGAAGACCCCGACCTCGTTTATTCCCGATGAAGATCAGGGGTATTTGATTGTCGTGATGCAGACGCCGGTTGGCACATCTTCTGATTTCGAAGCGCGAGTTTCACGTCGGGTTGCCAAAAAAATTCTTGATGCCGTACCAGAAGCCGAAGGCGTTTTCTCGGCGGATGGCTTCGGTTTCACCGGCAGTGCTCCCAATCGTGGGATTGCTTTCGTGCCGCTCAAGCCCTGGAGCGAACGGCAGGGGCCGCAGCACAGCTTCAAAGCGATTTTGGGGCGCTTGTATCCCATTATTGGCTCGGAGCCTGAGGCGCAAGTGTTTGCGTTTAATCCACCGTCGGTGCAAGGGATTGGCAATTTTGGCGGCTTCCAGCTCCAGGTCTTGGATAACAATGACCTTGGCTTTGCCACCGAAGCTGGCGCGACATATGGTTTGATCGGAGCGATCAATCAGGATTCGCATTTTGCTGGTGCGTTTACCAGTTACAGTAATAATGCACCGCAATATAATCTGAAGGTCGATCGCAATAAGACCGAATCGCTCGGAGTTACTTTCGGTGCCTTGGCTCAAACCTTAGGGGTCTTCGAAGGCTCGGAATACGTGAACGATTTCAATTTACTGAATCGTTCGTATCGTGTTTATGTTCAGGCCGATGCACCGTTTCGGAGCGATATTTCCGCGCTCGGTTCGATGTACGTGCGTTCGCCGTTGGCTGGCTTAACCCCAATTTCGGATTTGGTCTCGGTCACCCCGGTGAAAGTCCCGACCGAAATCAGTCATTTTAATCTCTTCCGTTCGATTGAAATCGACGGGGCGCCGCGTCCAGGCGTGGGCTCTGGTGACGTCATTGCGGCGGTTGGAAAATTAGCCCAACAAGTCTTACCACCGGGCATGAGCTATGCGTGGTTTGGTTTGACCCTCGATCAAATTGAGGGCGGTAATCTTGCGGCGATTTGCTTCGGATTAGGGATTGTGCTCGTCTTCTTAGTGCTCGCGGCGCAGTACGAGAATTTTTGGGATCCGTTTGTGATTCTTTTATCGGTTCCGCTCGCACTGTTGGGTGCTTTGGCGGCAATCGGATTGCGTGGCCTGCCGAGCGATGTCTTCGTGCAGGTGGGCTTTGTCATGTTGATTGGGCTTGCCAGTAAAAACGCGATTTTGATTGTCGAATTTGCGAATCAGCTGCGCGAGACGGGCCTGAGCGCTGTCGAGGCTGTTGCACGGGCGGCCGAGACGCGTTTGCGCCCGATTATTATGACCTCGCTTGCCTTTATTTTTGGTATCTTGCCCTTAGTGTGGGCCACTGGTGCTGGAAGCGCGAGTCGCAATTCGCTAGGCACCGCGGTATTCGGCGGCATGATTGTCTCAACGGTTCTCAACCTGATATTCGTGCCGGTTATTTATGTCGTTGTCTCGAGCATCCGGGCTCGGTTTGGTGGCGATATTCGCCATACTGCCGTGGAGCCAGGGATTGTCGGCTGGATACCTGTTGTACACGACGGACATCCGACCGATTGGTTGCCGGTCTACGATCAGCCACATACAACCCTTCCATCACCACCATCGCCATGAAGCAACAGAGGGAGAATTCTGTGCATCCAGTCTCGCGTATCCGTTCGCTTTGTTCTTCTCGGGCGATCGTCGCCGGGTTCTTGTTGTGCTATGCGCTCGAATTGACGGCTTGTGCCGGATCGAAGCCGCAAGCTGGAGCGAATGCTCGTCCGCCGGTTGCGGTCAAAACGGTGCTCGTGACACGGCGGACTTTAGACGATGCTGAGATCTTGGATGGTCAAGTGGTGCCGTATTTGCAGGCAAATCTTGCGACAGAAACTTCTGGGACGGTCGTCGCCGTGTATGCGAATCAGGGTGATCATGTGCATGCCGGCGAGGTTCTCGCGAAGATCGATGATGCTCCGCTACAAGCTCAACTCGCCCAACAGCAGGGCTCGATGGTGCAAGCTCAGGCGAAGTTACAGCAATCGCAAATTCAACAGCCCATTACCAATCAAAGTGCGCAGAGTGCCCTGGCAGAAGCGCAATTAACCGTGACGCAAGCGCGCAAGCAATTGTTGGCCGACGAGGCTGCGGTGCACCAGAACGAATTAACGTATCAGGCTGATCAGGCCTTATTTAGGCAAGGCTACGTTGCGGCAACGACCTTGGCTACGGCTCATTCGAGTTATGTCGCCAGTCAACAGACGCTGGAAATCGATCAAAGCCGGGTGACGCAAGCCCAGGCTGCGATGGATGCCGCCAAGCAGAGTCTGCTCAGCATTCCTTTGCAGAAACAGGTTGTTGCCGAAAACCGTGGTGCTGTGCAACAAGCTGATGGCAGCACCAAACTGTTGCGGACTCAAATCGGTCAAACGCTTTTGACTGCACCGTTTGATGGTGTCGTGACGCAGCGTTTACTCGATCCGGGTGCGTACGCGGGCCCGAACCAGCCGGTGTTTTCCTTAGCTGAAATTAGCCCGGTGTACATTACATTTAACCTCAAAGATACCGATCTGGCGTTTGTGCATCCCGGTTCTACGGTTCAGTTTACGACTGCCTCGGTACCGAATCAGGTGTTCAGTGGCAACGTGTCGGTCATTAATGTCGTGCCTACCACGGGCACCTTACTTTACCCGGCGCGCCTCGTATTTGCGAATCCCGGTGAGCTGCTCAAGGGGGGCATGTTAGTTGCGGTCCGTGCGGTGAAGAATCACGTTCAAAACGCGCTGAGCGTTCCGCTCGCAGCGCTAACCCAAGGTCTCGATGGCGCCGCGGTGTACGCGGTGAGCGGCACCGGCCAAGAGGCTGCTGCAAAAAAAATCCCGGTGACGGTTGGAATCCAAACCCCAGAGTACGTCCAAGTGACGAGCCCAGCTCTCCACGAAGGCATGTCAGTCATCACCAACAAGCCCGACCTCCTCCAAGACGGAGCCAACATCGCAGTGGTGCAGTAGCTCGCGGTGAGGTTGACTTTAACCTATCCGTTAGGTTAAAGTCAATTATGGGAAGTAAGCGTTTTGCTGGTATTCGCTTCCAGTCACATGCAAACGATCATCTGCCGATTCACGTGCACGCGTATTTTGGCCGTGCGGGTGCCGCTGGTGTCAAGCTGGAGCTCCGTAATGGTTGCTTTGTGGTCACTAAAGTTATTGGCGTTACCAGAGCTGAGATACGCAGGGCCTTCGAAGTCGCGAATCAGCATAAAGACGAGCTTATTGCCCTTTTTCAGGAGAGCCACTAAATGAGCAAGCAGCAATTAGAAATGACTGATGCTGAAATTGATCGGCTGCTTGTCCAGGAGCAGGCACATCCGGCCAACCCACTGATTGCTGTTCGTTACAGCCGTAGTCTTGATGCGATCGTCCTGGAATTTGAAAATGGGCTTTATTTGCGTATTCCCCGGCACTTGCTTCAGGGGTTAGATAAAGTGCCTGCTGGTGCAGCTCTCCTGAGCCGTATCACTGTGCTTGGTATGGGCACCGCGATCGCCTGGGATGATCTCGATGTGAGCTTTAGCATTGATGGCCTGCTTGAGGGGATGTTTGGGTCTCATGAGTGGATGTCACAGCTAGCGCGGCGTGCTGGGAGAGTCAAGAGCGCCCGCAAAGCAGATTCTTCTCGAGAAAATGGACGCAGGGGTGGTCGCCCACGCAAGGAGCGGGTGACTGGCTAAGCCGGTCGCTAGACCTCTTGTGCGAGGCTGATGCGGCCGCTGCCGATGGTTTTTGCCTCGATCATGAGGCCGTGGTAGGCGAGCCAGGTTTCGAAGACCAGGTGACCTGCTGCGATGGCGATCGAGAGCACCCCGACTGCGGCTAGACCTAGCGAGGTTTCCGTGAAGAAGGTCAGGCCGAGCACGTGGCCCACCGTTTCGATTGCGCTGCCCAGCAAGCCCATGAAGGTGCTAAACGCACACGAACCCACGGCGATATAGAACCCGGTGAGGGCGCGGACTAAGGTGAGCGCGCGGCGTTCGACGCGGCGCAAGGCCTGGCCGTTGTCGTCGCGCGGGTTTTGCGCGAGCAGGCGCGCTCGATCAACGGCGCGCGCAAAACGGTTTGAGGTCGAAAGCACAAGCAGAGAACAAGCGTTGGTCAATAAAGCCGGCGCTGCGATGAACGTGAGTGATTGAAGCGGGTTGTCCATTACTGCAAGGTTTCGTTAAAGCGTTGCCAGCGTCCGTCTGTGATTGCTTGGCGCGCTTCGGCCATCAGCTGGGTCAGCATCGCTAAGTTGTGATACGAGACCAAACGCGGTCCCAACATTTCGTGGGCGCGGAATAGATGCGCGATATACGCGCGGGTGTAGCTCGTGCAGACCGTGCAGCTACAATCGGGGTCGAGCGGGGTAAAATCGCGCACGAAGCGCGCGTTGTGCAGATTGATGTCGCCTCGGCGCAGCATCGCGCGTCCGTTGCGCCCGCAGCGGGTGGGGTAGACGCAATCGAAGAGGTCGACGCCGCGTTCGACCGCCGCGAGCAAATCGCGCACGGTACCAACCCCCATGAGGTAGCGCGGCTTGTCGGCTGGCAAGCAGTCGGTCGTAAACGCGGTGATGCGGTCGAGCTCTTCGCGGGTTTCGCCGACTGAAAGCCCACCGATTGCGTACCCCGGGAGATCGAGCGCCACCAGCTCAGCGCTGCTTCGAGCGCGTAAGCCTTCGTCAAGGCCGCCTTGCACGATAGGAAAGAGGAGCGTGTCGCCAGGCTTGGTCCGCGCCTCGGCACAACGCTGGGCCCAACGGGTAGTCGCTGCGACGGCGTGCTCCAAGCGTTCGTATGGGGCCGGCAGCGCGACGCAGATATCGAGCGCCATAGCGATATCGACCCCGAGCGCTTCTTGAAACGCAACGACGGTTTCCGGCGTAAAGCGATGACTGCTACCATCGATGTGTGAGCGAAACGTGACTCCGTCATCATCGAGCTGGCGTTGCGATTCGAGGCTGAAAACCTGGAAGCCGCCGCTATCGGTGAGGATGGGGCGAGGCCAGTTCATGAAGCGGTGCAGACCACCAGCTTCGACGATGAGTTCGCGTCCGGGACGCAGCCAGAGATGATAGGTATTTGCCAGGATGATCTGGGCTCCCAAGCGCTCGAGCTCACTCGGGTCGAGGGCTTTAACGGTGGCGGCAGTGCCGACCGGCATGAAGCAAGGCGTCTCGACGATACCATGCTTGAGGACGAGGCGACCGCGGCGAGCGCGTTGGTCGGTAGCGAGGAGGGTGAACGTGCCGACGGCTGCAGCGTCCAGAGCGGGATTCATGTAAAGAGCGCTTTCGTGGCCACGTAGTCGGGTGGTGGTGGAGCTTCGAAGTGAAGCCGTTCCTGGGTTTGCGGATGCTTGAAGCTCAGACGCCAGGCGTGCAGTGCTTGCCCCGGCAGAGCGGCGCGATGATCGCGGCGGCCATAGACAATGTCGTTCACGATCGGGTTGCCGTAGGTCGCCATATGCACGCGAATTTGATGGGTGCGTCCGGTTTCTAGCGTAAAATATAGTTCGCTCGCACCGATCAGGCGTTCGTGCACGGTGAAGTGGGTAACGGCATATTTCCCCTCGGAGCGCACCGTGTATTTCATGCGATTTTGGGGGTCGCGTCCGATCGCGCCCTCGAGGGTGCCGGCGTCATCTTCGGGTGAACCGACCACCAGCCCGCAGTATTCACGTTCGATGTAGCGCTTTTGCATGGCGCGTCCTAGGGTGGTGAGCGCGGCTGGGGTTTTCGCGATGAGCAATAAGCCCGACGTATCTCGGTCGAGACGATGGATCAAGCCCGCCCGGACGCGTTCGCCGGGTAGTTCCCCGACGTGAGCGAGCAAGGCGTTGACCAAGGTGCCGTCGGGGGTGCCGTGGGCTGGGTGCGTGACCATGCCGGCGGCTTTGTTGACCACCAAAATGCTGTCATCTTCAAACATGATATCCAGCGGTAACGCCTGCGGGATCACCTCAAAGGTCGTCTTACTCGCGATAGTCGCGCTGACGTTGTCGCCGACGTTGAGCGGAGTGCTGCCTTTGGCGGGATGCCCATTGATGAGCAGTTGCCCGGCTTCGACGGCTGCGCTGACTTGCGACCGCGTGCTGCCGGTGAGGCGGGCGACGGTGACATCAACGCGTGCTCCGCTCTCGCTCTCGCTCGCGACGAATTCGGTGGTCTGGGTGCTTGGCTCGGCGCTCACAGGGTGCTGGTTTCGTCGTTAGGGGTTTCGCCTCTAAAACTGATGATAAGAATCGCCACAATTCCGATCAATATGGCTGAGTCAGCAATATTGAACACTTCAAAGATCGGTAAGGGTGTTAGCTGGATAAAATCAACCACAAAATGGTAATGCAGTCGATCGTAGATATTGCTGAGTGCGCCACCTAAAACGCCACCTAAGGCGAGAGCGGTGGGCAGCGATTGTTCCGCACGCTGGCGGAAGGAAAAAAAAATCGTGACAAACGCGACTAGGGAAATCGTGATCAAGAAGCCTGGATGATCGCCAAACAGGCCGTATGCACCGTGGGTGTTCTGGACAAACATCCAGTCGACTAGGCCTGGGATAAACGGGTGCACGGTGCCATCGGCGAGCGCGCGTAGCGCCCACATTTTTGAGGCCTGGTCGACCGCGAAAATGCAGATTCCGCTCGCCCAAAGCCAGAGCGGAGAAGCTGGGATGATCGGCGCGTTTTTCACGTTGCCTGGTTTTAATCGAGTGATGGACGTGGGCCTGTTATCGCCGGCTGCTCGGGCGTACGCTAGAGCGGTTTCATCATCGAAGCGAAAGTCGCGGCGACGCGGTTGAAGCTGCCGCTGAGCAAGACGAGGCCAGCGAGCACTAACACCGCGCCTGCTATGGCTTCGATCTTGCCCAAGAAAGGCCGCAGGCGCTCAAGCACAGGCAGCGCGCTGCCCATGGCCGCAGCGGTGGCGATCAGCGGGAGAGCCAGACCGAGCGAATACGCCGCTAGGAGCAGCGCGGCCGTCCCGTTCGCTTGGGTCGCGGCTAGGAGCAGAATCCCGGCTAAGATGGGGCCGATACACGGTGACCACCCTGCCGCAAAGCCGATGCCGACCAGAAACGACGCGAGTAACGAGCGGCGGGCGGTCGCGATGCGCAGCCGTCGGTCCACGAAGAGTAACTCGATGCGCAGCACGCCGAGCATCTGTAGGCCAAAGAGCATCAGCAGGATGCCGCCGAGACGCGCGAGCCAGAGCCGCTCGTGTCCGAGCGTCGTGCCGAGCGACCCCGCGAGTAGCCCCGCGAGGATGAAAATGCACGAAAATCCAGCCGAAAATGCGCAGGCGTGAGCCAGCACGCGCCGTTTTGCCGCAGTCGCGTCCTCGCGCAGCTCTTGCAGACTCGAGCCGGTCAGAAAAGAGAGATATGCCGGAATCAACGGAAGGACGCAAGGGGAAACGAAGGAAACGAGCCCAGCCGAAAACGCCGTGGCTACGTTGAGTAGAGGTTCCATCGGCGGAAGGACGTTCAGCAGTGCGGCATTGGTTTACCTATCCGAATATTGATCCGATTGCGCTCCACTTGGGGCCGCTCTCGATTCATTGGTATGGCATTTCGTATTTATTCGGTTTTTTGTGCGTGTATTTATGGATGAGTCGACCTGCGGGGCGCGCTCGTTTAGGGCTCACGCACGAACAGATCCAAGATTTCTTGGTGTACGCCTTAATTGGCGTCTTGATCGGTGGTCGCGCGTTTTTCGTGTTGGCCGATATTCTCTCGCATGGTAATGCCAGCTATTATTTTTTGTCGCCGCTGAATTTAATCGCCGTCTGGAACGGTGGCATGGGCTTCTTCGGTGGCTTACTGGGCGTGATTGTCGCGATCGTGCTCTTCGTGCGCCGACACCCCCAAGTTACGTTCGGCACCCTGGCTGACGAAGTTGTCGTGATGTTGCCGCTGGGTTTGGCCACGACGCGTGTGGTCAATTTTATCAACGATGAGCTGCCGGGCAACGTGTGCCAGCCCGATCGCCCTTGGTGCATCGCTTTTCCGAATTATCTCGATTATCGCTACCCTTCGCAGATTTTCGAAGGCTTGATGGATCTCGCAGTGTTGCCACTGATGCTGATACTCGCGCGGTATCGGCTGGGAGCGGGCACGCGGGCGTGGATCTGGTTTGCTTGTTACGGCTTGACCCGCTCGTTGTCCGAGATTTGGCGTGCTTCCGATCTCCACTTTGGCATCTTCACCGGTGGCCAAGCATTGGCGCTGCCGATGATCGCTTTGGGGATTGTGATGGCTGTGCGTTCCGCTCGTTCTGCCCGCACTGTGGCCTAAACCGTGCAAACGGCAATCGCCAATCGTGTTGCTCAATTACGTGCGGAGATCGCCACATACGCGCAATCGATCGGTCGTGATCCTGCGACGATTCGGCTTTGTGCCGTCAGCAAATTCCAGCCTCGTGAGGCGATTCTTGCGGTTGCGGCAGCGGGGGTTCACGATGTGGGCGAGAGCTACGTGCAAGAAGCTCAGCCCAAATTGGCCGATCTCGCGGGGCTCACGACCCATTTCATCGGACATATTCAACGCAATAAAATCAATGCGATCGTGAAGACCTTCGATGTGATTCAGAGCATCGATCGGCGCGAGGTGGGAGCCAGCGTGGCGCAGGCTTGCCTGCGGTTGGGGCGGCGTGTGCGAACGCTCGTGCAGGTGAACATCTCCCCGACCGATCGCTTCGGGGTGGCTCCGAGTGAGGCGGTGGCTTTAGCCGCGTATCTTCGTTCGCTCGACCTTGAAGTCGATGGGCTCATGGCGATTGGGCCGCATACGGAGGATTCTGCCCAGATTCGTCGTTCCTTCGAGGAAGCTGCCCGTCTTTTCTCGCAGATCGGTGGTTCGACATTCTCGATTGGGATGTCGAGTGATTGGCGCCAAGCCGTTGCTTGTGGATCCACGATGCTCCGTATTGGCACTGCGCTTTTTGGTCCACGTATTTCTGTTTCTCCCCCAACGACATGAACAACGAAGAAAGGCTCAATATGAGCGTTTTGCAGCGCATAGGCTCGTTTTTTTCCCTTCACGACGAAGAAGAAGAATTTGATGATGTCGAGGCGGCCAGCACCAATGCCGCAAATCCCGTTCCACCCGCGCGCAATGTCGTCTCGCTCGCAAATGTCGGCCGTCGCCCTGGCGCCGGCGTTGAAGTGAGTGTCTACGCGCCGAAATCGTTCACCGAAGTCACCGAGCTCGCTGACGCGCTGCGCAATAAGCAGGTCGTCATCGTTAATATGCAGTCGGCTGACCGCGTGCTTTTACAGCGGGTGATTGATTTTACGTCTGGTGTTGCTTATACGCTCGATGGTCGCATCCAGAAATTGGCTGAGTCGATTTTCTTGGTGGTGCCCTCAGGCGTGACGGTCAATGCGCAGGGGTTACGGGAATCATTGGGCGGTGACTCGATGATCGATTTTATGTCGAATCGGGGGTAGAACTCTGCCATGGCCAAAGTCAGCGCGATCGATATTCAACATAAGGTCTTTCGGAAAATACTGTTCGGCTATGATCGAGCTGAGGTTGACCAATTTCTCGATGACTTGATGGAGTCGCTCGAAGAAGAAGCTCAGGCGCGAGCCAAGCTCGAGTCTGAGGTTGCTGATTTGCGCGAGCGCGTCAATCATTGTAAAGCGATGGAAGAATCGCTCCAGAACACGCTGCTCTTGGCTCAACGCACGGCGGACGAAGTCAAGGCTACGGCCCACCAGAAAGCCGAGCTTATTCTCGAAGAGGCACGCGTGGCGGCCAGTCGCGAGTCGAGCTTGCTTGACGCACGTACGAATGAAGCGCGCCGTGAGCATCAGCATGCTTTGCAATTGGCAGAGAAAGCCAAGGGGGAATTGCGAGGCCTGCTGATGATGTATTTGCAAATGCTCGAATCGCCGGTGAATCTACCGGCGATGATCACTCAGGAGTAGCGCTGTACTCGTGTCCAAGTCGTTGATTGCGGTCTTACCAGGGGATGGAATCGGTCCCGAAATTATTTCTGCTGCGTTATCGGTATTGCTCAAAGTACGCCCCGATCTCGCGCACGAAACCGCCCTCGTTGGTGGCGCCGCGATCGACGCGACCGGTACGCCGTACCCACCCGAAACCCAGGCCTTGTTGCGGCGCAGCGTGGCGGTGCTTTTTGGGGCGGTTGGTGTGCCGAAATACGACGGCAAGCCGGTGCGACCAGAACAGGCGCTTTTGGCGATTCGTAAGGAATTCGATCTCTTCGCGAACGTCCGCCCGGTAGCGGTATTTGCGGGTCTTGAAGGCGCATCAAGCTTGCGCCCTGAGTTAATTACTGGCTTGGATTTTGTCGTTTTGCGCGAATTAACGTCGGGCTTGTATTTCGGCGAGCCTAAGCACACGATCTTCGAGCAAGGCGTCGAAACCGCAATCGATACGCTGGTGTATCGCGCACCCGAAATCGAGCGGATCGCGCGTTGCGGGTTTGAGTTGGCGCGTCGTCGGCGCGGCCGCCTCACCTCGGTCGATAAGCAGAATGTGTTGGAGAGCGGACGCTTGTGGCGGCGTATCGTCAATGAAGTTGCGCGCGAATTTCCTGATGTCCAGCTCGATCATTTACTGGTCGATAACGCCGCGATGCAGTTAGTCAAAGACCCGCGTCGCTTCGATGTTTTACTCACCGAAAATACCTTTGGCGATATTCTTTCGGATGAAGCCGCGATGCTGACTGGATCGATCGGCAATCTCCCGAGTGCAAGTTTGGGTGCGACTCAGAACGGCGCTACCTTCGGAATGTACGAGCCGATCAGCGGCAGTGCGCCCGATATCGCCGGGCGCGGCATCGCAAATCCGATTGCGGCGATTCTTTCCGCAGCGCTTTTGTGTCGCTATTCGTTGGACGATGAAGCTTCCGCTCAGAGAATCGAAGCCGCTGTTGCTGCGGCCTTAGCCGGTGGCGCGCGGACGGCCGATATCGCCATGCCCGGCGAGCCGGTCTTGACGACGGATGGCTTTACCGCGCGCGTCTTGGAAAAAGTCGCTAGCGCAGGCTGATCATGTCGAGGTCATGCCGCGGTAAACTTTGGCGGTTAGCATCTCGGACATGGATGGATTGGAATGGACTGCGAGCGCTTTAGGCGCCGCTGAGCGCGCGCTTGATGTCGCGACGCAAAATCTTGCCGCTGCACCTTGCGACGGCTTTCATCGCTTACTCTTCACCGCGAAGTTAACCGCTCAGGGTATTCGCACCGACGTAAGTCGCGATGCCCAACTTGGTGGCTTGCGGCGCACGGGCCGCGCGTTAGATCTGGCGGTGGATGGTGCGCGATTCGCTTGCCTCAACGGGGAAACCCGGGTGACCGTTTGTGCCCAACGCACCCGCGATGGTCACCTGAGCGCTCAGGATGGTCAATTGTTGCGTGGCCAGCACGGTGCGTTGCGCTTTCCGCTTCAAGCTGAATTCCGTGCTGACGGTGCGGTGATGCTCGCGGGCCGCCAGATCGACCAGCTGGCCTTAACGCGGCCGGCGCACATCGAGCAAGGCGTGGTTGAAGCTTCGAATGGCGATAGCATGCAGGCGATGATTGCGGTCTTGCAAGCGCAGCGGCAGTTTGAGACCGCGCAAAAAATGACGCAATCGCTCGATGCCGTGGCCGCAAAAGATGCGACCGAGATTACGCGGGCTGCTTCATGAATCGCGCGATGGAAGTGGCCGCGAGCGGCATGGCGGCCGAGCAAGCTGCGCTCGAGACCGTGACCGAAAATCTCGCCAACGCGGACGTGACCGCTTTTAAGCAGGCGCTCACCAACGTGCGTCCGTTTGGTGCGCAAGATGCGGGATTGGGTGTGAGCGTAGAGGGGAAACGGTTGGTGTTGACTCAGGGAAAACTCGTGGCCAGCGGTGGCCCGTGTGATTTAGCGATTCGCGGCGAGGGCTTTTTTGCGGTACAGCGTGGCAACGAGCTCGCGTTCACCCGCGATGGTGCATTCGTGCGCAACGCCGCCGGCCAGTTGTGCAATAGCGACGGTTGGCATCTACCCGGCTTGCACATTGCGGCGAACGTTGAGCAACTCAAGGTTGAGCCCGACGGACATGTTGCGGTGAAAACGGCTCAGGGCACTGCTACGATTGGGCGCATTCGCCTCGCGTTGTTTGCGGCCCCCGAGCAATTGCACGCGTTGACTCCAACGCTGTTCGAGGCGACAGCGGCGTCGGGCGCGGCGACCTACCTTGCCCCGAATGTCGAGCGGGGGCCGAGCATCGCTTTCGGGATGCTCGAGCACGCAAATGTTTCGATCGTCGATGCGATGATGGAAATTATGCAGACCCAACGCGCCTACGAGGCGGATGCGAAGGGCGTTCAGGCCGCTGACGATATGACGCGGATTGCGAATAATCTCGAGCATGGCTCTTGAGGTGGGGGTGATGCTCGCTTCCTCGAGTGAAACGCCTGCTGCCCCAGCGCTTGCGGCATCGCTGCTCTACGGTATCGTGTTGGCGCCGCTGCAGGCAGCCTGGGGCGATTTCGGTGCGTTGTTGACCAGCGAAATGGCGGCTTTACCGCTGCGCGATTCCAACGACGCCTTAACGCGCGAGTTCGCGACGCGGCTGGGTCGGGTTGGCTCATGACAAAAGACGAGCGAGCCGCGACGATCGTGCGGTTGTTTCCGCGGGTGCGTTTGTTGGCGCGGCGCGTCGCTCGGATGGTGCCAGGGGCCGAGATGGACGAACTCTTAGGCGATGGCGCACTCGGTTTGATTCGTGCGGTCGATAGCTATAACGCCAGCCGCGGCGCGACCCTCGAACGGTATGTGCATCAGGTCGTGACCGGCGCCATGCTCAACGGATTACGCAAGCGTGACCCTGTTTCTGAGCGTGCGCGTCGGACGATTCGCGAAGCCGAGCGTGTGCGCTACGAACTCGCGCAACAGCGTGGCAGCTTGCCTAGCATCGCCGAAATGGAGCGCCTCTCGCTCCGTTTTGCCCGGGCAAATCAAGCGGTGTTCACCTACACCCCCTTGTCGCTGGATGGGCCTGCGCTGACTGCGGGGTGTCGTGATGATAAAAGCGAGAACCCCGCTGAACTCGTTGCCGCGCAGAGCGTTCGCAACGATTTGCAGCGTGCCGTTGCCGGCTTGCCGCTGCGCGAGCGGCGCGTGATCGAGTTGCACTATGGCGCTGCGCAGCCGCTGCGTTGTGTCGCGCACACGCTGGCGGTATCAGCTCAGCGCGCTTCCCAGTTGCATTTAGCTGCGTTGAAGCGCTTGCGCAAAGTGCGATATATAGAAGAGCCCGTATGCTAAAGCCGGTGGAGCCTGCGCGCGCTCAACGCCGTCCCGCCGAGTCACTGCAACAGCGCGAAGCGGCGATAGTCGCGACCGAATTGCCCGATGATTTTGCCTTGCCGCGCATCCCCTCGTTACCAGCCGATCACCCCGCCTGGCGCTCGGACGTGTTGGATCTTTCCGAACGGGGTCGCTTGCTTTTTGCGCAGGTCGAGCCGCTGGTGCTGCAAGTCTTGGGGTTTTGGGATCAGGTGGTGCGGATGGTTCGCCTGGGCACGCAATGCGTTCTCATTGACGCTAGTGGTTCGTACCGCTTGGAATAAGCGGCAACACCCGAGCCGGGAGCTCAGCACTCGTGAGGCGTACATTCCCTCCCGATATGTCAAAGTTTTGGAAAATGACGACTTCGGGCGTGCTGCTGCTCGCTTCGCTGGCTTGCGCGGTGTGGCTGATGTACCCGCTGCCCCAGAAAATCCATTTGGGGCTGGACTTGCAGGGTGGCGTTCGGGTGCTTTTACAGCTGAATCCGTCTGCTGCGGTCACGGTGGTCACGCCGGAGATTCAAGCCCAAGTCGAACAGGTTATCCAAAATCGCGTGAATGGTTTAGGTGTCTCTGAGCCCGTCATCTCGCGTGTTGGCAATGATCGTTTGTTGGTGGAACTTCCCGCGGTGAAAAATCCGGATGCTGCGGTCCAGACGCTCAAAGAAGTGGCGGTCTTAGAATTTAAAATCGTGCCTGAGCCCGTTCGCCAACGCGCCGAAGTCGATCACGCTTATGCGAATAATCCCAATGGTGCGTATAAAGATAGTGGCCCCGTGGTCTACGCGGGCGCACAGCTCAAGGGGGCTTCGGCTTCGTTTGGTCAGGGTTCGGGGGACCCGCTGATTGCGTTTCAGACCAAAGACCCCGCTGGGTTTGGTCGTTTGACCCAAAATAATTTAGGCAAGGCGCTGGGTATTTTTCTCGATAAGCGTTTTGTGTCTGCGCCTACGATCCAAGGCGTTATCACCGACTCGGGTGAGATCACCGGAAAATTTAGCGAAGACGATGTCCTCCGTATTGCCAACGAGCTCAATGCCGGTGCTTTGCCCGTGCCGATCAGTATCTTGGAAAACGATACCGTTGGGCCTACGCTCGGTCGCGACGATTTGGTTCGTTCGTTATACGCCGCTTTAGTTGGCTTGGGTTTAGTGCTCGTATTTATGCTGGTTGTCTATCGCTTGCCGGGGTTGATGGCTGACATTGCGCTCTTGTTGTATGTGGTTTTTTTGTTAGCCGTTTTAGCCCTGAGTCAGGCTGTGTTAACCTTGCCGGGTATTGCTGGTTTCGTGCTTTCGATCGGGATGGCGGTCGATGCGAACGTGCTCATTTTCGAGCGGCTCAAAGAAGAAATCTGGGCCGGAAAAAGTCTGCGATTTGCGGTTCGGAACGGCTTTTCGCGGGCGTTTTCCTCGGTATTCGATAGCCATTTTACGACGATTGTTGGCGCTGCGGTTCTTTATCTGCTCGGGACGGGCACCGTGAAAGGCTTTGCGTTTACGTTATTTTGGGGGACGCTCTTTTCGTTGCTTACCGCGGTGGTGATTACTCGTTTCTTCCTTGACGTGATTGTCGAAAACGATTTGGTGACTTCGCCCAGTGCCTATGGGGCGAGCCCACTGCCGTCTGGTTTGACGGTTCAGGTCGAGGGGTAATCATGTTTTTTCGTTCACGCAATTGGAATATCGTCGGGAAATTCACCCTTATTTCATCGCTCTCGTACGCGATTATTTTCGCTGGCATCATCGCATTATTTGTTCACCATGGCCTGCGGCTGGGGCTATCGTTTACCGGTGGCACCGATGTGACCGTGCGCTTTGTGCGCCCTGTTCCCCGCTCAGCGGTGTACACGGCGTTGGAGCGGGTCAATGTGCATGATGCGACCATCAACACGCTTGGCGCGGGCGCATCGTTGTTGGGCGAGCGTTACACGATCGAAACCCAGGTTGCTTTTGGGGATCATACTGCAGCGTTGTGGTCAGCACTGAAATCGGTGGCACCGCTTGATCGCACCCAGTCATCGATCGAATCGGTCGGACCTTCGCTTTCTCACGAGTACTTGAGTAAAGCGCTGATTGCGTTGCTCATTGCAATCGTTATTCAATTTATCTACATTGCGTATCGCTTCGATTGGAATATGATTTTCGGTTGGGTCACCGTGATTGCGCTCGTGCGTGATTCGGCGATGATGATTGGCATCTACGCGATTGCCGATCGTCGCGCGGATGATGCGTTTCTCGCTGCCGTGCTGACCGTCATTGGGTATTCGGTTATGGATACGATTGTAATTCTTGATCGTATTCGCGAAAATACGCGTATTCTCAAACAGCAGACCTACGAGCAGATTGTCAATACGTCGATTTTGCAAACGATGACGCGCTCGCTCAATACTTTAGCTACGGTCGTCGTGACGCTCGTGGCGCTCTACGCGTTCGGCGGTGCGTCGCTGCAGAATTTTGCTTTTGCCTTGTTGGTTGGGATCTGTTCCGGCGGTTATCACTCGATTTTTTATTCGGCTCCTTTAGTTGTGCGTTTGCGTGCGAGCCAGTATCAACGCCAGCAGCGTGCTTTGGCTGAGAGTGATCATCGTGCTGCGATGGCCCAAGCCGCATCGCGCAGCGAGCGAGAGGCGATTATCGCAGCCCGACGTGAGCGGCGGGCGAAGGAAAAACAGGCTCGTGTAAGCGCTGGTCCGGCGCGTTACAAGCGGCGGCGTGATGTGGAATTCGATCCGCTCGATGCAGATCGCGATGGGCTCCACGACGCTGAGTGGGCGATGGGGCACGAAGAGATTCATCTGAAATTTGAGGAAGAATAACTCCGAAGTTCAGGCTTTCCTCGATGAGTTGTTTGCGCGTAGTGATGAGTTTCTCGCGCCAGCTTCGTATCGTGGTATTCAAGACGCGCAATCGTTCTTTACTAAAGTCGTTGGGGTAACGTTCGAAGGTCGACAAGAGATTGTTCGTTCCCTCAAGATCGGCGATGAATTATCGCTCGTCCGCGAGCCGCAGAACCCCTACGACGAATACGCGATTCGGGTGCAATACGGTGAGTTGCCGCTTGGTTTTTTGCGGCGCGAACTAGCTCGCGAGCTTGCTCCGTGTCTCGATGGCGGCCGGACGTATCGGGTTGAGATTGCGAGTTTAACCGGTGGCGGTAACCAAAGTTTCGGTGTCAACCTCCATCTGACGGTGCGTGGTTTGCCTGCCGCGACGTTGACCGAGCGCACCGTCGTTGGCGCGCCGACACGGGTTGATGTGCAGCGCGCTTTGCTTGGCGAGCGGAGTTTGCGCGAAGAACAGTTGGCGGTGGTAGAGCGGGTGTTCGCGGGTGAGCGAACGCTAGCGGTGTTGGGTACCGGCCGAGGCAAATCGTTGTGCTTTCAATTTCCCGCTGCGGTTCTTGCTCTAGAGCAGGGTGCAAAAACTTTGGTTGTGTATCCGCTGCGCGCGCTGGCGAACGATCAATTCGAGACATTGTGTCGCAAATTAGATGGGCTCGGACTGCGTATTTTACGAGCGAACGGTGCCCTAGATGGGGCGGAGCGTGCGCTTCTTTTTGAAGCGCTTGACCAGGGCGCATGGGATATTTTGCTCTCAACGCCTGAATTTCTGCAATTCCATGCTGAGCGTTTTTGCAATGAGCTCAATCGTCCCGAGATGCTGGTGATCGATGAAGCGCACCACGTCTATGAAGCCAAGCACCGTCCTGCGTATAGCCGGATTGGTGACTTTATTCAGCGAGCCGATATTCAGCGGGTTTTAGCCTTGACGGCGACCGCACGCAGCGAATGTTTTCAGGAACTCGGCCGCGTGTTGGGGATTCAGCGTTGGGTGATTGATCCGACGGTGCGCGAAAATCTCCGTGTCGTCGACGCCCGCAATACCAAAGAGAAGACGCGCTATATTCTCGAGCAGCTTGGCAGTACTGGCAAAGCGCTGATTTATTGTAATTCTCGCACCGAAGCGAGTAAGGTTGCCGAGGCGATGCGGGGGCAAGTGTCAACCGCCGCGTTTTACCACGCGGGGATGGGCAGCGCCGAGCGCGCAGCCGTTGAACGCCTTTTCCGTGAGGGTGATATTCGGCTGGTTGTGGCGACCTCAGCCTTTGGCGAAGGTATCGATTTACCCGATGTGCGGGATGTGTTTTTGTATCATCTCAATTTTAATTTCACGGAGTTTAATCAACAAGCCGGTCGGTCCGGGCGCGACGGAGAACTCGCGCGGATTCACCTCTTGTATGGAGACAAAGATCGTCGGATCAATGAATTTATTTTAGCGAAAACCGCTCCCACGGTGGCCGTGTTGCGCGAAATCTATCGCGCCTTAAGCCACATGGCAAACGAGCAACGTTGTGTCCGGATGACGTATGCTGATATTGCGCGTACGCTCGAGCTAGACCGGGTTGACGATGCCACGGTGGGGATTGCCGCGCGCATGTTCGCCGATGCGGGACTGATGGAAATCGGGGTCGATGACGACGGGCGCTACCTGCGTTTCCTCGATGTGCGGCACAAGGTTGATCTCACCCAAAGCCCGCGGTATGCCGAAGGTGTGGCTGAACGTGAGAATTTTGAACGCTTCTGCGAACTGGCGCTTAAAGGCAACGTGCTCGATCTCGAGCGCATCATCAATCGTCCGATCTATCCTTCCGACGTCCCCTTGCGCCGTTAACCGATCGCGGCTTTACACTCTCAGACTTGAGTTTTCATCGGTTGTAACCGATAAGTAATCTATATATAGTGTAGGGCTGAGGGAGAGTTGAGAGCGTGGCGAAGTTTTCCTTAAAAGATGAAATCGCATTTGATCCGCGTCGTACTTTCCAGTTATTATTAATGGCGGTTGCGGCTATCGCGCTTTTTGTGGGAATTTTTCTTTGGGTCCGTTACGGGCAATATGATTATGATTCGTTGCCTATTAATAGGATCAAGCGTCTCATGAATCTTGGGGCTTTGCCGCCGGGGTATCATATTGCTCGTGGCGAGGATCTCGTGACTCCGCGTTCGCTCTGGATCGATCATCAGGGTGCGGCTGAAACGGCGCGTGTGTTGGTGTTCTTGATCAAAGCCGATGACCCGTCGGCGCATAATCTCAAGGGATACTACTCGGTTCACGACCCGCATGATTGCCGTGAGGTGAATCGTCTGGTGAAAAGTAATGGCCGTGCGGTCAGGGTATTACAGAGCAGTTGTGTGCTGTACGGCCATACGATGACCGAAGAAGAAGCAGTTTTTGCGATTAACGATCAATACAGCGTTGGGCTTGATGAGAATACGACCCAAAAAGCTTTTGATCCAGAAGCCTTTCAGGTCGTACTCCACACCATTATGCAAACGCCCCACGATACGAAATTGTAGTCGAGCTGAGGCCTAGGGAGGGTGCTCCTTAGGCCAAGGCGTTGGCGACTGCTACTTCGCCCACTTTGCGGGCAAACGCAGTTTTGGTTTCCGAAACGACCGGTGCCCAGGGATCGATCTGGCGTTTGCTCGTTGGTAGATGGGTTGTGGGGCCAGATGCGTCGCGATAGCTCTCATCTCCAAAGGGGGCAAAGTCTTTTGCTTCGCCGTGGGCGAGCACGGTTGCGCTGATTGCGGCGATGGCTTGTTGAGCGGCCGTGCGGAGTTCGGCTGGCAGGCTTGTATCGTGGGCAAAGTTGCGATAGACCGCTTCGGCCGGGCGATCAGCGTGCCAGGGCAAGCCGGGTGCTTGCGAGCGCGTCATCCCTTCGACCTCGCGCGCATCGGCTTTGATGGCCGCTTTGGCGTGGGGATCTTTGGCGGCTTGCACAATCGAGCTATTCAAGTTTTTGACGCTCTGTTCCATGGTCGCGATTTTGTGCGGATCAAGATCGAACACATCAAACGCGGCGGCGGGAGCGAAACGCTCTTCACCGGCGGGGCCCTCGACGGCATAGCGAGTGTGCATGGTATTCGCTACGACGGCATGAGCCATCGCGCTGGGATCATCGTGGTGCTGGACGATATCTTCAGCGACATCGCTGGGCACCCCGGGCGCGAGCATCGTTTCGGGGCTCGCCGCGAGGTAGCGGACTCCGGCGTGCGAGAGGGCAGATTCCACGCCCAAACTGCCCATTAAACACGCGTTCATCAAGACGCCATCGACCCCGCGTTTTGCATCTTCGGGGTGTGCTTGCGCGTGATCCTTAATCCCGTCAGCGATAGCCCTCGCGATGTCGTCTTCTTTCATGACCTTGCCACCGCTCATGCTGGTTTGGAACGCGCCACCGTCGCCGCCGCCGTGGTCGACGAGGTCGAGCCAGGTTGTCGTGGCGCCGTTCTTTTCGGCTTGGTCGAGGGTGTGTTCTACGAAGTGGGTCAGGGTTGAACGTTCGGCCATGTCTTGCGGATCGTCAACGTGGGCCTGGCGTTGTGCTCCGTTGACGAGGTTGTATTCTTCGGTGCGTAAATCGCCCGCATCGCCCAGGGCATCATCGCGTTGGGTGGTGTCTTCGACGTTCACCTTCACCTGAGGATCGCGTTCGGTGACCGCTTGCGCTTGATCCAGCACTGCCGATTGAGGCTCATCAAGATTATTGTCCCCATCGCGATAGATTCCAAATTGCAGGGGATAGGAGATAGCCCTACCCGAAACGCGGCCCCCCTCGGTGTGCGCTTGCCTGGTTAGGCCCTCGGCATCCGGGGTGCGTGGGCGGGTGGTTATGGTGATCGGGAGTGACATGCGTGAGATGCTCCTTTGAAATGAGTGGGTGGGGCATCTTCATCACGACGAGAGGAGCTGTGGACTAGGGGGGAGCGCCGTTATTGAGGTTGGAACGAAAGGCGTCGCCTGTTAACGAGTTTACTAGCCTTGCTAGTGAGCTGATGGAGACATTCAGTGTGGATCACGTAATATTCGCTCAAATTCAAGACGCAGTAGCCGATTTGCTGAAAGCGGATCACAATACCGCGAACCATCATATGAAAAGACTAGCTCACTTATTGCATTCCGATCCACTGAATGAGCTTAGTAGCGCTCTTAAAGCAGATGTAGACTTTGATCAATGGATGGAGAAAGGGCTTGCAACTAGTACAAATTCAGTTGGAAGCTCTTATCTTGAAGTTCCTATTGAAGAGAAAAGTAGATTTGGACTAATCATTTCAATGATTGATTATTGCGCAGAGTCTGAGCATGGAATCAAATCTTTATCATATGAATTTTTCTATGCAGGAAATGACGTTGATCAAAATGTCAGAAGCATGACCATGAAATTGCTAAATCCATTTTGTCGAGACTATATTGCATACGCGCAGAAGTAAAGTGGACCCCATTGTCAAGACAAAATTTGTAGCTTCTTAAGCAAAGCTTCCTTTCTGAGTGGTGAGTAACAAAAGAGTTGTCCTATCCGGGGTATCTGCTCCACCGCTCGCTGTGCAAGGTCGCGTAGCGCCCCGC
>CAIKPM010000059.1 GCA_903829325.1 uncultured bacterium
ACCAAAAAACGATAACTAGCAGACAGCCTTAACAGCGGCCAAGACCGCAGCGGCGTGTCCCTCTACGCTCACTTTCGGCCAAACCTGGGCGATTGTACCGTCCGCATCAATGAAGAACGTTGAGCGTTGCACACCCAGCGATTTTTTGCCGTAATTATTCTTCTCAACAATCACCCCAAACGCGTCGCACAAAAGCGAATCGGTATCTGCCAAGAGGCGATACGGGAGTTCGAATTTCGCAATAAACGATTGGTGAGAAGCAACGCTATCGCGGCTCACGCCCAACACGGTCACCCCAAGCGCCACGAATTGGTCGTGGAGTTCGCCGAATTGTGCTGCCTCACTCGAGCAACCCGGAGTATTATCTTTGGGATAAAAAAAGAGCACACAGGGCTTGCCCTTGAGTGTAGCTGTCGCAAACGACTTGCCCTGATCATCCAGCACCGTTACTGCCGGAAGCGAAGCACCTTGTTCAAGCATGAGCATCTCCTTCATCAAAAAGCGCACCCACTAGCCGTATCACTAGCCCAACGGACCCACCGTGCACCGGCACTGCTGGTTGGCATCGGCAGTGGACGCAACCTCCCGCCCTTCCTCGACGACGCGGTGGTCTACATCACCGAATCATCCTCAGCGAGCTTACCCTGGGAAACAGCAAGCGTCGGCCGCCTGCTCAGTACCCACACCCTCCAGCACGGCACCTGGGCGACACTGCGGGCACACCTGGCCGAATTCACCAGGGTGTGTGCCAATGAAGCGATCATCGCCCTCGTCTTTGCCTCAACGCGTGATGCTCGCTTCGCTCGTGGTCGCTACTGCGGGCCACAGTGCTATGCACCAACAGGCGGCGAGGAGCAAGGTGTCCCTCATCTCTACGTCACCGAGCCTCAAATCCGCGAACACCTCACGCCCCATTTTGACATTGAAGCCATCGAAGAAATCAATGCCGACCAGATCGTCGGCACGTGGGCACACGCCCAGCCTAGCGGGCTATGGCATTATTTCGTCACCGCAATTCGGCGTCGCTAGGGCGGTGAAGCCTAGTGAGCTGCTTTACGGCAAAAAGGGGCCACCCTTGACGTGTGCGGAACTGCGAACGCGATGAGGAAAATCGTTTCGCTTTCTTTCGCGTTCACGCTCGGCTTAGCTGCGCTTTGCGTACCGACAGCTTCGATAGCACGTGACGCGTACGTCCAAAATCGTGTGCTCGGCAATGGCCTCAATGTAGTTGTAGTGGAAGATCACGCCGCCCCGGTCGTCCAAGTCGGCATGTGGTACCGCTTTGGCGCGTTAGATGAAACCCCAGGCAAAACCGGCCTAGCCCACGGCCTCGAACACATGATGTTTCGCGGAACACCTTCTCTCTCTGAGGGAGGACTCGACGATGTGACCGCGCGTTTGGGCGCCGAAGAAAATGCGAACACCGCGAATGACTACACCCATTTTTTCCTCGTCTTGCCCTCATCGAAGCTTGATCTCGCTCTCCACATCGAAGCCGATCGCATGCAGCATCTTCTGCTGCGCGAGCATGATTGGCAGCTCGAAAAAGGCGCGGTGCTCTCAGAATACGATGGTGACCTCGGCGGTCCAGCCACTCGCCTCATCAACGACCTCTGTGTAGCCGCGAGCTCAACCCCGGTCTGCGGGCTCGGTGCACTTGGGGTGCGCGATGATATCGTGCGCTCCCACGCGAGCGACTTACGCCATTACTATAGCGAATATTATCACCCCAATAACGCCACACTCGTGGTTGTCGGCGACATCAACGCGCGCAGCGTTTTTTCCCAGGCGGCAGCACTGTTCGGTCAGATCCCGGCCCAAGCGTTGCCAGCTCGCCAACGTAGCCATTTCGACCTCAAGCATCATCCCGAGATCGATGAAAAAGGCGATTTCCCCTACACCATCGTCGATAGCGTATACCCCTGCTCGGGTGATATCGATCAAGACGCTGGACCAGCGGCGATTCTGAATAGCATCCTCAATAACGAGCGCTCGCCGATCTACGCCGATCTCGTCCTGAGCGGTGTCACGCTTGGTTACGAGGCGGCAGCCAACACCAATCTGCACGGCGGACTCGAACATGTCATCTTTGTTCTTGCCCCTGACCACACGCCTCAAGAAGCCCGCCGTCGCTTCGAGCAAAGTCTGCGGAAAATGCTGAGCGTCGGGATTCCTCCCGATCTCTTTGCCGCAGCACAACGCGCCGCGGCCGCCAATGCCATCTATGCGCGCGATTCGATTACCGGGCTGGGTGACCGCGTTGGGTACGCCGTGGGCGTCGAAGGGCGACATGATCCGAGCGAAGATGACGCGACCATTGCCCACACCACGCTTGCACAAACGGCAGCTTACGCCAAACGCATCTTTGCCGATCCACTCGTCACCGGCATTCTGACCCCTGAACACCCCAAACCGGGAACTCGAGGGCCGGCAACCGATGCGAGCGTGTCGGACAACTTTGCCAATCGCGCGCCGACCGGCCCCATCGTGGAAGCGTCGTGGGTCAAGCAAGCGCTCAAACAACCGATGAGCTTAAGCAGCCGGGTCGCCCCAGTTCGCTATGTGCTAGCCAACGGGCTTACCCTCTACGTTCAAGCGGTGCACGAAAACCCGACCGTTTTTGTGAGCGGACTCATTCAGAGTACCCCGCGTTTTGACTACGCGAACAAAACGGGGCTCGGGAGCGTCGTTGGCGATCTGCTGGGATACGGCAGCAGCAAATACGACTTCACCTCCCAGCGCACTGTCGCCGACAAACTTGGCGCTAGCGTAGCCTTTGGTACAAGCTTTGGTGCTCATGGTCTCGTACGCGATCTTCCCCAACTGCTCGATCTCCTCTCCGATAGCGTAGAGCACCCGAGCTTCCCCGACCATTTCCTAGAACTGGTACGCTCCCAAACGCTCGCGAGTATCCAAGCCCGCAAACATGATCCTGACTACCAAGCGAGCCGAGCATTTGGCCGTGCACTCTTGGCAAACAACGATCCAGATCTACGTGAACCCACCGCATTGAGTATCAATGCCCTCACTCATGATGATCTGCTCCATTACACCAAAGACTATCTGCGACCAGACCTGACTTCGCTCTCGATCGTTGGCGATATCACCCCTGCAGCAGCTCGTGCGATGGTTGAGCACGCGTTCGGCACCTGGCAGAACGTTGGCCCGCGACCTGACGTCAGCAAACCACCACTGCCGAGCACCCGCGCGCGTACCGTCCACATTGCTGCAGGGCGGAGGCTCGTGTCTGTGTCGCTAGGCGAAGCAGCAATTGCGCATGACTCACCGGACTATCCGGCGTTTACCTTACTCAACGCCATCCTGGGTGCAAATGGCACCTTCGATACCCGCCTTATGCACGAAATCCGCGAACGGCGCGGGCTCGTCTACCACGTTTCCAGTAGCTTGGTGGCTGGAAAATATCGAGGCACGTTCAGCGTTTCACTCAGCGCAGCACCCGAGCACGTTGCACCCGCGATAGCGCTGGTCAAGCAACAGCTCGCGCTGCTCACGCGTGTTGCTCCAAGCCAGGCCGAACTTGACCGCGCACGCAACCGCCTGATCGCGGGGTCGCTGGTGGCCGAAGAATCCACCGAAAGCATCGTCGGCCGCTTGGATGCCATCGCCACGCTCGATCTACCCACCAACTATTTCCAAACCGTCGCGGCCCGCTACCAACGCGTCACCCGGGCCGATATTTTGGCTGTCGCAAAAAAATATCTCCACCCCGAAAACCTCGTGAGTATTTATGAAGGCCTCTGAACAACGCGAACTCCTACGACGAATGCTGTTGCATCGGCAGATTGACACCCGCGCTTTTCAGCTCAACCGCCAAGGTCGTATCCCCTTTGCCCTCGGTGGTGAGGGCCATGAAGCAGCCCAGGCGGGAGCTTCTCTGGCCTTCATGCGCGGCCAAGACGTGCTCGTGCCGTATTATCGCGATCTCGGCCTTGCTTTGGGTATCGGCCTGCCGGTAATCGATGTCTTCACTTCGCTTTTTGCAAAAAAAGCCGACACGTCGGGCGGGCGACAATTTCCCAGTCACTTTAGCAATAAGGCGCTGGGCCTGGTCTCGATTAGTTCGATTATTGCCGCGCACGTTGCACACGCCGTTGGTTTCGGGCTCGCGATGCAATACCGCAAAGAACGCGGTCGAGCGGTCCTCTGCTCGTTTGGCGATGGTGCCACCAGTCAAGGTGAATGGCACGAAGCGCTCAATTTTGCGGCGGTTATGCAAGCACCGGTCGTCTTCTTCTGTCAGAACAACGGCTGGGCAATCAGCGTACCGCAAAGCAAACAAATGCGTATCAACGACATCGCCGATCGCGCGATCGGCTACGGCATGCCTGGCAGCACCGTTGATGGGTTTGATCCAATCGCAGTATATGACGCCGTCCACGCAGCCCTTGAACGCGCACGCAACGGCGGCGGACCAAGCTTGATCGAGGCAAAATGCTACCGTTTTCTTCCTCACACCAGTGACGACGACGACCGCACCTATCGTCAGCCTGAAGAAGTAGAAACACAGCGCACGCGCGATCCGCTCCCGACGTTCGAACGTCAATTAATTGAAAAGCAGATCTACAGTACGGATGAAATCGCTCTGCTCAAAGCAGAGCTCTACGAGCACATCGATCAAGCATTGGAGGAAGCAGCCGCCCTGGAAAACCCGTCCGCGGACAGCCTGACCACCAATGTCTATGCTGGGACGGAAAAGGCCTGGCTCTAGCAAGCCTTTCATCCGCAGAGCGAGGGGGCGCTTGTCAGAGAGCCTAAGGAGAACGTATGAACGTCAATAACGTTGAAGCGGTTCGCGCAACGCTGCACGACGCGCTCACGCGCGACGAGCGCATCGTCATTCTCGGCGAAGACGTAGGTGCCCGCGGCAATGTCTTTCTGATCACCAAAGACTTTTTACAAGAATTCGGCCCACAGCGCATCGTCGACACCCCGCTTTCGGAAAGCGCGATCATCGGCGTCGCGGTAGGCATGGCGATGGACGGTTTACGCCCGATCGCGGAAATTCAATTCGCTGATTTTATCTTTCCGGCGTTCAACCAGATTGTCGGCGAAGCCGCCAAAACGCGCTATCGTAGCAACGGAGATTACACCTGTCCGCTCGTCATTCGCACGCCTTACGGCGGCGGCGTGCGCGGGGCACTTTCCCATTCAATCTCGATTGAGGCGCTCTTCTATCATGTGCCGGGCCTGAAGATCGTAGCACCTGCTTTCCCTGCGGATGTTCGCGGTCTGCTCAATGCAGCCATCGCTGACCCAGACCCCATACTCTTTCTCGAGCATAAAAAGACCTATCGACTCGCGCGTACCGACATCGCCGATGAGGCGTACACCATCCCGATCGGGCAAGCCGACATCAAACGTAGTGGCACGGACCTCACGGTCGTGTCGTACGGCTATTTCGTGCATCTCGCGCTCGAAGCTGCAGCAAAACTGAGCAGCGAAGATATCTCGGTTGAAGTCATCGATTTGCGCTCGATTCGCCCGATGGATAAAACGACGATTCTCCAGTCGCTCAGTAAAACGCATCGCTTGCTGATTATCCACGAAGATCACGCCTTCGGTGGTATCGGCGCGGAAATCGCGGCAATGGTCGCGAGTGAAGCCCTCTTCGAGCTTGATGCACCGATCCGCAGGCTTTGCGGGCCCGATGTTCCCGCTATGGGCTACGCTCACGCCCTGGAAGACGCGTACATGATTTCCAGCGAACAGATGGCAACCGCCATGCGAGAAATGGTCCAATTCTGATGCCAGCAACCCTGATCACGATGCCCCAACTCGGTGAAACCGTTACCGAAGGGACCATTACCCGCTGGCTCAAGCGAGTGGGCGACCCCATCGCCAAATACGAGGCCTTTGCCGAAGTCGCGACCGACAAAGTCAACGCCGAAATCCCCTCGCCAACCGCGGGCGTCCTCTTAGCTATCCATATTGCCGAGGGCGCTACGGTCGCAACCGGTACACCCATCGCCCACATCGGTGATCCAGGCAGCGATATTAGCCTCACGCCCAGTGCAAGCACGCTCGCTCCTGCCAGCCCGAATGCAAGCAATACCGTCGCAGTGATTGAACCGGTGGCGGAGCCGGCTCCCACAAATTTGCGTCACTACTCCCCCGCAGTTCGGCGTGCTGTCCGAGCAAGTGGGATTGATCCCAGCACCGTACGTGGGACCGGCACCGGCGGCAGAGTCACTCTACGCGATATCGCGACTGCCACCACGCACGTTGAGCGCATTCCCTTAACGCGCGCACGCCGGATGATCGCAGCGCATATGGTCGAGGCCAAGCAAACGATCCCCCACGCGTGGACTATGATCGAAGTCGATGTGTCCGGACTTGTCGCCAAACGTGCTCACGACGCTGCGTCTTTTGTTGCGAACATGGGTTTCAAGCCAACCTATTTCCAATATTTTGCGCACACCGTTGTGCAGACATTGGCCCGCCATCCCATGATGAATGCCCGCTTCACTCCCGATGCGATCGAAGTCTTCCGGCGCGTTGACCTCGCTTTCGCAATCGCCCTCGATGGCAATCTGATCGTGCCGGTCATTGCCAATAGCCAACATATGGATTTTGCAACTTTCGCGCACGCGATGCACGATATGACAAGCCGCGCTCGCTCGCATCACCTGGCCGTCGATGAGCTCCACGGCGGCACGATCACCGTCAATAACACTGGTGCGAACGGCTCAATCCTCTCCAGCCCGATCATCAACGGTGGCCAAGCCGCAATTGTAACGATGGAAGCTATCGTCAAGCGCCCGGTCGTTGTCCACGATGCTATCGCGATTCGCTCGATGCTAAATATCTGTTGCTCCATCGACCACCGCGTCATCGACGGAGATGTCGTTGGCGGCTTTCTCCGCGACCTCAAGCACCACTTAGAACAACTGCATGCCTAGACCGTGGTCAGCTCGATGAGAATCCGCAAACAGTATAAATTCGAAGCCGCGCATATCTTGCCATGGCATCCGGGCAAATGCGCGAGGCTTCACGGCCATTCGTATCGGCTTGATGTCACGCTCCAAGGGCCTCTTCAGACAGATGGCCCCAGCCGCGGAATGGTCGAAGACTTTGATACCATCTCTCAAGTCGTCGAACGCGAAGTCATTTCGACACTCGACCATCGTTCGCTCAACGATTTTCTCGAAAACCCCACTGCCGAAGCCATCGCTTGTTGGATCTGGCAACGCCTCGCTCCCCATCTGCACCGACTTGAAGAATTAACGCTGTGGGAAACAGCCACCGCCTGCGCAATCCTCCGTCGTAGCGATCTCTCTGAGGAGTAGACCATGCTCGCATCGTTCAGCTTCTGGCTTCTGACGCTCATTCTCGGGCTCGTCTTCACTGCCGCTACCCCTAGCGTCACCAATCGCGACCGAGCAATGCCCCGATTCGAGCACATCTTCGTCATCATGGATGAGAACCAAGATGCATGGCGCATCACCGGCAATCACACTGCTCCCACCCTGAGCCGGCTCGCCACCACCTTCGGATACGCGAGTAATTTCTTCGGAGAAGTCCATCCGAGCGAAGGCAATTATGCGGCACTTATCGGCGGGTCAACGCTTGGCATCTTCGACGACGATGCCTATTTTTGCAAACCGCTCCAGCGCGATCACCTCTGCCCCCACGCCTTCTTCCCCTTCTATCCGAGCCACCTCAGCAATGAACCCCAGATCGGTGATCAGCTAAGCGCGGTTGGATTAAGCTGGAAAGGCTACTACCAGAGCATCCCCGAGGCGGGTTCACTCGCAGTAACAGATCACTTGTACGTATCGAAACACTCGGGTTTCATGAATTACGCGTCGGTCGTCAACGCGCATGACCGCGCGGCCCATTTGGTGTCGTTCGAGCAACTGCAACGCGATCTCGCGCAAAATCGTGCCCCGAATTTCGCGTTCATTGTGCCAAACCTCTGCGATGATATGCACGGAATGCCCGCAGGACCAGGGGTGCCAACGAGCTGCCAGCACGACCATCCCGCCGGCTTAATCGCGCGGGGTGACACAATGATCAAGCATCTCTACGAACTGATTACGAGCTCACCACTCTGGCGAGCCTCAGGCAATAGCGCGATCGTGATCACTTTCGACGAAGACGATGGCTCGGGACGCAGCGGATGTTGCGGTGTCACACCATTCTGGATTGCAAATTTTGGTGGCGGGCATATCGCAACATTGGTGATCACCAACCACCAACATCACGCAGTGCACGATGACACACCATATAACCATTATTCTTTGCTGCGGAGCATTGAAGATGCGTTCGGCATCCATCGCTATTTAGGGCTCGCTGCAGCTTCCGACAAGGGCGTGCAAGCGATGACGCCCCTCTTCGCTGCGCCGTGACGCTTCCAACGAGCACGCTCGGCGTGGTTGAAATATTCGCGACGCTCCAAGGTGAAGGGACACACACTGGCCGAGCGGCGGTGTTTATCCGGCTGGCTGGCTGCAATTTGCGCTGCCATTTTTGCGACACCGATTTTGCGCTGCGCAGCCTGCTCTCGAGCGAGCAGATTCTCGCGCGGGTTCAAGCTCTCGATCCGAGCGGACAAGCAATTATTGTGCTGACCGGGGGTGAGCCACTGGCTCAGACTACGAGCCTGCGCTTAATCGATGCACTCCGTGCTGAGGGTCGCAGTGTCCACATCGAATCCAACGGCACCATTCCCGTCGATTTGCCCGACGACGTGTGGCTCACGGTCTCGCCCAAGCTACGCTTACATCCGCGCATGGCCGCAAGAGCCAATGAGATCAAATGCATCGTCGATAAGCGCGTTCCGTTTGAATGGCGCGATCAAGTGAGCCAGCGTCCGATTTGGCTGCAACCTGAAAAAAACGCCCCGGAAAATATTGAGCTCGCGATGGTCGCGATTTTGCGAGAACCGGGAGAATTTCGTCTCTCGCTGCAGACCCATAAGTTGATCGGAATCGCTTGAAGGCGCCCCGTATCTTGCTCGTCTGCGCCGTCGAGCAAGAATTGGCCGCAATCGCGGCGCCACAGCTTGCCAGCCTGATTTGTGGGGTTGGACCGGTGCAAGCCGGTATCGTGCTCGCCGCCCACTTAGCCAGCAATGCCTACGACTTAATCATCAATAGCGGCATTGCGGGTGGGTTTGCACCGGCAGCGCCGATTGGTTCAGGCGTCGTCGTCACGGCCGAACACTACGTCGAGCTTGGGCGCGAAGATGGCGTACCGTTGCAACTGCCCCCACCTGCCCAGCTCCAATCGCGATGCGCCTTGCCCGTATTCGCGCAGCTTGGCTCGATCCAAGCACTCCGCGGTCCAGCGCTAACTTCGGCGACCGTGACCACCAGCGAGACCCGCGCCAGCGAGCTGCGCCAGCGTTATCCAGGAGTGCTGTGCGAATCAATGGAGGGCTTTGCCCTAGCGAGTGCAGCAGCAATGGCCCAAACCCCCTTCATTGAACTACGCGGGATTTCGAATCGAGTCGGCGATCGCGCCAATTCCGGTTGGGATCTCGCGGCCGGACTAGCGAGCACCGCGCAACTCACCCGCGCCGTCCTCCAAGCGCTCGCAACAGGAGGCTAGCACATGCAACTTGCCTATTCGCCTTGCCCAAACGACACCTGGATTTTTGCCGCGTGGACCCAAGGCTTCTTACCCGCTGTCCCGCCGGTCAACGTTGTGCTCGACGATGTCGAGGCGCTCAATCGTGCGGCTCAAGCCGCACGCTATGAACTCACCAAAGTCAGCTATGGCGCCATCCCCATGTTATTGCCGGACTATCGTATTTTGCGAGCTGGTGGAGCGTTAGGACGAGGTTGCGGCCCCCTGCTAGTCCGCCGCTCCGACGCTGCCCCCATAACGCTTTCCGAGCTCTCACGCGAGGCACTGATCGCCATCCCAGGGCAAATGACGACCGCATTTCTGCTTCTCCAGCTCGCGCTGGGCTATCGCCCGCGGGTGCTCGAGCTTCGCTTTGACCAAATCCTCCCCGCCGTTGCAGCTGGAACGGTCGACGCCGGGCTGATCATCCACGAATCGCGTTTTACCTATGCGGCAGCAGGCTTGGAAGCGATCATCGACCTTGGCAGCTGGTGGGAAACCCACAGCGGACACCCGATTCCCTTAGGAGCAATCCTCATCCGTCGCGACGTAAGCGATACCCAAGCTCAAGCAATCAACACCACCATCCGCGCCAGCCTTCGCTACGCCCAAACGCATCCCGATGCAGTCATGCCCTACGTACGCGACCACGCCCAGGAAATGGACGAAGCGGTAATGCGCGCCCACATCGACCTTTACGTGACGCCCTACACCGACGACCTTGGTTCCAGCGGCGAGGCTGCCATCGGGGCACTCTTCAAAGAGGCAGCGACTCTAGGATTGATTCAGCCGACGCAACCGGAGTTTGTGGGGTAGGAGCTTGAGCCACCGACAAGGCCCTACCCCGTGTTCCTCGCCAATGAAGCCGTGATATGCTCATTTTTTCACGCGCTGAAGCCTGTAGTCTGATTGCCGCTGCTTGCGCCCTGCCATTTGGTGGGTCGCCGCGGGTAACACTTGGCAACGAACGTTTTGTCAGCGATGCCTGGAACGATTTTCGCGGCAAACGCCTCGGACTCGTGACGAATCACACCGGCATCCTGCCAAGTGGCGAGTCGTTGATCGATGCGCTCCAACGTAACCCTGCTCTGCAACTGCGCGCGCTCTTCGCTCCGGAGCATGGCTTACGAGGCACCCACGGGGCTGGGAATGCCGTCGCCAATGAACACGATGCGAAAAGCGGACTACCCGTCTATAGCCTGTACGGGAAAACACGCCGGCCAACCGCCGCAATGCTCGCAGATATCGACGTGCTCCTCTTCGATATCCAAGACGTCGGGGCACGCACCTATACCTACATCTCCACCCTTGCGATGGTCATGCAAGCCGCTGGTGCGCTCAGGAAAACCGTTGTCGTCCTCGATCGCCCCAACCCCATCGGCGGCCACCTGGTCGAAGGCCCCGTGCTGGACCCAGCTTGCTCGTCATTCATTGGTCTGTATCCGCTAGCATTACGGCACGGCATGACCATCGGCGAAATCGCCGAGTTCTATCGTCAATCGTTCGGCATCGCCTGCGATCTGCAAGTTATTCCAATGCAGAAATACTACCGCTGGATGCTCTGGCCCGATACACGCCTAACGTGGGTGCCAACGTCGCCCCACATCCCCCACTTTGGCACGGCCTTGGTCTACCTGAGCACCGGCCCCTTGGGTGGAGCGGGCATCAACAATGGGATTGGTTCTCGTACACCGTTTGAACTCGCGGTCGCACCGCATCTCGAGAGTAGCGAACTCGCCTCATACCTCAACGCCCGGAAGCTTCCAGGCGTCATCTTCAAACCGAGCATCTGGACGCCCACGAGCGGATTTTATCAAGACCAGCCCCTGAGCGGCGTACAGCTTATCGTCACCGATCCCGCGCGGTTTGGCGCCGTGCGAGCTGGGCTCGAAATTCTTTGCGCGATTCGCCAACTCTCACCACAGACGCTGCGTTATGCTGCGAGCCTCGATCGCGACTGGGGCACGAGCTCGCTACGCACCATGCTCGCAGCGGGCGACCGCCCCGAACAAATCCTCGCGGCCTGGAATCCGAGGCTCGCCCGCTTCCTCGAACAACGCGCGAATGTACTGATGTATTAGAATGCGTTAACGAGTTGTTGCTGTTGCTGCTGCGCTTGCAGACGCTGCTGGCGTTGCTGGTTAGCCTGCGAGTGTTGAATCCATAACAAGGCAATGATTGACGTAAGCAGCGTTGTCACCGCAGCGACCCCCGGGTTGAACCAAAAAGTCCGCGTGCCTTTTGAACCAACTTCGTCCGCGTTGCGAGCAGTTCGGAGCATACCGCGACGAATAATTCCCATACGCGACTTCATAGCTCTCAAACTGCGTACGCGTGGGCGTGGATCAATCTCACCACGATAGCCGCGCATAAACCGCAGAACCCGAGTAAACGTTACGTCGTGCTGAGGATCGTTGATGCGCCCAGGCTCGCGAATGACATCCTTCAGGCGAGCAATATTCCCCTCAGTAAACGAATGCCGTCGTAGATACGCCAGCTTTTGCGCAGCAGTGCCATCGCGGAAAATGGCATGCATTCTCGCAATTTTGCGACCAAGCACGATATGCCGGTCGCGCACATCCGCCCCGCGACTAATACGGAATATTTGCGGCACGCGTTCACCCGCGAGCGACGTCTTACTGACGAGTATATCTTCTTTTTTGCCGGCAAATACCACGAAGCGATCGCCAAAGCCAGCACCGGGTAGGCGATGCGGCACAACAGTCGCACCTGGAAATACCGGATCACCCTCAACATCTTGAGGTAAATCGCCAACATGCGCGGCTGAACTATCAGAAGCGATGTATCGCTTAACCGCCGCAACGTCGGCCGCGCTCGAAGTTGTAGGAAGCTTGTCCAGCCGAGTTTCATTCTCTAAGTCGAGCCTGGCTTTGGTGAACAGATCTTTGAATAATCGTTTCTGAGCAAACTCGTACTCATTCGTACCAAAACGCTCTTCGGGGGGTTGCCCCCACTCGGGTTTTGCATCGATGAGGAGTGAGGAAATCAGGAAAGTCAGGATCCCGACTGCGATACTTCCGCCTACGATCAGCAACATTTTGGTCGTATTGATTTGCGGCGACGCAGACGACGCAACCAGCGTACTCGGGTCTTCGGTTGGGCTCTCGGTCGCCGGCGGCGGAATTAAAAACGCCGCACTAGGGTTCCCGAATGTCAAACCCGTTGAAGGCGGCGAAAAACTTGGTTGTGGACTGACGACGCTAGGGAAGGGAATCGCTGAATTTGGTGACGGTGCTTGATACCAGGTGCCTGACGGATTCGTTGCGGTTACAGCACTCACGAAATACAGCCATTGCTTTCGCAGGATGGATAAAACGCCGGAAGCCTCGAGAGGACAACCCTTGTTGCATCGTTTGTGTTGTAGGGGCTAGAGGTTAAGAACCGCATTCGCCTCTTTATCCACCGTTAAGATACCACCCAAGCGGATGAGCGCCCTATATATGTCCAGACAACGACGAATGGAAAGGCCATATTCCAAAAAAAATATTGCCACACCGCCTGCAGCAAGCGAGCCAGGAAAAGGGAGATTGGCGGCAGCGATTCGTATACTCCAGCCACCTCTGGGCGCTATGTCGACCCAGTTTTTTCGGTGTGCTTTTCCTGAAAAAACACTCCCCTCACACAACTCAAGAGGAACATGATGATGTCAAACGCCGTTGGACCAAACAACTCGAATCAACAAAATGGTCCGGTCCATGAAGGCTTGTTTGGCAACCGCAGACCGCAACGGCCTAGCGCGCCAAGCGCAAACCAAGCAAATACGCCGCCAACTCCGCCCAATAGTTCCATCAACATCATCGCTTAGGGGCGGGATTATTGAGAGTCACGTAGGCAAGCAACGCGCGGAATCGCGCGTCGTTGATCCCCTCTACGTCACGCAAGTCATCGAGCCCATCGAAGCCGCCATCAACCTCGCGTAAGGCGACGATCCGCTCAGCGAGCGTAGCATCGAGCCCTGGCAGCTGAGCCAACTCTGCGACCGTCGCACTGTTGAGATCGACCTTCACCGTGCTCCCGCCAGGGCTCGTAGCTGGCGACGAATGGCGCTGATGCCGTCGCGTATGTCGATGATGCCCCAAGCGATACCCGCGCCGGTGTGCTTCGGGCAAACACTGCAGCGACGCAGCAGGCGACGTAGCTTCGGTCGCGGGCGACCCGGAAGCCGACACGAGCGGCATTGGCGTTTCAAACGTGGCCGACGAAATCTGCAGCACGGGCGGGCGCGATTGGCTCAACGCGGCCTCCCACCCCACGCCAGCGCAGGCAAGACCCGCGATCAACATCACTAGCGGTTTCATGCCAACGACTTCACGCCAGCCGCAGCCAGCGACTAGAAGGTACCTAGAGCGAGAGTCTAGTTCTGATCTGAGCCATTGTGGGGCAGCAATTTGTCATTCTTATGGAGCGAGTAAAGCCCGAGACTCGCGACCAGCGCATAGATCATGACATTGATCACGACGCTCGACATAATGATGCGCCCGGCGGTGTCGCCAATGTTGAACGGATTGCGCATCGCCGCATTCCAGCCAGTCCCAAAATCACGCAGACGACGCCCCGCATGCCCAACCCCACGCATGAAGCGACCACGATCAGCATACGCGGTGTTATCTGAAGCGCTCAAAGCTTGATCGAACGGAAGCGGCTCGGCAAACGAAAAGCGACCGCCCTCCTTGCGAATCCACGTCCTCTTATACGCAGACTTCAGCGTGTCGGGCTTCTCAATTCCGTAGTAACGGAAATGCTCAGCGCTCACGACACTTGGGTCATACGAGTGAGCGCGCGCCCAAAAATGAGTCCGTGCTTCACCACCGTTTGCATGCTCGAGATGAAACGCGGAAACCAACGTATCTTCAAGCTGCGCCCCTACCGGAGGATGCTGAAGCTTGTTTTCATCAAAGCCCCTAGGGGTTGTAAAAATTATCTTTCCTGATTTGCCGTCATAGCAAACCTGCGCACCGTTGTCGGCGCGACTAACCACTTGCTTGTGCGAAACAAGGGTAGGTGATAGGTACACTGCGCGGACACCCGAGCCAGGACGCACAGGGTCGCCAAAAACGCCATGCAACACCGTACCAGTTGCTGCAGGCAAGCCCGCAGCAGACGGAAGTGGCGCAACCGCAGCTTTGCGAACGAGTTTTTCGTACTCGTCGCTAATTTTTTGAGTTTGGGCCTTGTGCCACTCGGGCGTGCCGTGCACCAAATCTGCCGACCGGCCACCGTGCTTGCCCCAAGCTGGAGCGAAATACAACAACGCAGCGAGCGAGAGGAAACTCAAGTCGATAATCAGGGTTGCGATCGCAACAACTTCGCCCGGATTGCGTGGTTTTTTATGACCAGTGCTCGGCCCGGTGGCGGCTTGCCACATCAGCCAAGGGGGCGAGGACTCATTCGCAGGCTGAACATACACGACTTGGGTGGACGGGAGCTGCGCACCGACTGGTGGGGCAATGGCAATATTTGCTGGCGAAGCAAACACGCCCGGCGGTTGAGCGAAGTAGCCAACGAAAGATTGACTGTTGGGTCCTTGCCAGGAACCATTTACGGAAGAATTCATCTACTCAACGCCTCAGGCCCTCGCCCAATTCACGCACACTCGGTTGGCTCGAGTCCAACTTGCAGCACATGGCAGGTTTGAAGACACCCACACTGGCCATTCGACTTATATCGGAACCCTCCCTCGTTTCGAGGAGCCATCGACCTATCGCCGTACCACCCCAGTATGGCAGACCAACAACACCCCGCATCGACTAACGCGTATGATTTCCGCGCGATTGAACAGCGCTGGCAAACCGCGTGGGAAGACAGTCGTCTGTATCAGGTAAGCGACGATGCGCCCGGCGAGCACTGTTATATCTTAGAGATGCTGCCGTACCCCTCAGGCGATCTGCATGTCGGTCACGCCAAAAATTACACCCTCGGCGACACGATCGCGCGCATGTTCCGCATGCTCGGCCAGACCGTTGTTCATCCGATGGGCTGGGATGCTTTCGGCTTACCGGCAGAAAACGCCGCGATCAAACGTGGCATCGATCCCGAGAAGTGGACCCGCCAAAATATTCGCAACATGCAACGCCAAGTTCGCCTCATGGGCACGAGTTACGATTGGTCCCGCGAATTTGCGACCTGCGACCCAACGTATTACCGCTGGAACCAGTGGCTCTTTTTGCGGATGTACGAAGCCGGTCTCGCGTACAAGCGTGAAGCCCCGGTAAATTGGTGTCCGGTTGATCAAACCGTATTGGCGAACGAACAAGTTGAAGACGGCAAATGCTGGCGCTGTGGTGCAAGCGTTGAACGGCGCAATCTCTCGCAGTGGTTTTTCCGCATTACCGCCTACGCCGAGCGCCTCTTAGCCGATCTCGATACCCTCGAAGGCTGGCCAGAACGCATCAAAGCCATGCAGCGCAATTGGATCGGACGCAGCGAAGGAACAACATTCACCTTCGCCGTTGCCGATCTGCCCAAAGCCAGCATCGACGTATACACCACCCGGATCGATACCGTGTTTGGAGTCAGCTACATTGCGCTAGCAGCCGAGCACCCGCTGCTGCCCGAGCTCATCGCACAACATCCCCAGCACCGCACGGCGGTCGACGCGCTGCGCGAGAGTTTGCGCAGTAAATCCGAGCTCGAGCGCACGAGCCTTATGGCAAAAATCGGTGTCTTCACCGGCGCGTATGCCATCCATCCGCTCTCGGGTGAACGCGTGCCGATCTGGGTCACCAATTATGTCTTAGCAGATTATGGCACCGGCGCGGTCATGGGTGTGCCCGCCCACGACGAGCGCGATTTGTCGTTCGCTCAAGCCTATCAATTGCCGATTCGCACGGTGATCGACGAGCACGACACGCTCATCGATTCAGCTCAATTCTCGGGCCTGAACACAACCGTAGCTCGCAGCGCTATTACCGCCGAATTGATCAAACGCCAAGTTGGTAGCGCCACGGTCAATTATCGCTTCCGCGATTGGCTGATTTCGCGCCAACGCTATTGGGGCACGCCCATCCCGATTGTGTATTGCCCCCGCGATGGCGAAGTCGCCGTGCCCGATAGCCAGCTACCAGTAGTCCTGCCCTTGGGCATTCCGATCACGGGGGAAGGCTCGCCCTTAGCTCGCGATACGGCATTCCGTGCCACAACCTGCCCGAAGTGCGGTGGCCCCGCCGAACGCGAAACAGATACGATGGACACCTTCGTTGATTCATCGTGGTATTATTTGCGCTACCTTGATCCGCACAACGCAAGCGCGCCATTCACAGCGAGCAAAGCAGACGCTTGGATGCCCGTCGACCAGTACATCGGTGGCGCCGAGCACGCGGTCATGCATCTATTATACGCCCGCTTCTTCTTTAAAGTGCTCCACGATCAAGGTTTGGTCGATGCGAGCGAACCATTTACCCGGCTCTTCAATCAAGGCATGGTCCTCGCAAATGGCGAGAAAATGAGCAAGAGCCGGGGCAACGTCGTTGGCATCGATGAAACCGTCGAGCGTCATGGCGTCGATGCAATGCGCTTGTATCTGCTCAAGGCTGCGCCACCTGAAGATACGATGAATTGGACCGAAGACGGCATCATCGGCAGGGTCCGTTTTCTCAATCGCCTCTGGCGCGCGTGTGAACCGTTTTTCGCCCACGCCGCGACAGTCCGTCGTGACGAGTTACCACCCATCAATGGCGAGCCCCAACGTGCTCTGGTCCGAGCGGTGCACGAGGCACTGCGTTCCGCCGCCGAAGAAACGACGACTCGGCGTTTTCACTACAACGTGACCACCGCGAAGCTCGACGAGCTACTCAACGCACTCAACCAAGCCACCCGCGCCGTGGACGATGCGCATGATCCAGCCGTGCTCTATGCAGTGCACATCACTCCGCTGCTGCTAGCCCCCTTCGCTCCCCATCTCGCCGAAGAGCTATGGGAACGCTTAGGTTATCGCACCTCGGTGCATCTCGAGAAGTGGATTTCCTACGATCCTCACGCCCTCGCTCAAAGCGAAGTGACGCTTGTCGTCCAAATCAACGGCAAAATCCGTGCTCGGCTTCAAGTGGCACCTGGCCTGACCCAAACCCAGGCATACGACCAAGCGGTCGCTGATCCGAACGTGCAAAATAACCTCGCCGACAAAACGATCCGCAAAGTGATCTACGTTGAGAATAAATTGTTGAATCTCGTGGTGGGCTAGAGCGGTTTCACGCTCACCAAGGGCAGGTCGCCACGCTGAGTGCAGACGATGCGGGCGTCTTGCGCACAGGTTTCGCACTCGAATTGTAAGGTGACATGCGTAATCGCGAAACGCTCGCGCACACTCGTTTCCACGGCACGAGCGATCGCGGTCGCTTCGCTGATCCGCCGATCATCCACGAGCACGTGGGCGGTTAAAATCGACTCGCGCCCGTCCAATGACCACACATGCACATCGTGCAGATCTTCCACGCCAGCGAGCGTGAGAACGTATTCGCGCACTGTCGTTACATCGGCATGATGCGGCGCACTTTCAAGCAACACGTCGACGGCTTCACGCATAATCCGAAACGTCCCAAGCGCAAGAATCGCCGCAACAACCAATGATAAAACCGGATCAATCCAAGCAGCCCCGGTCGCGAGGATCGCCCACCCTCCCAGCAGAACCGCCAAGGCTCCAAAGGCGTCGCCCAACACATGCATCACAGCCGCGCGTGTACTCAAATTGCCGTGATCATGACCTTCATGCTGCTCGCGCGTGAGCGTGAAACCAACCAAGACATTCACGCCAAAACCAATCGCCGCGATCACCAGCATCAAGTGCCCGTGAGGCAACTCCGGAGCAAAAAAGCGCCGGAACGCGGCGATGGTCAACGCACCAGTCACCGCAAAGAGAAAGCCGCCATTCGCTAGCGCAGCTAGGACCTCCATACGGGCAAAACCAAAGCTCTGGCGCGCGGTCGCCGGGCGTTGCGCCTGCAACCGCGCAGCAAGGGCAATCGCTAGAGCAACGACATCCAGCGCAACATGCGCCGAATCAGACATCAACGCTAGACTGTGCGCAAACCAACCGCCCACACATTCGAAGAGCGCGAGTATAGCCATCAAGGCCAGGGCAATTTTTAGCCTTGTGGCGCTATTCATGGGTTATTCGTCAGCGGCCCGATCAGCCTGACCTGCGCGTACGACCAAGGCCAACAACATCAAGCCAAAGGTCACAAACGTACGCGTTTCTGCATTCGCGATGACACTCGCATCAAATTCGCCTTGGGCACGCGTAAAGCGACTCAAGCGTGGCACAATCGCCGGGACGCGTTCACGATACAGCGCAAAGTCTTCACCGAAAGTTTGCGCCAAAAAGGCTTCTTCGTGCGGGATAATCACCGCGTATACCGCCACCATCAGCCCAAGCCCACCAAGCATATACTGTGCTCGTTGCGCAGCGGGCAATCTGCCGGTAAACGCGATCGAAAAACCGAGCGCGGTGAGAAAATTACCGATATAGAGCGGGTTGCGGACATGCGCGTACGGACCGTTACTGACAAGCTTTGGCGCCTCAACGGCATCGCCGCGCGTGGTGACACCGGAATACCCCACCGCCCAGCAGCGCAATAATTCACCCGCCAGGGCCAACGGGAGACCAACCGCTGTAGACAAAGCACTCGGCTTGCCCCACAGGCCAAGCGCAATCGCCGGCAAGGCTAAAAGAGTCCCTCGGTTGCGGAAAACGAGGGCACGAAACGACTCATTGATCAGATCATCAGGCACGATTGCTCAACCTCAGAGATTATAGGGCAGAGAGTACGCTTACCCATTCCCAGCGACGCTGGGAGCGCCTGCCCGCGCAGCCTCGAGAATCGCGGCCAGCGAATCCGCCAAGGGATACTTCGGCACCCAACCCGTCTCACGCTCAAGCTTCGTCGCGTCGCCATAGAAACGCGGCACGTCGTGTAGTCGCAAGCGCTGAGGATCTTGCCGTACTTCGACCGGTTGACCGCTGAGCTCGATCAAGCGGCGTAACATCTCTTTCATGGCAACCGGCCGCCCACTGCAGACATTATAGATTTCGCCCGCTTGACCATCACGCATCAACCCGACGTACGCCCGCACGACATCGCGCACATCGAGAAAATCACGCTCGGCGTCGAGGTTCCCAACCTGCAGAATGCGCGATCCATTCTGGGGCAGCGCAGCTAATTGCGCCGCAAAACCCGCCACGACAAAACGGGGATCCTGACCCGGACCAATATGATTAAACGGCCGCGCAACCACCACTTCCAACGCAGGCGTCTGAGCCACCAAAGCGAGCATCTCCGCCGCGGCTTTGCTCGCCGCGTACGGGTTGCGAGGCGACAACGCGAGCGTCTCGCGCAAGGGGAAATATTCCGCCGCAACCTGACCATACACTTCCGCGGAACTCACCAGTAGCACTCGGACGCGCGTACCGCGCACTTGCAAAGCTTGCAGTAAGCGCGCCGTGCCGAGCACATTGACTTCATACGTTGCTAAAGGATCAGCAAGAGCTGCTGGAACGAAACTTTGCGCGGCTAAATGCAAGACACACTCAGGCTGCACGACGTCAACAACCGCCTGGACACCGTGCTCATCGCGTAAATCTAAAGCAATATCGAGCGGCTGCGCGGCGTGTCCCGCGCGGATGACTTCGTAACCATGCGCAGCAAAAGTAGCGGCTGCATACGCACCGACAAACCCGCTCGCTCCGGTAATCAGCAATCGCGCCATAGCGACTTAGCGCGCCTGCAACACGCGTAAGCGCTGCACATCCGCTTCGACCATCATTTGTACCAATTGCTCAAAACTTGTTTCGGGCTCCCAATGCAGAACGCGTTTTGCTTTACTCGGATCACCGATGAGCAAATCGACTTCGGCTGGACGCATAAACTGTGGATCTTGGGTGACGTAGTCTTGCCAATCTAAATCAACCGCAGCGAATGCCAAGCGCGCGAAATCACGCACGCTGTGCGTGTGTCCGGTTGCAACAACATAATCATCAGGGCTGTCTTGTTGCAACATCGCCCACATCGCTTTGACATAGTCACCCGCAAAACCCCAATCTCGCTTCGCATCGAGATTGCCTAATGGTAACGTTTTAGCTAAGCCCAATTTAATTCGCGCAACGCCGTGACTAATTTTTCGTGTGACAAATTCCTTGCCGCGGCGCGGACTTTCGTGGTTAAAAAGAATTCCACTACACGCGAACATATCGTACGATTCGCGATAATTCACGGTAATCCAATGACCATATACCTTCGCAACGCCATAAGGGCTGCGCGGATAAAATGGGGTTGTTTCCGATTGGGGTACTTCAACGGCTTTGCCAAACATTTCCGAACTCGAGGCCTGATACAGACGAATTTTCGAATCTACATGGCGAATCGCTTCTAACATGCGAGTTACCCCTAATCCGGTAAATTCACCCGTCAAGACAGGCTGGGTCCACGATGTCGGTACAAACGATTGGGCCGCTAGATTATAGACTTCCCGCGGACGGATATCGGCAATGAGCGTCGTCATCGAATTTTGATCGAGTAAATCACCCGAAACGAGTTCAATTTTTTCTAACAGATGCTCAAGTCGTTCATGCACATCGGTGCTTGAACGCCGCGTCATCCCGACAACACGATAACCCAAACTTAACAAATATTCTGCTAAATACGAACCATCTTGACCGGTAATCCCAGTAATTAAAGCAGTCGGGGCGGGCATAATCGGCTCCATCTTCGGGTATGACAATAGTGACCATACGGTACGTCTTTTTGATAGCGCTCTCCGCCTTTGCAGCGCAGATGCGACGAACGAGGAGGCTGCTCACCGCTGTGAAGAGCGCCTTACGTAAAGATACGACCTAAAAGCTCTCTTCCATCGAGAGAATGACGATACTGATAGCATGATAGGATTTATATTTCGCTGTGCCTTTATCTCGCTGATCGGCATCTTGTTGGATCCGAATCAGCTCGCCCATCGTCTACCGACTCCACAACAGATCACTCATTTTGAACATACGATTGAGCAGAATCATGGCTTACGCCATGTCTTGGCGCTAAAATGGATCGGCTTGCAAAAAAATCTCACGCAAGTCCAGGCGACCATCAAAGCCGCGGATGTGGCGTATCTCGACATACGCAAAGAGCTCGACAAAGATGCAAAAGTTGTGGGCAAACCGAGCAGCCGACACAACTCTGACGAATAAACCCAGGTCTCGTGGGCGAAAAATGCCGAAGAGTGCAATATGCAGTCTTCGAATCAGCGCTTCGCCCAACGTATCGCTTCGGTGCGTCCCTCTGCGATCCGAGAAATACTGAAGGTCACTCAGCGGCCAGAAGTTATTTCGTTTGCCGGGGGGCTTCCCGCCCCCGAGCATTTCCCCACGGCGACGCTCGGAGCGCTCGCAAGCGAAGTCCTCGCCAGCATCGGCAGTACGGCGCTGCAATATAGCCTGACCGAGGGCGTACCCGAGTTGCGTGCTTGGGTGGCTGAGCGGATGCAAGGGGTCTGGGGCATCCCCACCACCCCCGACGACGTGCTGATCACCGGGGGATCTCAGCAGGGCCTCGACCTCGTGGCAAAGGCCTATCTGGATCCAGGCGATCTCGTCGCGCTCGAGGCTCCGTCGTATTTAGGCGCGATCCAGGCTTTTGATACCTACCAGGCGCGCTACCTGACGATCGAAACCGACGGTGACGGTTTGATTCCCGAGGCCTTGGAACGCAGCCTTAGCCAACTCAGTGTCCAGCCCAAGTTGCTCTATCTCATTCCCAACTTCCAAAACCCCAGCGGCACAACGTTGAGTGCCGAACGGCGGGAAGCTATCGTGCGGATCTGTGAGCAATTCGAAATCCCGATCTTTGAGGACGATCCCTACGGCGAACTCCGCTTTGCGGGTACCCCACAACGCCCCTTGGCTTCGTTCAGCTCGCGTTCGCCGATCTTTTATGCGGGAACCGGTTCCAAGGTGATGGCCCCGGGCTTACGTGTCGCGTGGCTGCTGCTGCGCGATCCTGCCATCCGGGCTCAGGTCGTTCCGCTCAAGCAAGCTTCCGATCTGCACACCGGCACACTCGCCCAGTACCTCTTCCACCGGTTTGTCGCCGACGAAAGCCGTTTTTCCGAGCATCTGCACACGATCAGTAGTCTCTATGGAACGCGCCAACACGCGATGGTCTCAGGCTTACGCGCGACGTTTGGATCTGACATTGAATTTACGATCCCCGAAGGTGGCATGTTTCTCTGGGCCACCCTGCGCGGCATCGACAACACCGCGGCGCTTTTCCCCTACGCTCAAGAGCGCAACGTCGTCTTTGTCCCCGGCGAATTTTTCTATGCGAACGCAAAACAGCACAACGGCATGCGCCTTAGCTTCTCAAACACCGACGAAACAAAAATCACCGAAGGCCTCACCCGCCTCCAAGCCGCAGTCAACGCATACCACCAAGCCAGTTGAGGCAGCTCAAATATCGTGCGTATAGCGCTCAAGCATAGCACTGGATATTTCGTGAGACGATGGCCATACACCACCAACAGCACCTTCACACCGCTGGTAGTGTTCGAGCACGGCGAGATCAGGTTGAACAGCTTTTCCCTCATGAAGAAAGACCACGCCAATTGCTTCACTCGGGACCGCACTGATGAATTTCTCTGCAGAATCAAGCATCGTATAAATACGGCGGTGAAGATCTGGAATATCGATCGGGCGCTCAGTCGCTAATGAGCGAAATTCATCCACAGTAAAACGACTATGCCTGGTAATATCAGCCAACATCTCTTCAGGCGATTGTCCCGGAAAGCGTCCTACAGCCGCACAAATCACCGCGCCAAGAGGAAGAATCGTCTCGTGGATAGTCACAAGATCAACGATATCTCGTGCTTCTCTCCGGTCGGCGGCTGCAGAAGTTTTATTGGTGGCAAGATCTACTGGATGAAGCACATACCCAAAAAGCGAGTGCCGCTGTGTTGGAAAAAATCGAAACGCACTATCATGTACCCATTCAAGGCGCATGGAATCGCCAAGCCCCCCGACCTCAGCCTCACGTTTTGCTGTCTGAATTTTTCGCCATATAAAGTTAAGCCCAGCGGTGGTCAAAGTGTGAGCGTCAGCTTGAGCCGCACTATCAAGTGCAGCTTCAGAGTCCTGAAAGATGTCGATATCGCCTGAGAAGCGCGGCCCTTCCTGATTAACCGCAACACCCCCCGCGACATAGCTTTCAGGACTCCGACCAGCGGCGAGCAAGCTGAGAACGTGAGTTTGCAGTTCAGTGAGAGGCACGAGCGCTCCAACCCAATTGGGCTTTGCATTCCTGTTCTATTTGTTCTGCCATGCGCCGGCCGTCCATACCACCATGAACTCTCAGGGCCTTGGTAATCGCCAATGCCTCGCCAGGGGTGGGATTATTGAAATGACGCACGTTCCAAAGCGCACGCGTGCGATATTGCTCAAACGCGCGATGGTATAGAACTACGAACTCTGGTGCTCCGTCTTGATCGCTCATCGCAAGCAACTTTCGCAATATCAAGAGAGTCACCCCGCTCGGGACGACACACTCAGATCCAGTGGACGAAGGGGAGCCAGGTGAGTACTCGCTGTGACCATTGCGCGTACGTCATGCCGGTGGCGGAGACGATCGGATACCAGAAGACGAACGCAGCGAGTGCAGCGGCGAGAATCGCGCACACGGTCAGGCGAGGCCACGTGCGTAGCGACGCCCGCGGACCCGCATACAGCCAGAGACGCTGAAGCAGCAACGCGTCACAACAACAAATAATCGCGAGGTTAGGGAAAAAGTGATACTCGAACGCAATCCGCGGCGAAGCGATCCAGGGCAGCCACTGAAATAAATACGCGATGATTAATAAGCAATAACCGCGACGGCGCTCAACCCAACCGAGCACTGCAACCACCGGCACAGAAACCAACCCCAACCACCACACGAGCGGATTCGGCAAGGCTAAAATTTCCGCAACGCAGCATGCACTGTCTTTGGCCGCAGCCAAGCCGGTACGAAAATCGTGATAATAATACGAAATGGGACGCTGTAAAATCGGCCATTGCCACCATAACGACGAATACGGATGCGTCGCCCGCAAATCAGCATGGTAGGCGTACATCCCCTGCTGCAAAATCAGCAAGTCGAAGAAATTATTGCCAAGCAGAAAATAAGGAATATAACTCAAAACGTAGATACTGCTCGCTACAAAGAGCATGCTCGTGCATAACAAATCGAGCGGTAGTACACGCGAATTGCCAAACGCCTTGAGTTGCGGAATCCAACGCGCGGCCAAAAGCACCAGCGCAAAGAACCAGACCACAAAGAAATCAAAGAGCCCGTTCCATTTACACGCCGCTAAGCAGCCCGCACTCACGGTGAGCGCCAGCAGCCAGCCATTAGCCGCACGCGAACGTTGACTCGTCAACAGCCGCAACAACGTGTAGCCGCCGGCTGCCGCATACAGGCAGAGTACGACCGCCGGCAACCACACCGGCACCACTTGCCCCGGCAAAATACCGGTAAAGCGCGCGAGCACCACGCCGACAACCAGCGCGCCGCACAGCATAATCCCGTAACGCAAGGAAAGTCGTGCGGTCAAGGGAGCGCGCACCTCGGGCGCAGCATCCGAAGCCAACCAAAAACGATAAAACGTATATAACGTTAATAGACAGAAAAAGGCGACGGTTATCTCAGGTGTGGCAATCCGTGATTGGGCAAAATGAAACCCATCAAACACCAAAAAACCAGCGGCGATACTGGCGAATAATGTTGAGCCACTCAGGCGTTTCGCAAACGCGTACAAGACACCGACCATCAACGCGCCAACAACCACGTTACCGAAGCGCCAACCGGCCGAGGTATCCCCCCCGTGCATGCCGCCGAATAGCAACATAGACGCGGTAATAATCAGCTTCGTGAGCGGTGGATGCGTCCACTCGAATTGACCGATATGCTTGAGATACTCTTCACCCGAACGTGCGTAATAAATCTCATCGAAAATCTTCTCGTTCGGATACGCATAATTGATCACACAAAGTACGAACGATGCCACGCTCAAACCGATGCTCATCCACCAATCGAGACGAGTAAACGCTGCGCAGCCTTCCTGATCGTTCAGCTGACGGATGTGCTGGTCGAACCAACGGCGCGCACCCTGCCAACTCCGTTCACACCAGGCCTCGAACAATGCCCACGTGGGGTGAATCGGTTGACCGCTCGTCGCATCGTCAAACGCGCCCAAAAACGTCATCCCCGCAAAAAAAGCCAGGCCGGTATTCAGCAGCGCGCAAGGCCGACTCAACCACGGCATCAGGTTGCGCGGATCAACGCCAGCCACCGACGTCGTCATGACCTGCAGATAATATAAAGAATAGAACAGATTGCAGAATAACGTGATGGTCGTCGCGAGCGCCAACCAACGATAGCGACGCAGCAGTGCACCGGTAATGATGAGCAGCAGAACCGCGTCGAAAATATAGCGCTCGTGCATCCGCGTTGCTAAGACAAAAAAGCTGAACAGTGTCAAGGTAGCCGCCTCGATCGCCGCAAGCGGAGTTGCTATTTGGACAAACCGCCAAGCAAAGGCTAGCGTAGCCATCACAACGAGGATCGCTCCTAAGGTTGATTGATGGATGGGGAACACCGAAAAAAGCTGATGGCTATCGGGTTCCCAAAACGGCTGACTAATGGCATAGATATTAAATGCGTTGATCGTGTTATACGGATACACATTCGAACCAAACGCATACCGCTGCAACAGCCACTGCGCCACGCCGCCAAACGACTGCACCGGCGCAAAAGGTAACGCCAGGATATATGTCAGCAATAAAGCCGACCCGATCCCTAAGACGGTAGCGAGTATGCGCAAACGCCGCGCCGCCCAAGTGCTCGTTTTCCACAATGCCAACGGCCAAGCGAGTAGCAATGGCGCAAGGAGCAACGCCGGCGGCTTAATGAGCACCGAGAGTGCCAGCGTACTCCACGCCATCACACCGACCGCCAGTGGATGCCACTGACGGCGTATCCCACGATCGAGCGCTAAAAGGCTCAGCAAAACAAAACTCGCGGCGACGGCATCTACCTGTCCCCAATACGCCGAGATGAACAGAAATGCGGGATTAAAAGCAACGCAAGCGGCGGTAATGACCGCGATTTTTTCCGTGACAAAGCGGCGCACCAAACAAAACGCGAGCCACGCATTGAGCAGGTCACACAAGATGCCCGGTAATTTCATGAGCACACGCAAGATGCTATAACCGCTATCATGTGCACCGATCACACTATACAACCGCGCGAGCCCGGTCAAGACATACAAATATCCCGGCGGATAATCCGCAAACCCCGCCTGTGCATAGAAACTCGATAAGGGCTGGTCGCGCAGCGTCAAAGCCCAGGCCTCGAAGGTTTGCACGTCGTTATGGAAACCGTCAGCTCCCAAAAACAGACAGCGCACGACCAGCGCAACAAAAAGAATCAGCGGCAATATTTTAGGCAAGGCGATATGCACTCACTTCGAACAGCTGGTGAAGAGTTTGATCACGATCGATCGCATGAACCTCGGCAATATGACGCGCCCGCTGGAAAGCCTGGGCCACCGCGAGATCAACTGCCTCGCGAGCACCCAAAGCATCGAAGGCCGCAATCACCTCAGCAACCCGCGCGTCGCTCAAGGGTGCCTTCTCGGCATAAGCCTCCGCGACGATCGTACGAGCCGCACTCGGTGGCTGCGCGAGACTCCACACCACCGGAAAACACCACTTGCGCCGCTTGATGTCAGCACCACTCGGCTTGCCAGTGGTCTCAACCGTGCCCCACGTCCCCAGCAAATCATCACGCATTTGAAAGGCCTGTCCGTAGGATCGACCATATTCACCGTACGCACACTGTAACGCGGGTGCTACGCCAGCGATAATCGCCCCCATTTCGCACGCGGCCGCGAACAGGGCCGCGGTCTTGCCTGCGATCATCGCCAAATATTCATCATACGACACCAGCTCGCGTGATTCGAATGCAATATCCTGACCCTGCCCCAGGCACATCGCATAATTGGCCTCAAGTAATATGCGCGTCAAACGGGCCGCCATCTCGGGCGATGCGATACGCTGGTCTTGCACAAGCGATAAATAACTCAGCGAACACAAGAGATCACCGGTGTTAATGCCGTGAGCAACCCCGTAACGTGCCCAGACGGTTGGTCGGCCGTGCCGTAACTCATCACGATCTTCGATATCATCGTGCACCAGCGAATAATTGTGCAAGAGTTCAAGCGCGCAAGCCGCCGCACACGCATCGTTGAGCGCCTGTTCATCACCGGGACGTTCGTGCTCTACAACTGCAAACAGCAGCCGTGGACGTAAGCGTTTACCACGCCGTGGCGCTGCATCGCCAACCCCGAAATGGTAGCGCGCCATCGCGAGCGTAGGTTCATCACCAGCAAAATTCGAGAGCCAAGCATCAAAACTCGCTTCAAAGCGCTGCATCACCTCAATCATAAGGCTGCTTTATGCTGCGTGTTGGACGAACCAGCCTTCGAGACGTGCAGTTACTTCATCGACGAGAAAACCCGGGGTGCTTGCGCCCGAGGCAATGCCTACAGTTTCTTGTCCCGTAAACCAGCTTTTGTCCAATTCATCCGGCCGCTCGATATGGTACGAGCGCGCACCGCGTTGCTCGGATAATTCAGCCAGGTGCTTGGTATTGGCCGAGGTTTTGCCGCCCACGACAATCATAATATCAACTTGCTCAGCTAATGCAGCGACTTCGGCCTGACGATTGTGCGTATCGGTGCAAATCGTGTTGACACTGCGGACTTCATAATATTTGGCGACCAACGCCCGCACAATATCGGTAAAACGCGCCTCGGAATACGTGGATTGCACCACCACGCCAACGCGACTGGCCCGGGGTAATTTCTCAACGTCTTCCACAGTCTCAATACACCACGCGCCTGGAACATGACTCATCGTCCCGGCGACTTCGGGATGCACCGGATCACCGACCACGACAATTTTATAGCCCTCAGCGCGTAGTTTCTCGGCCTGACGATGAATTTTTGTGACCATCGGGCAAGTCGCGTCGATCACTTCCAGCCCTTTGCTCGCTGCGGCCTGAAAAATATCTACGGGCAGACCATGCGCGCGCACAAACAAGGCGCCTGAATCAACCTCGTCGATCGATTTCGCATTCTTGAGCCCCTTGGCAGCGAGCGAAGCGACCATCTGCGGATTGTGCACGACGTGTCCCAAGGTAGTAACGTCACTGCGGTTCTCGACCGCTTCTTCAGCTTTTTTCACGGTGATCGCAACTCCAAAACAAAAGCCTTGGGTTTTAACTTTTTTAATCTGCATGAACCTTGGCACTCCGTTCTCTCGCGACAGTTTTCAGGTCGGTAATCGCCTGCATGACGGTATCCCGCAAAAGCTCCAAACCGGCATGGCCTTTGTGAACTTCTTCATCGTACGCGATCGGATCACCAAACGCGATGTGAATCTGCGTCAAACGCCGTGTCGCCTCAGTGCCAACAATGCCAACCGGGACAATCGGCGCGCCCGAAAGCCGAGCTAATAACGCCACCCCGTTTTTGGCTTCGGCCTTGCCATCAATATTGCGGCTTCCCTCGGGGAAAATAAGCAAGGCGTTGCCCTCACGCAGCTTCGTTACCGCATAACGCACCGCCGCAGTATCACCTTGACTGCGGTCCAGTGGATACGCTCCCACTGCGCGCAAGTAACGACCAAACGGCGGGTAGGCGAACAGCTCTTTTTTGGCGAGAAAGGTTAAGCGCCGGGGAGACGCTACGGCCACTACCGGGGGATCAAAATACGAGACATGGTTAGCGGCTAAAATCACGCTACCCGACTGAGGTAGTTTCTCCCGCCCGGTCACCCGCAAGCGATATACAAGATGCAAGAAGCCGCTGACCGTGCCCCGTGTCCAATCGTAAGCGAAGGGATTCACCGAACTGCCGCCACCGCACGCACCCGCGCGTGAATCATCTGCACGACCGCCTCAGGCGTCAAGTCGCTGGAATCAATCACCACAGCACCTTCCGCAACGCGTAACGGGGCCACCGCACGCGAACGATCGATCCGATCACGCTCTTCGATTTGCGCCCGGAGATGGGCAAGATCGGGGGGATTGCCCTGACGGGAATATTCTTCGAAACGGCGTTGCACGCGCGCTTCAACCGATGCAGTGAGGAAAATTTTGACTGGCGCATCGGGCAAAACGATGGTACCGATATCGCGCCCGGCCATCACCACAGGGCCTAGCGCTGCAATTTCGCGCTGCCGCTGGGTCAGCTCATCGCGCACCGCAGGGTGCGCCGCGACTACCGAGACCACTGCAGCGACTTCGCGCGCAAAGAGCTCCTCGCCCAATTCGAGACCGCCCGCGAACACACGATACCCGCGATCACCGTGGGTATCGAGCTCAACGTGCACGGCGTGTTCACGCACGACTTCAAGGACCGCGCGCTCGCTATCGAGCTCGACACCGTAACGTAAGCCCATCACCGCCACCGCGCGATACATCGCTCCGGTGTCGAGGTAAAGGTAGCCGAGTTCACGCGCGAGCAGACGCGCGACAGTCGTTTTCCCGCCGGCAACAGGGCCATCGATCGCAACATGGGCATGCATACCGGTCCTGTTCTCTAGGCAAGCACACGGAGCCCGCCGAACTGCGCCAGGCGTGGCTGCTCTCAAAACTCGCTTCTTCTGTGCCTCGTGCGGCTTCGAAACACTCCGCTGGCTTGGCCGTTGCCCCGGCTGCCAAGCGTGGAATTCATTGTCCGAAGCACCTGCAGTTAGCAAAAGTGCCAATCGATCGGCAACCAGCCGTTTCCGCGACGAAGCGCGCCCCGTACGCCTCGCCGATGTGCAATCGACCCGAGAAGCAAGGCGTACCAGCGGCATGACCGAGTTCGATCAGCTCCTCGGCGGCGGGATTGTCCCCGGCAGCTTGGTGCTCGTGGGCGGCCCACCAGGCACGGGCAAATCGACCCTCTTACTCCAACTCGCCGCAAAGATCAGCGAGAACGGTGGCACGGTGCTCTATGTCTGCGCCGAAGAATCGACCGCTCAAGCCAAACTCCGCGCCGAACGCTTGGGGATTGGCGCGGACATCATGCTCTATGCCCAGACCAATCTCCGAGCGATTCTCGACACGCTAGAAACCATGCAGCCCGATCTGCTCATCATCGATTCGATTCAAACCGTTGCCCTGCCCGAAGTCGAATCGTATGCGGGCAGTGTCGCCCAAGTTCGCGACTGCACGACCGCCCTGATGGAATACGCCAAACGCTCGGAATGTGCCACGTTCCTAGTCGGCCACGTGACCAAAGACGGACAAATCGCCGGCCCCCGTTTGCTCGAGCATTTAGTGGATGTCGTGCTCTCCTTTGAAGGCGATTTCGGGGGCGAATATCGCATCATCCGAGCATCAAAAAATCGCTTTGGCAGCGTCGACGAGATTTGTGTTTTTGCCATGGAGGCCAACGGCTTACGCGAGATCAGCAATCCATCCGAACTATTTTTGGGGATGATTCCCCAGCAAGAAATTCGCCCCAGCGGCTCTTGCGTGGTGCCGTGCGTGGTTGGCTCTCGACCGGTGTTGGTCGAAGTCCAAGCACTCGTGGGGGAAAGTTCGTACGGCACCCCGCGCCGCCTGGCCGCCAACCTCGACCAAGCGCGGCTCGCGATGATTATTGCGGTCCTCGAACGCCGCGTCGGCATCGCTCTGGGCGGACACGATATTTACGCCTCGATCGCCGGCGGCTTGCGGATCAGCGAGCCCGCCGCCGATCTAGCGATCGCGCTCGCGATCACCTCGGCCTTCCGGAACATCCCCCTGCCCCCACGAGCAGCCGCTTTCGGGGAATTAGGGCTTTCCGGCGAAGTCCGCGCCGTATCCGCTGCATCACGCCGCCTCGCCGAAGCAGCACGTCTGGGTTTTGCCCCCGTAATCGGGCCTATGAACGTGCGCGACCTGCGCGAGGCAATAGAACGGAGCCTGATCCGATGAGCGATCTTTTCGAAATCGTCCCCAATATTTCCGAAGGCCGCGACCGCGAGGTCATTGCAGCGTGCGCCCACGCCATTCAAAGTCACGCCAGACTCGCGCACCAAACCAGCGACGCGACCCACCACCGCAGCGTCTTTACAGCCTTCGGCGATGAAGAAGCGATATTTGCGGCCGCACTTGCACTCGCCCGCGTCGCAGTCGCGCGGATCGATCTGCGCCAACACCGGGGGGTCCATCCACGCATCGGCGCGCTTGATGTGCTCCCCTTCGTGCCGATTGGCGCAACCCCGATGGCTTCTGCCGTCGCCCTCGCTCACCGCGTCGGCAACGCTATCTGGGAAGAACTCGGCGTTCCCAGCTTTTTTTACGGAGAAGCAGCTCGTTCCGAAGATCGTCGCGTGCTGGCGGATGTGCGGCGCGGCGAATTCGAGCGACTGAGCGAGCGTCATGCCGCCATGCCGCCAGATGTCGGACACCAAGCCGGGCACCAAAGCGCTGGTGCCATCGCCATAGGCGCCCGCTTGCCCTTGGTCGCGTTTAACATCGAGCTGGATACCGACGATGTTATGCTCGCTCGACAAATCGCGAGTATGATTCGTGAACGCGGAGGCGGCCTCACCAGCCTTCGGGCCCTCGGGCTCGCTTTGAACAACAACCGCGTCCAAGTCTCGCTCAACATTACCGATGCGCAAGCCACGCCGCTCGCGCGTGTGATTCGCTTGGTTCGCGCCAGTGCCGCCCGCGCGGGCGTCGCAGTCAAACGCTGCGAGCTCATTGGGCTCGTCCCGCGGGCCGCCCTCGCTGATTTTGTCGCCAGCGAATTCCAACTCGAGTTGCCCACAAGCTAGAGCAAGCAAGCGGACGACCAAACGGCGGGTGCTAGCCCGCGCGAACGCCAAACAGCGTAGAACAATTATGGCGATACCGGGGGAATGGGAAGCACTATGGCAACGGCGGGATTCGCGTGAGCGTTCCTCTGAATCGGGGAAGGTAATTCCGCCATCTGCCCAGTCGCCCCAATCGCATCGCGCCTGGTTGGGGATGGTCTTGATCGTGGTGATCTTTTTTTATACCACGATGCGTTCGCTGATTGCGATTTTCACTGGCTTGCCGGCCAGCACCGCCTTGCGCCTCAGCCTGTGCAGCTCAACCACCATCGGCAGCCATCTCGGCACCGATCTGCTGCGTGCTTTCCTGGAACGCCAAGGTGCCCACGATGTACGGGTGAGCACCGACGGAGGGCTGACCCAGATCCGGGCGCATCTGCCGGGACGTTTCTTCGAAACGACGGTCGAGCTGCGCAGCGATACCTCGAGCCAAGCGTTTGCCGCCCTTGGCCGACGAGAATGCACGCTTGCCCTGATCGGCCGCTCGATCGATCCCTTTGAAGCGACCCAATTCCACACCCCACTCAGCGCAAATTTGATCGCCCTCGACGGCGCCGTGCTCGTGGTCAATCCGACCAATCCGCTCCGGAGCGTCTCGACCGCTGCGGTGCAAGGCATTTTCGCGGGATCGACCCAAAATTGGTCTCGCCTTGGTGGAAAACCGGGACGGATCACAACCGTCCTGCCCACTGACCATGCGGACGAATTCTCGACCTTCGTGGAACATATGCTCAACGGTCAAGTCCCGACCATCTCTTCCCGCCATAGTGATAACGTTGCCCAGACCGTCGCCGCTCCCGGCAATACCAACGCACTGGGTTTAACCACGTTTCACGCGGCCGATCCAGCGAAAATTCTTCTCCCTCGTTCGCGCGACGGAAACACCATCGCCGCCAGCACGCTCTCGATTGGTCGCCGCACGTATCCGCTCGTTATGCCAATCTATGTGTACCGCGACGAAACTGCGATGACTCCCGCCGCTTATCAATTTATTTCGTTCCTCGATTCAGACGAAGGGCAAGATGTGGTCGTCGCAGATGGCTTTGTGAGCCCCTTTGCGTTTTAAGAGAACAACGCTATCCAGCTTCGCGACATTGCTCTTCACCAGCAGTGCCTTGGCCATAGGCAAAACCCCGACCCAACATACCGCCTTGGTGCCCACCATCAAGATCGGCGCGGTTGTTGCGCAAACCGGGGTCCATGCAGCTGGAGGCAGAGCGACCCGCGAGGGATACGCGTTTTGGGCCAATTGGGTCAATGCGCACGGCGGCATCCCGATCGGCAAGCAACGCGTTCGGGTTGAGTTGATCGAACGAGACGATGAATCGAATCCAAGCTTTACCACCCAGCTTACCGAGCGGCTGATTGACGAAGACCAAGTCGCCTTTTTGCTTGGCCCTGCCACTTCGGCAGAAACAATGGCCGCGGCCGCGGTCGCCGAACGCAAAGGGGTCCCCCTCGTCACCGGTACGGGCCCCGCCGAAATGACCTTTGAGCAAGGCTACCGTCAACTCTTCGGCGTGATGACCCCGGCTCGAGCCACCTTTGACGGCTTGCTGAGCTACGTCCATCGGCAACATCCCCACCTCCATACCATCGCGGTCGTTGCGGCCAATGACAGCGCGTCGCTCGAGGCGCAGCAAGGGGCATTGCAGCGCGCGTATGATCTTGGGTTGCACGTTGTCGCAAGCGACCGTTACCCGCGTGGTGCATCCGCCGACCTCGCCCCACGGCTCGCATTCCTTAAGCCAGCCATCATCCTCAATGCCAGTCACCTCAGCGATGCACTGACGTTCCGGCGCGCTCTGGCTGATGCGCACCTCAATCCCCCGATCTTCAGCCAAGCGTTTGCAGCCGAGCTACCCGCCTACGCCGCTTCGCTCGGGCGCTTGGCCAACAACACGCTAAGCCCGAGTCAATGGAGCGATAAGATCACGATCCAAGGCCAAGGCACGTTCTTTCCGGCCTCAGCAGCCGCCTACGCGCAAGCGTTTGCGCACTTTGCGCATCACCAAGCCAATTCAACCAACGCCTCAGCTTCTGCGGCCGCGCTTGCGCTTGAGCTTGCGCTGGTTCATGCGGGTTCGAGCAACCCCACCCGCGTGCAGCACGCCCTGCGCACGCTCCATGCGGCAACGTTCTACGGCAACCTGAGCTTCGACGCCCGTGGCCTCAACAGTAACAAACCGATGTACATCCACCAGCTTGAACACGGCCGCCTCAACACCCTCAGCCCGGCGCGGCAACGCCGCTAGACTTGCATCACCACCGGAATAATGACCGGCTTGCGTTTGGTGAGTGAGAAGATTGTTTTGCTCAAACCGTTACGCAGATGGTCCTTGACTTGTTCGGGCTCGAAGGTTTTGTTTTCCACGCACGCGCCGACGATCTCATTAACCCGATCGTATAAGCTCGCCATTGTTTTTTCCGCATCAGGAACGTAGAAAATACCGCGGGTAACAATGTCTGGACCGGCAGAAACGCGTCCGAGTTTTTTGTCGATCGTCAAGACCACCAGCAAAATGCCATCCGAAGAAAGCAATTTGCGATCGCGTAAAACCGATTCGCTCACATCGCCAACGCCAGAACCGTCAACCAAAATATTGCCGCCGAGTGTACGGCCGACATGACCTGCGGTGGCATGGGTGAATTCGAGAATATCGCCATTCTCAATCACAAAAACATTATTCTCTGGAACGCCGGTTTTTGTTGCTAATTCGCCATGCGCGGCCAGCATGCGATACTCACCGTGGACCGGCATAAAATAATCAGGCCGAACCAAATTGAGCATCAGCAATAATTCTTCTTGCGAACCGTGCCCAGAGACATGCGCACGACCAGCCGAACCGTGAACAACGTGCGCACCTAAACGACACAGGTTGTTGATCGTACGCGAAACACTCTTCTCGTTGCCAGGAATCGGGGTAGCGCTAATCACCACGGTATCGCCTGGGCTGATCCGCAATTTTGGATGATCGCGCACCGAAAGCCGCGTCAACGCGGACATCGGTTCACCTTGCGACCCGGTCGTCATAATGACCACCGAGTCAGGCGGATGCAGATCAACATCTTCCAAGCGTAAATGCATACCCGGAGGAATCCGCAGATGCCCTTGTTCCGCGGCAAAATGGACCACATTCTGCAAAGAGCGGCCTAGGAAAGCAATCTTCCGCCCATGGCGTTCGGCTTGTTCGAGCACCTGCTGAATACGCGGCACATTCGACGCAAACGAGGCCACAATAATGCGTCCCCGTGCCCGCGCAAACACATTAGCAAACGCCTCGCTTACGGCGCGTTCCGAAGGTGTATGTCCGGGACGCTCAGCGTTCGTACTATCCGAGAGCAGAGCAAGGACACCCTCATCGCCGACACGAGCAATCGCAGCAAAATCAGCCGGTTCACCATCGAGTGGGGTTTGATCGAACTTGAAATCACCGGTATGAAAAATGATCCCAACAGGGGTGCGAATCGCTAACGAGCACGCGCCAGCCACGCTGTGATTGATGTGAATAAATTCCACCTCAATACTGCCGAAACGTCGGCGTTCACCAGGCTTAACCATTTCAAAACGTGCCTCGGCGAGATTCCGATGGTCACGCATCTTCGCGCGAATGAGAGCCAACGACAAGCCCGTACCGACCACCGGAACGTCAAATTCCCGTAACAGGTAAGGGATGCCACCAATATGGTCTTCGTGGCCATGTGTAACCAGCACGCCACGAAATTTTTGCGCACGCGCCCGCAAATACGTAAAATCATTGATGACCACATCGACACCGAACATTTCGTCGTCGGGGAACATCAAACCACAATCAACGGCGACAATATCGTCGTTAGTCTCAATCAGCGTCATATTACGGCCGATCTCACCGCAACCACCTAGCGGAATAATACGTACGTACGGCTCGGTCGGGGGCGTTGGGCCCTGAGCTTCATCGACGGGGCGAGGTTCAGAATATCGCAACAGTGGGTCTTTCTTGGATCAGGGCAGAGCGTGATGGTTGGGAGAAAAAAGGGGGTCTCGATGCATACATTGCCACCCGCGACCAGGCAAATCACTTACGCACCAGCGGCGGTCATCGCCCCTGCATTCGATGAAGTGCTCTCGGTTCGGGCCAAACGGCGACTCACGATCCTCCTGCGCTTACGACTTTTGGAGCTCCGGGAAGCGGGTTTGGATCGTGCCAGGCGCGTCATCGAAAAACGCCTCAACATCGAGCAGCTTTTTCAAGACGACAACACCCTTCCACACGACGGCGGAAAAACCGCCCCAAAAATCTAAAGGCTCATTATGGAACGTTCACTTGTTCTTCCCACCGCGCTAGCCGGCGCTGCCGGCGTCCTCATCGGCTGTGCCCTCGCCGTCTCGTACCTGCATGGGCAAGAACATGCCCTCACAAGCCTGGCTGCCCAGCCACCCCACGTAGCTACGGCACCATTGGCAAGTCGCGAAAGCGACCAAGATCGCATTATCAGCGCCGTGCGCCACGTCGAGCCCTCAGTCGTTGCGCTCAATGTGATCGTGAACGGCACGCAAGTTGTGCCAACTGACCCCTTCGCCCAAATCTTTGGCAACGGGCAAGGCATAGGCAGCATGTTGCAGCATTTTCACACGCGTGCTTCAGGCTCGGGCTTCGTCTATGCGAAAAATGGCTTCATCGTCACCAATGCCCACGTTGTTGAGAATGCCTCAAACATTTCGGTCGTCTTTGCAAACGGCGATCATATTCCCGGACACGTATTTGCCAGCGACCCGGTCAATGACTTAGCCATCGTCAAGGTCGATAATTACGCCAAGCTTCCCCCCCCGCTTGATTTGGGAGATTCTTCTCAGCTCGCTCAAGGCCAATGGGCAATCGCAATCGGCGAGCCGCTCGAGCTCAAGCAAACGGTCACGGTTGGTGTGGTATCAGGCTTTAACCGCGACGAAACGATCGGCTCAGACACCGGTGGTATCCCGCGGGAATTCAAGGGCTTGCTGCAAACCTCGGCAGCGATTAATCCCGGCAATTCAGGTGGTCCCCTTGTGAATATTGAAGGTCGCGTCATCGGTGTGAATCAATCGACCGCCAGCCCACAATACGCTCAAGGTATCGGCTTCGCGATTCCTGTGAATGTGATGAAAACGACGATCGAGGGGCTCATCAAGAACCCAACCGGCCAAGCAGGTCAGCTAAGCGGTTTTCTCGGGGTTCAATTAGCGGACATAGATAGCAACATCCGCAGCCAGCTCAATTATCTTGGCAACGGTGCAGCAATCGCGAGTGTCATCGGCCGGTCACCGGCTGAATCAGCAGGTCTTGAACCAGGCGATGTCATCCAGCAGATTAACTCAACAATAATTCACAACTCACAAGACGTCACCAACCTGATCAGTCGTCTGCACCCTGGCCAAAGCGTGGCGATGATCGTGTGGTCGAATGGTGCCCAAAAACATCTCACCGTCAGAATCGGTGAACGTCCGAGTGAAGGCCCCTAAATCATGAAAATCGCGATCGTCAGTCTCTATGATGCAGCCTTTTCCGCGCTGACCGATATCACGTTTCCTTCGCTGCGCGAATATTGCGAGAAATGGGGATACGCGACCTATTTTGGCGAGCCATTTGTTGGGCTTGATCCGCGCGATACGTACAATCGCTTTATCATCCCGTACAATCTCTTCTTACAAGAAAATTTTGACGCGGTGATGTGGCTCGATGCAGATGCGATGATCACCAATCATCATATCCGCATTGAGGACCGCTTAGGAGATGAAAAATTCGTGATCGCTTCTGATTTACACGGGTTAAACGCGGGCGTATTTATTGTGCGCAATCATGTCGAAACCCGCGAATTATTTCTTTCGTTGATCAATCTCGGGAAAAAGCTGACGGGCGAACATCCGTTCCGCGAGCAAGAAGCGCTCAATCGCTATCTCGCGTTCGATCACTACAAGCACATCGCGACGGTTCTGCCGCAGCGCATGATGAATTCGGTTGTGAATGCGTTTTACCAGCGCCCGCCTGATTTTTCGGGAAACTGGCAGCCAGGCGATTGGATCCTCCATTTCCCCGGCATCACCCTAGCGGACCGCTGCCGCGTCGCCCCCGACTTCGTAAGCCAGATCGTGCGGTAGTAGGCGTTGACTACGTCCGCCTTCAAGACGGGCATAAGACCCCGGCGATACCTCAAGCAACAGACCTCTTCTGCCGAAGCACCTCAGAGAAGCTCTCACTCTAGTCCTTGAGGAACCTCCGGCATGCGCCTTCCGGCACCAGGCACGCTCGTCAAGCACACCGCATATACGCTGGTGCTCCTTGGCATGCTCGCAGTGTCCGCTTGCGGTGGTGGTGGGCAAAATGGGGGGGGGGGACCTGCCTCTAATGCAGGCGGGGTAGCGAACCCGCTTCCACCGCTACCAGCAGCCCAGCCTGCGTTGAGTACCCCGGCACCCGCGGCAGTGAACGCGCCAACGCTTGCCACGCCGCAACCGGCGAATACCCAGCCGGTGCCGATCGTTGTCACTTTTCGCCTGCCACAGGCAACGCCCGCACCGACGAGCCTGATTCAAAGCCGCATGCAACGTCGGCTGCAATATGTCTCCACGGCGAATACGCAAATGGCGATTACCGTGACGCCTGTGGGCGCCAGCAGCCCCTCGTATAGCAATCCGAGTGCAACGTGTACAACCACGAATTGCTCGGCAACGTTTGCGGCAACGCAAGGACCGAGTACCATCACGCTCGCTCTGAGCGATGGCACCAATGTGCTCTCGAGCTATACAGGCGTGATTATCGTGCGTCCAGGCTTGAATAAATTCAATTTCACCGCGAACCCAGTCGTGCACTCGGTTAGCTTATCGCTTGCAACTACGGCAACAAATGGCGGGACTCCATATGATGATGTGCTGACGGTAAATGCGCTCGATGCTGACGGCAACGAGATTATCGGAAAAGCGAATTATGTCGATGTGAACGGAAATATGGAAACTGGCTCGCGAGCGCCAGTGTTGCACTGACGCCGACAAGCAGCACGATTGCAAGCCCCACGCCAGTGACCTTGAGCATTACGCCTTGGGTAACAGAATACAGTTCAGGAGTCACTTCGCCATTTATGATTACGAGTGGCCCAGACAGCAAGCTCTGGTATACAGCGTGGAGTTCTGCAAACATTAATGTAATGTCAACGAATGGCACGACGCTTGGTCCTTATACCTGTGCTGCAACAAACAACTTTTCAGTTACAACGTAAGCGTCGGTCGCACACCGTCTTGCTGGATCTAACGTAGCTCGCGATAATATTGGCATATCCCTATTCGTCTCGAGGTTGGTATGTCCGTATTAGAATCCGCAATTCATAAACCAAGACGCAGCAGTCGTACTCGC
>CAIKPM010000060.1 GCA_903829325.1 uncultured bacterium
ACCAATCTCAATGGTAACATTACTTGGAACTTTTACTGGCAACTTACCAATGCGTGACATGCAATACTCCTCGTATCTACCAGACGTACGCTAAAACTTCGCCGCCGAAGCCTTCACGTTTAGCCTGTTTACCAGAAACAATGCCCTTGGAAGTTGACATGATGACCAAGCCCAGACCACCAAGCACACGCGGAATATCCGACTTTGAACTATACACCCGAAGACCAGGGCGACTGATACGACGGAGGTTCGTTATGACTTTTTCACGTGCTGGACCGTATTTGAGAGCAACACGTAAGAGATTCTGAGGCGCTTGTTCGATGATCTCAAAATCCCGAATAAAGCCCTCAGCCTTGAGGATCTTTGCAATGGAGACACACATACGCGAAGACGGAATATCAACTTGCAGATGATTCGCAACATTCGCATTCCGAATGCGCGTCAACATGTCAGCGATTGGATCTGTTATTACACCCATACTGCTACCTTACCACGACGACTTTGTCACGCCAGGGAGGAAGCCCCGGTGCGCATTTTCTCTGAAACAGATACGGCACATTGCGTACCGACGGAGGTAGCCACGGGGGCGACCACAGATTTTGCAACGGTTGTGAGCGCGGACCGCAAACTTTGGCTTGCGTTTTGACTTTTCAATCAAAGAAGTTTTTGCCATTATGCGCGGCCTTTCTGCAATGGCAGTCCCATGCGGGTCAGCAACTCACGAGTTTCTTCGCCTGTACGTGCTGATGTTACAATCGTCACATCTAAACCACGGGCTTTGTCAGACTTTTCGATGTCAATCTCCGGAAACTGAAATAATTCTTTTAGACCAACACTATAGCTGCTTTTGCCGTCAAAAGCATTGGGCTTCAAGCCACGAAAATCGCGCTGCCTTGGCGCAACAACATTGAAGAACTTGTCAAGGAAAGCATACATGCGCTCGCCACGCAAGGTAACTTTTGCACCGATATTCATACCTTCACGCAATTTGAAGGCAGCAATAGATTTCTTGGCCTTCGTAATTACGGGCCTCTGGCCACTAATCAAGGCTAAGTCTTTCACGGCAGCGTCCAGGGCCTTCGAGTTCTGAATGGCCTCGCCAACACTCATGTTGAGGACAACCTTCACCAGGCGCGGTATTTGATTGACATTGGCATAGCCAAATTGCTCAACCAATTCGCGCTTGACTTCGCTCTTATAGCGCTCTTTTAAACGTGACATTCGTCTCTATCCCTTCGCACCGCTCGGCAATGTTGCACCACTGCGAACCGCAACTCTCTCAGAACGGCCAGCAGTCCGAACACGTCGGATGCGCGTTGGAAGATTCGTTGTTGGATCAATAACCATCAACGTGCAGATCGGTAATGGAGACTCTTTTTCAATGATGCCAGCAACTTGTGCACCAGCACGTCCTTGCTTATTGTGACGTTTGACGATATTCAAACCCTCAACAACAGCAAGACCTTCCGCCGGGAATACCGCTTTTACGGTCCCGCGCTTGCCTTTATCTTTACCACGGCGTAAAACCACAGTGTCGCCTTTAACGATGTGGGGCTTAGCAATCGCAGCCTTATTTACTTGAGTACGCACTCAGAGAACCTCCGGCGCAAGCGAAGCAATTTTGGTGAAGCCCCGATCACGCAATTCACGATAAACTGGACCAAAGACACGCGTGCCTCGAGGATCTAGGTTGCCTTTTTCGCCCTTGATAATCACACATGCATTTTCATCGCAGGAGATGGTAGATCCATCGGGTCGCTTCGTCTTGAATGAGGAACGAACCACGACTGCCTGCACAACTTGGCCACGCTTAACAGCGGCTCCGGGAATGGCATCCTTTACGGTACCAACCACAATGTCGCCAACATAGGCATACTTGCGACGACTGCCTTTACGAATATGGATAACCAGGAGCTCACGAGCTCCCGAATTATCAGCAACTTTGAGACGTGATTCTTTAGTAAGCATTACTTGGCACGCTCAACAATTTCAACGAGTCTCCAGCGCTTTTCAGCGGAAAGAGGACGCGTTTCCATAATGCGCACAACATCGCCAACACGTGCATCGTTCGTTTCATCATGCGCCTTGAAGCGAACCGATTTCCGCACAATCTTCTTATAAATCGGATGTGGAACTCGAGTCTCTGTCACAACGACAATCGTTTTGTTCATTTTATCAGAGGCGACGCGGCCTTGTTTCACGCGGCGACGTCCACGTTCTGTCGTGAGTTGTTCGCTCATTGAGGTTTGACCGCTCCCTGCTTGGCTTGCGCGATGCGCTTTTCACTAATAATGGTTTGAATCTGGGCATAATCGTTTCGAATTGCGCGGACCTTACTGAAATCAGAAAGGTGTCCAGTCCTCAACGCAAACCGGGTATGAAAGAGATCCGTCTTGGCTTCTTTCGCACGTTCTTGCAACTGGCTGATGGAAAGATCGCGAAGCTTGCTCACATCATCACGTTTCATGCGGTTTTAGCCTCCTCGCGAACAATGAGCTTGGTTGCTATGGGCAACTTTGCTGACGCTAAACGCAGCGCTTCCTTTGCAACATCAAGCGTAACGCCCGAAATTTCAAAAAGTACACGCCCCGGGCGCACGACGGCCACCCAAAACTCAGGATTTCCCTTACCGGAACCCATACGAGTCTCGGCTGGCTTTTTCGTCACTGACTTATCTGGAAAAATCTTAATCCAGACTTTTCCGCCACGCTTGATATGGCGGGTCATTGCGATACGAGCAGATTCAATTTGACGGTTGGTCATCCAGCACGGTTCAAGTGCCTGCAAACCAATCTCACCAAAGGTGAGCGTATTGCCACGCAATGCCCGACCTGTCATACGACCTCGGTGCACTCGTCGCCATTTGACGCGTTTTGGCGTTAACATTTCTTACTCACTCGCTTCCGACTCGGTTTGGGGACTCACAGCTGCTTCGATATCTGCACCTTCGACTGGAGCACTCGTATTTGCAGCAGAACTAGCGCCAGGAGCAGTACCCTGGCGACCGCGACCGCGACCACGGTCACCACGTCGATCGCGGAAAGTCGCCCGTTCGCCGGTGACTACACGCTCTGGCCGTGCTGGACGCTGGGGTTGAGGCTGAGCTGGAGCCTCAGGCAATACTTCTCCACGATAGATCCAAACTTTGACACCGATGCGACCAAAGGTCGTGAAGGCCTCAACATGGGCATAATCGATATCCGCGCGGAGTGTATGGAGAGGCACTTTACCATCATGATTGCCTTCTGAACGCGCAATCTCAGCGCCGCCCAAACGACCAGAAATCCGAACCTTTACACCCCGAGCGCCAGCCTTCATCGTACGCATAATCGCCTGCTTCATCGCACGACGGAATGCTATGCGCTTTTCTAATTGATCAACAATATTCAGACCAACCAAGCGGGCGTCGAGTTCAGGGTGCTTGATCTCAAATACGTTTACCTGAACAGTCTTGTTTGTAAGACGCTCTAAGCTCTTACGGATATCATCAATGCCAACACCGCGTTTACCAATAATGATACCAGGCTTTGCCGTATGAATAATGACCCGAGCCTGATTAGCACGACGTTCAATTTCAATACGACTGATGGCGGCAGCACGCGTCATACGATTGAAGAACTTACGAATCGCAACGTCTTCAAGTAGCCATGCTTGGTAGTTCTTTTTCTCGAACCAACGGCTCGACCAAGTTTGCGTAATACCAAGGCGCAAACCGATTGGGTGAATTTTCTGTCCCATACTACTCCTACGCTCCCGTCGCTGACGACTGTGAACGACGTTGACGCGGCTTACGCTGCGCTAGATCAATAGAGGCACCTGATTTTTTCGGAATTTCTTTATCAGGTTTTGCGCCAACCAGCACCGTTACATGGGACATGCGCTTTCTTTTGAATGCTGCACGCCCCTGAGCACGGGGATCAAGACGCTTCGTAAAACGACCACCAGGACCACCATCAACCGTAATACGGCGAATATAGAGATCGTCAACATCCATATCGAAGTTATTTTTCGCATTTGCAACTGCGCTGCGAATTAACTTCTCAAGCGGCTCGGAAGCAAAAACTCCACTAAAACTTAAGAGAACAAGTGCTTCCTCAACACGTTTGCCACGGATAGCATCCGCCACGCGTCGGAATTTTCTCGGGCCAACACGAGCAAACTTTAGGTGCGCAACTGCCTCTGTGCGAGGGGTCGGTATATCTTTCTCACTCATTTTACTTTGCCGCACTCTTGTCGCCATGACCACGATAGTTGCGTGTGGGCGAAAATTCGCCTAACTTATGCCCAACCATATCCTCAGTAACAAAAACTGGGATATGCATCTTGCCATTGTGCACTGAGAGCGTGTGTCCGACCATACCAGGGATAATCGTGGAATCACGACTCCAGGTTTTGATCACCCGTTTTTCACGGCTCTCGTTTAAATGATCAATCTTCTTCAACAAATCGGGAGCGATAAACGGACCCTTTTTTAATGATCTTCCCATGACTACTTCGAACCCCGCTTACGTACAATCATTGATGAGGTCCGCTTATTGCGGCGCGTCTTCTTACCCATCGTCATCTGCCCCCAAGGCGTCGTTGGTGGGCGACCGGAGGTGGAACGTGCTTCACCACCACCATGAGGATGATCGACCGGATTCATCGCGATTCCGCGAACCGATGGACGCTTACCACGATGACGCTGACGACCAGCAGTGCCAATCACTTCATTTTCATGCTCTAAGTTGCCTAATTGACCAATCGTCGCTCGGCACAGCATAAAGATCAACCGAACCTCACCAGAAGGCATACGAACCTGAGCGTACTCGCCTTCCTTAGCCATCAATTGAGCGGCACCGCCGGCACTGCGCACCAGCTTGCCACCTTGACCAGGACGAAGTTCAATATTGTGAATAATCGTACCGAGTGGGATAAAGCGTATCGGCAAAGCGTTACCGACTTTAATATCAGCCTTTTCGCCAGACTCAAGCACGTCGCCAACACGCAAACCTGCAGGCGCTAGAATATAGCGCTTTTCGCCATCACGGTAATAGAGCAAAGCAATACGCGCTGAACGATTTGGATCATACTCGATAGCAGCAACTTTAGCAGGTATCGCATCTTTCGTTCGCTTGAAATCGATAATACGATAAAGCTTGCGAGTACCACCACCCTTGTGACGGACCGTAATGCGACCATTATTATTGCGACCACTATGCTTCTGTCGGACTTCTAAAAGGGATTTCTCAGGATCCTTTTTAGTCAACCCGGAGAAATCGGCAACGGTTTTAAAACGCTTACCTGGGCTCGTCGGCTTAAATTGTTTGACCGGCACCTTATGCCATCTCCATCTCTCTGGTAACGCTACAACACGCTGTAGCTACATCGCGAAAAGTATAGACAGTACAGCGTCTATTGCTGGAAGTAGTTCACTCCATCGAGCTCGATCACTTGGCCAGGCTTCAGTGTAACCGTTGCCTTTTTCCAATCTGATCTCTTGCCCTCAATCTTTGATCCGCGCCGGGCTGTCGTCTTGCGCTTGCCTCTGAGCGTAACCGTGTTCACCTTGGTCACGTCTACCTTGAAAATCTTTGAAACGGCATCACGGATCTGGGTTTTCGTTGCTTCAAGATGCACTTCGAAGGTAAACTGCTGAAATGCACTAGCGGCAATCGACTTCTCTGAAATAACCGTACGCCTAATCACATCGCGGTGATCCATCTCTACTATTCCCCTACCCGAGCTAGCAACGCCGCTTGAGCCTGCGTGGTCAACACCAAACGCTCATGGCCCAATAAGACGGAAATATCAAGCGAGTCGCTGGCGACCAAGGTCGTCGAGCGCAAATTTCGTCCCGCCCGAACTAACCCGTCAGAACCATCCTCACCACGCAAATACACCACAAGGAGGGAGGCAGCAGCATCCGCTGCACGACGATCAGCAAAAAAGTAACGAGCAAAGTCAGCGGTTTTCCGCAAACTCACCGCACTCAGCTCAAGAATAGATACTCGATCGGTAGCATATCGGTCGGCGAGCGCGGCAACAAAAGCTGAACGCCGCTCTTTCTTATTGAGCGAAACGGCAAACGAACGCGGCTTCGGCCCAAACACAACGCCGCCATGACGCCATTGCGGTGAACGCGTCGAACCTTGACGCGCACGGCCAGTGCCCTTCTGCTTCCACGGCTTCTTACCGCCGCCACGCACTTCATCACGACGCAGCGTGGAAGCAGTACCAGCACGGCGATTCGCAAGCTCACGAAACACCGCACGATAGACCGTATGGGACCCAACAAGTTCACCAGCAAAAATTTTAGGAATAGGATCTTCGCGCAGCACAGAACCCGACGCTCCAAGTACTTTTGGCATCTTACGCTGCTACTTTCTTATTTTTCACGGAAGCAGTTTTGACAGAAAGACTAACGCGCACTATGCCGTTGCGCGGACCTGGCACAGGACCACGAACGAGCAACAAGTTTCGCTCCGTGTCAACGCGGACAATCTCAAGATTTTGATGAGTCGTGCGATCAACCCCATAATGACCGGGGCGCCGACTACCCTTGTGCGTATGACCTGAATTCGTGTCGCCGTTTGATGCCGGCTGACGATGAATCATCGAGCCATGGCTCGCACCACCACCATGAAAATTATGGCGCTTGATACCACCAGAAAATCCATGGCCCTTCGAAATGCCAACTACGTCAACCCGATCACCAATCTCAAAGGCATCAGCTCTAACAGTATCGCCTTGTGCGACGCCGTCGATAAGCTGACGAAATTCGATGATTCGTCGAGCTGGGGCAACACCGGCGCGACCGTAATGGCCTAAAAGCGCTTTCGTCATACGAGCAGCTTTCACAGGACCAAAACTCAACGCGACGGCTTCATAGCCATCTGTGGCTACAGTTTTCCGTTGGACGACATGACAAGGGCCAACCTCAAGAACCGTAACGGGCACTGAATGCCCCTCAGCGGTAAAGATGCTCGTCATCCCGACCTTGCGACCGATGATGTTTTTCATAAACGAAGAGTGTTCAACCTCGGGAAGGGGCAAATTATTCAACGGGCCCCGGCGTACTGATAAACTCTGAAATGCGCAAAAGCGCAGATCAGGTCGTAACCACGAGAGGATACCAAAGAAATAAGTCCGCTGTCAAACATTTTGCTAGAAGATTGCCGATAATCTTTTGCGTTTTGGAAAACGTAGCTCGATCACTAGTCTCCCCAAATAAAAACGACCACACCTAAATGTGGTCGTTTTTATTCTAAGCATCACTGCAAAGTGCTGGTTTTGAAGGCCTACTTACCAGAGTGTTGACGTGGTGGTGCCGTTATTCGTACCACTGCTGTGACAGCTGCACCCACCGGTTGAGGGGACACCAGGAGCAATGATAGTACCGCCGCCACCGACTGGAGTGGTCGTACCAAGATTGCCACTACCTGATGGAGGGACGCTCACGGTGTTGGTATTGCCGTGGTGCGGGTGGCTTAACAGGACTGCGGCGACTACCGCGGCTCCGAAAATCGGCCAAAACAAGTGCGGATGATGCACCACAGCAGCCGGAGCAACTGGCGGAATCTGCTGAGCCACAGACATCGGAGCCACTGGCGCGGGGATCACTGGCGGTGGAGGTGGGGGGACAGGGGCAAAAATGCGTCGTGGCGGCAGAGGCGGACGCATCGCGACGATTCTCCGAGGAGTCCGCAGTACCGAGAGATTGCCACAGATCATTGGAATATAGATATGAACGATCTGGTGCCGTTCGTAGAGATCGACTTCCCAGCCGTTCACGCCAGATGGAATCTCCACATCGTATTCCGCATGAACATCACCATCAGCGGCCCAAGTCATCGCATCAAGATGGCGAGGAATGGTCACCCATCCTGGCTTTTCATCCATAAACTTACGATAAAACGCCCGGTATTCACGCGGCGTCAAGCCAATTTTTTGCGCAGCAGCGTGCATTAACTCTGGATGAGTCCGTACTTTTTCTCGAATTTCCGGCGTAGAAGCCGAAACACCCAAAAGCGGAGCAACACCTAGCTGCTGAATGGTGGTATGAGCAAAAGCTGCCGGAATACCACTCATGAGGATTGACAGAATTAACGCGGGCCAACGGAAACTGCGCACGCCCAGAACTCCTTTTGTAAAAAACATCTGTTATACAGTGTAACCAGTAACTAGTCTCAACACATCCCACACATTAGGGATTTTGGTGGCGTCCCAGCTAATTTTGCCCGAAAGTCCTATGGGATCAGATCGAAACAAGTGCATTACGCTAACCAGCTCAGCAACCCAGTGCTTACATCATATGCCAATCGAGGTCCTATCAAACTAGAAACACACAGCAAATCACAGAAAAGAGAGCAATCATCACAATTGCTCTCTTTTCTGTTTGCTACTATGTTATTAGGCAGCTTTGAGTTCGATGTCCACTCCGGCTGGAAGATCCAAATGCATCAGAGCATCCATTGTCTTCGGCGATGCCTGTAGTATATCAATAAGTCGAACGTGAGTGAGCATCGCAAAATGCTCACGACTCTTTTTATCGATATGGGGGGAACGCAAAACGCATGTCCGATTGATGATTGTTGGTAGGGGAATTGGACCACTAACAAACGCCCCGGTACGCTTTGCGGTTTCGACGATCCGCTCGGCTGACTGATCGAGAATTCGATGTTCGTAGGCCTTGAGCCGAATGCGAATCTTCTGTTTTGCCATAATGCTTAGCCGAGAACCTCAGTCACAACACCAGCACCGACTGTACGACCACCTTCGCGAATAGCGAAACGCAAGCCAACTTCAATCGCGACAGGAGTATGCAACTCAACATCCATCGTAACGTTGTCGCCTGGCATAACCATTTCAACTCCGTCAGGAAGCTTGATGGTACCAGTCACATCGGTCGTGCGGAAGAAAAACTGGGGACGATAGTTCGCAAAGAACGGTGTATGACGACCGCCCTCTTCTTTTGAAAGAACGTAAACTTCAGCTTTGAACTTGAGACCTGGCTTGATCGAGCCTGGCTTCGCTAAAACTTGACCGCGCTCAATATCAGTACGCTCAATACCGCGAAGCAGCACACCGATGTTATCGCCAGCGATACCGCTATCGAGCAGCTTACGGAACATTTCAATTCCGGTTACGACTGACTTTTTAGCCTTTTCTTGGAATCCAACGATTTCGATTTCTTCGCCAACTTTGACCTGACCACGTTCGACACGGCCAGTACCGACAGTTCCACGACCAGTAATCGTAAATACATCTTCAACTGGCATCAAGAACGGCTTGTCGACGGCCCGCTCCGGCGTTGGGATGTAGGCATCCACAGCATCCATCAACTTGAACACAGGTGCAGCATCAGGATCGTCGCGTCGTCCGCTCGAATTCAACGCCTTCAGCCCAGACCCACGAATGACAGGAACGTCATCACCAGGGAAATCATAGCTTGAGAGTAGCTCGCGCACTTCGAGTTCAACGAGTTCGAGTAGCTCCTCGTCATCAACCATGTCAACTTTATTCAAGAAAACGATGATATAAGGAACGCCAACCTGCTTCATCAACAAGATATGCTCGCGCGTCTGCGGCATGGGACCGTCTGCGGCAGAAACCACCAGGATAGCGCCATCCATCTGAGCAGCACCGGTGATCATATTCTTGATGTAATCAGCATGGCCCGGGCAATCTACGTGTGCGTAGTGACGGCTAGCTGTCTCGTACTCTTGGTGCGAGATAGCAATCGTAATGCCGCGCTCTTTTTCTTCCGGAGCATTATCGATATCATTGATATCTTTTTTCTGAGCCAGACCTTCAGTCGCTAAACAATGGGTAATCGCAGCGGTGAGAGTTGTCTTACCATGGTCGACGTGGCCCGTCGTACCGATGTTGACGTGGGGTTTGCTACGTTCGAATTTCGCCTTCGCCAATTTCTTAGTCGTCCTTCTCGATGCGGTGGCACATTCGGCCACGCGGAGTTATGCGCAAGGGTTGTTATGCAGCCGCTTTTTTGCCAGAAGATTTGGATATAATCTCTTCTTCAACAGATTTCGGCGCTTTTTCGTAATGACTGAACTTCATGGAATAACTTGCACGGCCTTTTGTCATCGATCGAAGTTCAGTCGCATAGCCGAACATTTCAGACAGCGGAACGAGCGCATTGATGATTTGAGCACCGCCAGGTGCATCTTCGGTCCCGGTAATCATACCACGACGACTATTCAAATCACCGATTACGTCCCCCATGTGTTCACTCGGCGTGGTAACCTCGACTGCCATGATCGGTTCGAGCAGAACCGGTCCCGCAGCACGATTAGCCTCCTTGAAAGCCATCGAACCGGCAATTTTAAAGGCCATTTCTGAGGAGTCAACATCATGATAACTGCCATCAAATAACGTTGCCTTAAAATCAAGAACAGGATAGCCTGCCAGCACGCCACTTTGACACGCTTCACGAATTCCTTCTTGAACTGGCTTAATGAACTCACGAGGCACCGTTCCGCCCACAATCGCCGATTCAAAAACGTAGCCGCTGCCCGGCTCTAATGGCTCAAGACGAATCCAAACGTCACCATACTGGCCTTTACCGCCAGACTGACGAACAAAGCGGCCTTGCTTTTCAATCGTTTTTGTAATCGCCTCTTTATAGGCAACCTGAGGTTTCCCGACGTTAGCTTCGACTTTGAATTCGCGCTTCAGCCGATCCAGGATAATCTCGAGATGCAACTCCCCCATTCCAGCGATAATCGTCTGCTGGGTTTCTTCGTCAGTACGCATCCTGAAAGTCGGGTCTTCTTGAGCAAGCCGCGAGAGCGCAATACCAAGCTTATCTTGGTCAGCCTTCGTCTTCGGCTCGATCGCCTGAGCAATAACTGGCTCAGGAAACGTTATCGCCTCAAGAACGATGGGCTTCTTCTCATCGCAGAGGGTATCACCCGTGCGAGTATCAGACAAGCCCACTGCAGCGGCAATATCACCTGCACCAATAGATGTAATATCTTCGCGCGTATTTGCGTGCATCCGCAAGATGCGACCAATGCGCTCGCGCTTGCCAGAGCGAGAGTTGTAAACGTAGCTACCTTTTTCCAAAACGCCTGAATACACGCGGAAATAGGTGAGGTTTCCATATGGATCGGTCGCAATTTTGAACGCGAGGGCCGCAAATGGCTCCTCATCATCCGGCTTACGAATGAGTTCGATTCCACCCTTGGGGTCTTCACCGACGATCGGCTTGGCCTCCAAAGGAGAGGGCAAAAAGTCGACAATCGCATCCAACAGTGGCTGAACACCCTTGTTTTTGAAGGCAGAGCCGCACAGCATCGGAAGAACCGAGCCAGCAATGGTAGCCTCGCGCAAACCCTGCTTCATTTCAGCAATGGTCAACTCTTCACCAGCCAGATACTTCTCGGTCAAGACATCGCTCGTCTCAGCTATCGCCTCAATCAACTCGTGACGCCATTTTTGCGCATTTTCGAGCAAGTCATCAGGGATTTCAGACATCTCCATCGTCGAGCCAAGATCATCTGTATAGATGACAGCTTTCATCGTGAAAAGGTCAATGATCCCCTTAAATTGGTCTTCCGCGCCAACTGGAACCTGAATAGGCATCGCCCGCGCGCCCAGCCGTTCGCGAATTTTACTGACCGCATTAAAAAAGTCAGCACCCATACGATCCATCTTATTAACAAAAATAATACGAGGGACGCGGTACTTATTCGCTTGACGCCACACGGTCTCCGACTGAGGCTGAACCGCAGCTACGGAATCAAAAAGAGCGACTAGACCATCAAGAACACGCAGCGAGCGCTCAACTTCAACGGTGAAATCAACGTGGCCCGGCGTGTCAATAATATTGATTCGCGTGCCATTCCAGGTGCAGGCCGTTGCCGCAGAGGTAATGGTAATGCCGCGCTCTTGCTCTTGGACCATCCAGTCCATCGTCGCGGCACCTTCATGCACTTCACCAATTTTGTGAGTGCGACCAGTATAAAAGAGAATACGCTCAGTAACAGTGGTTTTGCCGGCATCAATATGCGCAGCAATACCAATATTACGAGTCTTCTCAAGCTGAAATTCGCGTGCAGCCATAACGCCCTACCAACGATAATGGGCGAAAGCTTTGTTTGCTTCGGCCATCTTATGAGTATCATCACGCTTCTTGACAGATGCACCAAGATTATTCGCAGCATCCATCAACTCAGCAGCAAGCTTCTCAACCATAGAACGGCCAGAACGCTTGCGCGCGAAACCGATGAGCCAGCGCATGGCCATTGCCTGGCGACGATCCGGGCGTACATCCATAGGAACCTGGTACGTTGCACCGCCAACACGTCGTGGCCGGACCTCAACGAGAGGCATCGCATTACCCAGCGCTTGGGTAAAAACATCCATAGGATCGCGACCGGTCTTTTCACCAACCAGCTCGAGTCCGTCGTAAACAATTTTTTCAGCGACTGACTTCTTGCCGGCCAGCATCACTTTATTAATAAAGCGAGCAAGGACTTTTGAGTTAAATCTCGGGTCGGGTAAAATTACACGCTTTGGTGCAGGGCCTTTACGCGGCATCTTCCTTCTACTTCTTGCCAGCGCGTTTAGCGCCGTATTTTGAGCGACTCTGCATACGCTTCGCAACACCCGACGTATCGAGCGTTCCGCGAATGATATGATAACGAATACCGGGGAGATCTTTCACACGTCCGCCGCGGATTAACACGACGCTGTGCTCTTGAAGATTGTGGCCGATACCAGGGATGTAAGCCGTAACCTCTTCACCATTGGTCAAGCGGACACGAGCGACCTTACGCAAGGCAGAATTCGGCTTCTTCGGCGTAATGGTCTTTACTTGCGTACACACACCACGACGAAAAGGATTCCCGCGAACCTCAAACGTGCGCAGCGGAAGGTCTGGATGGCCAGGCTTCGGGCCTGTTTGAGCAACTCGAAGCGCTGGTGCTTTCACCTTTTTTTCGAGCTTTTGGCGCCCCTTACGGACGAGCTGACTAATGGTCGGCAAGCGGACTGCACTCCCTTTGAATACATAAACCCGGCCTCGACGTGAGCGGGCCGGAACCCCGGAATTATAGCAAGAGGCTACGTATCCGTCAATTTCTTTTTACTGAGTAAGGTTGAATTTCTCATGCAGATTCGTCAAAAAAGATTCTACCAACTCGTTTGGCGCCTCTACCGCCAAATTGTGACCAGCACCACCTATGACGTGCAAGCGAGCTTGCGGATAGGCATTCAACAACTCTCGCTCAAGCCGTCCGAGAGGAATCAATGGATCCTGCTCGCCTGCAATCAGTTGAACGGGCACCGTCACGCGTGCTAATTGAGCACTGAAATCAAGCGTTCGCCCGTGATCGTACCAACCAAGCCAATGCTCGTATTGCGCCAAAAGCGCATCATCAACGAGCCGTTCCATCACCTGAGGAGCGAGTTCGCGTACCATCGCTCCACGCTGAAACGCATGGATTCGGCGTCGGGACCCATATGCGCGCACCATCAATTCACGATGCCGCGGCACGACAACGGTAGAGCCAGCAACGCCTGGTGCGACTAAAATAAGTCCTTGTATATTTGCTGGGGCTTGGGTTGCGACGTATTGAGCGACCCGCGCACCCATGGAATGCCCTACGAGCACTACGGGCACTGCGAGCGTTTCAAGGATGGCCCGCAAGTCTTTAGCGTAGCCAAGTAAATCGTGACCTTGTACTGGCCGATCGCTTTGGCCACAGCCTCGAAAGTCAAACGTCGTATATGAGACCTGCTCAGGCAATAAGGCAAGCACCTCATCCCACATCCGCCTCGAGCTAATCCAACCGTGGGCAAAGACAAGGTGCAGCGGCCCACGTAACCTTTGCTCGCCAATGAGCTGGACGTCTTCATGGATCAGCGTAAATCGTTGGGCCACTATCGGCAATCTCACTCCGTAAACAAAAAACACCACGCCGCTAGATGCAGCATGGTGCTTTTCGGAAACAGCCTCCACGAGGCCTCGAACGCTCTAGAGGTCTTCGGGATTAATCCCAGTTGGACCGTATTGCGTCTTAGGTTGCGGAGCTTGTACAGCGGTCGAGTCGTCGTACTCGCCCTCATACTGCACGGTGCCTTCGGTAGGCGGTCGCCGATCAACATAGCTACCGACCAAGCGTCGTGCATCCTGACGTTGACCAACAATATCGACCAACGCTGCATCCTGAGGCGAGAACGGGAAGTCATCGAGCACCCGGTGACGTGGGCGACCTTCCGCATCGAGATCTTGCCCAACGGGCTTGATCGTGAGTTGGCGATACCGCTGCATGCCCGTTCCAGCTGGAATGAGCTTACCGATAATCACGTTCTCTTTGAGGCCGAGCAAGGGATCATACTTGCCCTTGATTGCGGCATCGGTGAGTACTCGCGTTGTTTCCTGGAAGCTTGCTGCGGCCAAGAATGATGCTGTTGCCAAGGAAGCTTTGGTCACTCCCAAGAGGACCGGAGTCCCAGTTGCAACATTTCCACCAGCTGCAGCAATCCGCTCGTTTTCGTCGTTGAACTCGGCAAGCTCAATCACCTGACTTGGCAGCATACGCGTATCTCCGCCATCCAGCACTTTGATTTTGCGGAGCATCGAGCGGACGATCGTCTCGATGTGCTTATCGTTGATATCGACACCCTGTGAGCGATAAACTTTTTGAACTTCCTGAACCAGATAATGTTGCAATCTGGCCTCACCCTGGAGCCTCAAGAGGTCATGTGGGTTCAAGCTACCTTCACACAGTTGAGCCCCAGCCTGGATTTCATCGCCCTCATTCACCGACAAGCGTGTCCCTGAAGGAACATCGTACTCGTGTTCCTCGCCCTGCTTATCGGTAACGATCACAATACGCTTATTCTTGTCATCCGAGAGGCGTACGCTGCCGGCAACCTCAGACATGACAGCTTGCCCTTTTGGCTTGCGTGCCTCGAAAATTTCTTCGACACGGGGCAAACCAGTGATGATATCTTCCTGAGCGACACCGCCTGTGTGGAAGGTACGAAGCGTCAACTGGGTACCTGGTTCACCGATCGATTGAGCAGCGATAATACCAACCGCTTCACCAATATCGACTCGTTTGCCAGTAGCCAAGTTGCGACCGTAACAAACCGCACAAACACCATACTTCGCCTTGCAACGCAAGACGGAACGGATGCCAATATCACGCACTTCCCCATCGACGCAAGCCTTGGCACGTTCTTCGTCGATTTCTTCGCCGCGGCGCACGATCACGTTGCCGTTTCCATCAACCACGTCAGCAATTGCGTAGCGGCCGATGATGCGATCGTACAGCGGCTCGATCGTTTCACGTCCGATCTGAATCGCATTAACCGTAATGCCCTCTGTCGTAGCGCAATCATCTTCGCGGATGATGACATCTTGCGCGACGTCAACGAGTCGCCGGGTAAGATAACCAGAGTCAGCAGTACGCAAGGCCGTATCTGCCAAGCCTTTGCGCGCTCCGTGCGTTGAAATGAAGTACTCGAGCACCGTCAAGCCTTCTTTGAGCGAGGCCTTGACGGGAATTTCGAGGATTCGTCCCGATGGATCAGACATGAGCCCGCGCATACCACCAAGCTGCTTGACCTGAGCCACCGAACCGCGTGCACCAGAGGTTGCCATCATGAAGACGGGATTAAGCGGATTCTGAGCCCCTTGCATAGCCTCGGTGACATCTTCACCGGCTTTTGACCAGATTTCGATGACCTTGTTGTAGCGCTCATCCTCAGAGATGAAGCCCTGCCCGTGCATCTGATGCACAGCTTCTACGTTGGCATCGGCACGATCCAGAATCCGATATTTTTCATCCGGAACAACAATATCGCTAATCGAAACCGTCGTCCCCGACTGCGTAGCAAAGCGGAAGCCGAGCGCCTTGATCGAGTCAAGGAAGCTTGCAGTTTCGGCGTTCCCATAGCTCCGGTAGCATTCGGTGATGAGTTTCTTTAGCGCAGATTTGTCGATGTTCTGGTTGCGGAACGGCATCTTCCACTTCTTGGGGAAGGCCTCGTTGAAGATTACCCGTCCAGCCGTCGTGCGAATGAACGCTCCGTCAATCTTGACGTTGATCCAATCTTGCAATCCGAGCACGCGATTCTCATAAGCGAGGATCACTTCTACCGGACCAGCGTACGCACGCAAAATCTCATTGCCATCCGCATCACGCTTTTGAACCGGCGGCTCTTTGCGCGGGCTGCCATTCGGGTTGAACATGGAGTACGCATAGTCGTCAGCGAGCTCACCCTTGGCAAGACCGGTGTATTCATCACGTTGGAAAGTGAGGAAATACAGACCCAACACCATGTCCTGGGTCGGAATCGAGACCGGGTTACCAAAGCTTGGCTGCAAGATATTGTTCGAGGAAAGCATGAGGATGCGCGCCTCAGCTTGCGCCGCTGCCGAAAGCGGTAGATGGACCGCCATCTGGTCGCCATCGAAATCTGCGTTGTACGGCGTACAAACCAACGGATGAAGATGAATCGCTTTCCCTTCAACAAGCACCGGCTCGAAGGCTTGAATGCCAAGACGATGCAAGGTTGGAGCACGATTGAGCAAGACCGGATGCTCGCGAATCACTTCGTCGAGTACGTCCCAGACTTCGACCCGTACGCGTTCGACCATGCGCTTGGCGCTCTTGATATTGTGCGCTTGACCACGGTCAACAAGCTTCTTCATCACAAACGGCTTGAAGAGCTCTAAGGCCATTTCTTTCGGCAAACCGCACTGGTGCAGCTTGAGATTCGGACCAACGACGATGACCGAACGACCAGAGTAATCGACGCGTTTTCCTAAGAGGTTCTGGCGGAAACGCCCCTGTTTACCCTTGAGGATATCCGAGAGCGATTTCAACGGGCGATTATTTGGACCCGTGACCGGGCGGCCACGCCGTCCATTATCGATGAGCGCATCGACTGCTTCTTGAAGCATCCGCTTCTCGTTTTTGATGATAATTTCGGGAGCCGAGAGCTCAAGCAACCGCTTGAGGCGATTATTGCGATTGATGACACGACGATAGAGATCATTCAGATCCGAAGTCGCAAAACGTCCACCATCGAGCTGAACCATCGGTCGTAGCTCAGGAGCAATCACCGGAACAGCAGAGAGCACCATCCACTCCGGACGATTACCGGAATTAATGAAAGCCTCCACGACTTCAAGCCGCTTGATCGCCTTGACACGTTTTTGACCGGTTGTATCGCGGAATTCTTTGCGAAGGTCCTCTTGCGTTTTTTTGAGGTTGAGATCGCGCAACAACTCACGGATCGCCTCGGCGCCCATGCCGGCGCGGAATCCGTTGCCGAACTGCTCACGCGCTTCACGATAACGTTGCTCGGTCAAAACTTCTCGCTTGTTCAGCGAGGTTTGCCCTGGATCGATAACGACGTAGGCTGCGAAATAGATAACCTTCTCGAGCTGTCGAGGTGACATATCCAGCAGAATGCCAATTCGAGAAGGCACCCCTTTGAAATACCAAATATGCGAGACAGGGGTGGCCAATTCGATATGGCCCATGCGCTCGCGGCGAACCTTCGCCCGAGTGATTTCCACTCCGCAGCGATCGCAGATCATACCTTTAAAGCGGATCCGCTTGTACTTGCCGCAATGGCACTCCCAATCTTTCGTGGGACCAAAGATCTTCTCGCAAAAGAGACCGTCACGCTCTGGCTTCAACGTGCGATAATTAATAGTCTCAGGCTTTTTCACTTCGCCGAACGACCATGCACGAATCTGCTCGGGACTCGCGAGCCCGATCTGCATTGCGTCGAAGTTGTTCACGTCGATTAAGTTCATCGTACCTCGAATGACCTATGCCGGAAAACAAAACAGCGGACATCGGACCTCACACAAAAGCAAGGGGCCGTTTTCCGCAACGTCTCAACAAGGCATAGGCCTGCAGTATAGAGCAGCAAACGCCCAATCGTCAAGGGTTCGTGGAGAGTATTTTTGCTATACCACACTGCCGCCAGTATTCACCGGCATAGCGTAAGCAGGGTAGGCTTGTTGGGGCTGGCCAGGTGGTGGTGACTGTTGACCTTGCCCGTTCTGCGCGTTGGCTAGCGCCGCTGCGTGCTTGTGATGGAAACCGCCGGTTGCTTCTTTCATAAAAATCACAAGCAAAGCGACTTTTACCGCGAGAACAAGCGGCGCAACCATGGCCAAAGCTAGCGCAGGGTGGGAACGGGTCCACTTTTTGAAGCCCTCTTGCCGGCGCATGCCGGCAACCGCTATCCGCGCACCACGACCGACATCCTTACTCTCCTTAAGTCGGGTCAGAGCAGCCGTGCGCTTGATTTGGCGCACCTCCCCTTCCTGCAGCAAGGCAGAGATTCGATACGGCAGTGCTTTCAGACCTAACTTTTCCCCTAGCTCTGGATCCAAGCGGAGCAACGTGACTAACGATTTGGTCTCGTCTACATTCTTGAGACGCTCAAGGCCAGATTCATTGCCGTAATGCTTACGAATGTACTCGCGGTACTCACGCACGGTAGGATTCTCGGGATTCGCCCCGATCGCTGGGAAATTGCCAGCAGCCTTTCGCAGCTCTTCGATGCGATAATTTTCCACGATATCACGCTGGGTTTCGTGCTTATAGAGCTCACCAAGCGTATCTTTATCGTGGGTGCGCGCCTGGTTCTCCGGGTCATACCCTGGGTTGAGGGCATGCTCTCTTTCTTGAAGCCGGACAATATCGTCGATAGGACCAGCCGACAACCAAGGCACCGACATACTTGACCTGCCTATCTTGCCCAAAAGCAAACGTGATGATTAGAGAACCACTTTATGTCATCTTAATGTTGCCTAACTCGATTACGGCAAGGGCGTGGCACTGGGCTTGGGTGTAGGTATAATGGCCGATGCGCTGGGCAAGGGGCTAGGCTGAATCAACGGCGAGGGACTTGGCGTCGGCACGACAGTATCGGAATAGAGGACAGCGACATAGTGGTGCTTGGGCGTCAAGGTGAGCGCTGTGGCATTATCAAGGAACTGAAGGCTCGTGCCACTCAGCTGAGCCGTAACCGCCATCGCTACCGCCTGTTGCGGCACTGATTTATGGTGCAAGAGCGAACCAGCAGCGTGGCCTGTGGTATGGTCGAAATCAAATAGCGCGAAAGCATAATGATGATCCGGAGCAACCTGTAAGCTTGGCAGCGTCAAGTTGAACGCATTGAGCCCATTGAGCACGAGCGGAATCCCCGAACTGAGCTTGATCTTCAGGAGCGGGTTGGTCGCACCATCATCAGCCGAGTCTTCACGTAGCGGAGCAGCACTCGGATACGCTTCGAGCTGGATATGCACGGTCGTCGCGAGATAGCCTTTGGGCCGTGGCGTAATCAGCACTGTCCCTGGCGTCGCAGAAGCAGTCGGGCCAGCTGAGGGAATCGCAGCAGCCCGTGCACTTGCATGCGCGCTCGGGGATGGAACAGGCGAAGAACTCGGCAACGGAGTCGTCATGCCGGCCCCCGCGAGCGGGCTCAAGCGCAGCGTCCCACCAAAGCCGCCTACGGTCGGCAAGGTCACCAAGGTGGCCGCAGTGATACTCACGGTACTTTCGCTCGTCAAGCTGTCGGGAGTAGGGACAGCTGAACCAGGTTGGCTGCTCGTCACGGACTGAGGCTGAACCGCTCCATTGCTCGCTGGTGCAGCAACCGGTGGCGTCGCGCCCGTCATGTTGCCGGAACAGGCTGCTAGCAGCACTGCGCCTGTGCAAGCTAAGAACGCCAGCTTATGCATCCGCTTTCTCCTCTTCTTCGTCTAGATTGGAAGCCACGGTATCGTCCTGCGCGACGACCGCCGCGTGCGCTTGGCTTTCGAGCACGACCCGCAAGCGATCTAAATCATCATCGAGCATGCGTTGAGTGAATTCATCCATCAGCCCATCCAAATTCAGTGGAATCGTCGCTGCTTGGTGAGGTTTGAGCGTGAGAGTCCATTCGAATCCGAGCTCGCAAGCGTTCTCGTCAAGGGCGAGGAAACTCAAGGCCAAACGGCTCTGCACGGGAGCATCAGCACTCGCGCGCCATTCGATCCGCTCACCATCGAGCTCGATCACCGGATCACAGCTATACGCCAAGCTCTGCCCAAGTTGCCCGCGTAGTTCCCAGCTCGTTACTCCGCCCTCGTGGGTGTTCAGGCTCTTGACGATGCGCAAGACCTTGAGCAGATTCGAAGGGAAACGCCAAAACGCGTATACATGCTCTACATTACAAGCAATCCGCATGCGCCCACCAACCCAGCGCGGCATACCATCAAACTTTTGCTTAGCTGGCGCACGCAAGTTCTCGAGTAAGGCAGAGAAAACTCCCGTCAGCGATTCAAACGCCCGCACCCCTGCACTCATCAGACGAATTGTGCCAAAAACGCGTCGAAGGGAGCAGTGTCGATGCCCAGCGCGGTGAGTCGCTTGCGCGCTCGGGTTGCTGCGCCAGCCGGCGTGACTGTAAAGACACTCGTTGGTTGCTCCGCACGAATCTCAACACGATCAAGCCCGGCTGGAATCAGGGCGCATTGCCAGGGCAAAAGTGGCACTTCATCGTGGATAGTTCGCAAGAGAATGGCCTCATCATGGGCTTGAATCACCGTCGCAGCGGCTTCGGTCAGAAATTTCACATGGCCAGGCACTTCTAGCTGCTCGAGCCCAAAATGATCATCGATCACCAAAAGTCGCCGATTCGCTCCAAGGTAGCGATAGTTGAATGGCTGTACCGGACCGCGGCTTGAAGCGCGGAAATCAAGCACGTCGGCGGCTTTATCGACCTGCAAAACACGCTTTTGGCCGTTGGCATCGACCCGGTCCCAATCATAGATCCGATAGGTCGTCGTACTCGTCTGCTGCGTTTCGAAAAGCACAATACCCGCGCCGATCGAATGCAACGTGCCAGCAGGGATGTAGAAGACATCACCCTTCTTTACTGGCACGCGCCGCAAGATTTCGCTCAAGCTGCCTGCCTGAAGCCGACGCCGATATTGCTCGGCATCGCAATCCTGAGCAAATCCAAGAATCAATTCAGCACCTGGCAGCGCTTCAAGAATAACCCAACATTCGGTCTTGCCGTTCGGCGCCTGTTCCACTCGCCGAGCGTAGACATCATCAGGATGCACCTGAACCGACAAAGGCTGATGAGCGTCGATGATCTTCGTCAAGACCGGGAAATCCTTACGATCGGTAAGTCGGGTCAAGCCGATCAAAGCGGGGCCCATCGAGTGCAATAATTCACCGATCGACTTGCCCGCTTCAGTCCCATTAGCAACCTTGTTGTCGCTCCAACATTCCCACGATTCACCGTATGTTGCCGTGGCGCTGCCGGCTTTGCCGTAGCGGCTGACCAGCGCATCACCGCCCCAAAGGGCCTCAACCAAATGGGGGGTGAGCAACAGAGGATACAGTCGATTCATGCGAGCCACGTTTCTCTGTGCCTAGCAGGGTTCATTTTCATGCCCAAAATTGTACGCCTCATCTTTATAACCACAACAAGCGCTTCATTGCATGATGAATCGCTTGTGCCGCTGCACGCCGAGCGTGATTGGCTGGAGTATGACTGGGCAGCGGTACGACCATCATTGCATTCGCTTCGAAACAGACAACTCGACCCGCGGCATCCACACTAAAATCAATACCCGCATAATCGAGGTTTAGCGTGGTGCTAATAGCGTGCAGTGCGGACATCGCCTGCTCGCCAAGCACCCGCTCGGGGTCTTCAAGATAGCGCGCTTCTTCGGCCAAAAACGCCTCTGAGGAAGTCGTCAGAGCATGCCGGTAGTGCACCTTCCACTGCGCATCAATCGCTAAATGCGCAGGATACAACACGCCCCCGATGCTCATCATACGATATTTCCGGAACAAGCCATGCTCATCGCGGGTATCGAGATACTCCAACGCAAGCAGCTCATCACCCGGCAACTCGTGCATCGCCTGCACCAATTCTTCCTGAGTACTCACCAAGCAAAAGTGCTCCCCGGTATGAAAGCCCGGAACACGTAGCAAGAAGGGGAAGGCCATCGCCCGGGTCAGCAACCAAGCCGACTCCTCCGCGCTCTCCGAACGTTGCAAGCGGACCACGCGCGGGGTACGCACATGCGGAAGACGCGCAAAACGATACGCATTTTCATCGCGACGACTTCGCAAGACGGCAGCGGGATGGTTGAGAATCGGTTTGTGGTATTGCTCTATGATTGGCGTGAGCGTATGAAGCGCACGCAGCGTATCACTGTGGTGATCAGGATCACCAATCCCATGAAAGACATAATCAAACTCCGGTAAGACGGTCACCTGATCGAGTTCTTCGGCAATCAACTTGACCACGTTGATCGCTTCGGCCGCCAAATACGGTCGCATATCGACATTGCCGCCATAAGCGGAGAGAATCAAGAGCATCGTCGGAGCGGCCAAACTGACTGTCCGCTGTGTAAGCGCACGATGCTGGAAGGCCCGCGAACGATGCTTCTCCGCTTGCTCAAGGTCATTCAAGCGCATCGCCGTGTAGGCAGCACCTTCGTGCGCGAGGGGATCATCCGGGGCCAAATAGAGCGCTCGAGCGTATTGCAAACGTGCCGCTTCCCATTCGCAACGATCGTGATAGATATGCGCCAGATGAATCTGGATCTGGGCATCATGAGGAGCCAATTGTGCAGCGCGTGAGAGTGCCGAAAGGGCGGCATCCAGACGCCCGGTGCGAGCGGCGAGCATACCCAAACCATCGAGGGCAGCAACATCCTCTGGGTTGTGCGCTAACTGCTGTAAATATGCTTGTTCGCTTGCATCCACGGCATTCATCACCCACCTCTATCGGCAAGTGCGCACGCATTATGTACTCTCCACAACTCAAAAACGAGACATGTAACGACTTGCACTTTCTCTGCCGAAGATCAAATGGATTATCTATAAGGAGAAAGGTGCACGTATGCAAGCTGAGGTTTCTCTCGCCGACCGTGAAAGTTGGCTACGGGTGCTTGATTCGGGCCTCGCTGAACAGCCCGAGCTGCTCACGCTACAGTTCGAACGAGCGCTCACCCTCGAAAGCCTCGGTCGTGCAAGCGAGGCCGAGCATGCGTACAACCACATTCTTCACGAGGATCCCGATTTTTTTCCCGCGCGCAATAATCTCGCGCGGATCAACTATCAAACTGGTCGACGCGTTGAGGCCTTTGCACACTATAAGGAAGCGGTCATCCGTCACCCTGAGAACGCGAAGGCGCATGCCAATTTCGCGTTCTTGCTCTTACGGGGTGACGACCCCGCCACCGCCCGACTGCATTACGAGCGCGCACTCGTACTCGAGCCCGATAACGTGGAAGCTCACCGCGGCCTGACTCTCGCGCTGCAAGCTCTGGGAGAAAACACCGCCGCCGCGAGTCATCACGCCCGTGGCTTCGATGCAAATCCGCTCACGGTCTTGCCGTATCGCGGAGAAGGCAGCGGTATCAGAACCCTACTCATCGTCTCTTCAACGCCCGGGAATATCCACTTTGAAGGCATGCTCGATGAGCAACACTTCGCCATTACCAAAATCATTGCGGAAAGCGAACAGTATCTGCCCGAATTACCGCCGCACGATCTGCTCATTAATACGATCGGCGATGCCGATATTGCTAGCGCCGGTCTAGCCGGAGCGCAACGCATTGTGGCTCGCTCCAACGCCAGCGTCATTAACCACCCCAGCGTGATCGCTGCCACCCGCCGCACTGCGATTGCCCAGCGCTTACGCGCACTACCGAACGTTCAGACTGCACACATGCAGCTCTTTTCGCGTGATCAGCTCCTGGCCGATGATGCGCTGGTAGCGCTTCAACAAGCCGGCTTCGCCTTTCCGCTCTTGATCCGCACGCTAGGATTCCATACCGGCCAACACTTTCTCGCTATCGACGACGCATCCGACCTGGTAGCTGCTGTAGCGAAACTACCCGGCGAAGAACTTCTGGTCTTGGAATACATCGATACCCGTGATCAAGCCGGTCGATTCTGTAAGTATCGGGTAATGGCTGTTGGCGGGAAGCTCTACCCACTTCACGCAGCAGTCGGCAACGACTGGAAAGTCCACTATTTTAGTGCTCAAATGGACGACGAGCAACATATCGAGATCGATGCGCATTTTCTCACCGATATGCATGCCCATCTCGGAGAAAAAGCTATCGCAAGCCTGCAAGCAGTCGCTCACGAATTGTCCCTTGATTACGGTGGAATTGATTTCGCGCTCGATGCAGCGGGGCAAGTCGTTGTGTTTGAAGCAAATGCAACGATGATTGTGCCACGCCCGAATAATGATGCACGGTGGGCATATCGCCAAGAGCCCACGCAGCGAATTTATGATGCGGTACACGCCCTCTTGCAATCCCGGCTGAACGCCTCTGCCTGAAAGATACACTCGTGAATAATGAACGCAAGCGCTTGCGCGACGCGCGGGAAGCGCAAATTCCCTGGCGTCGTTGGGGACCGTATCTGAGTGAACGACAATGGGGGACGGTGCGGGAAGATTATAGTGCAGACGGCGACGCATGGGGCTATGTCACGCATGAACAATCACGCTCACGTGCTTATCGCTGGGGAGAAGATGGCTTACTCGGCATCAGCGATGATCACCAACGCTTGTGTTTTGCGGTGGCGCTTTGGAACGGACAAGATCATATCCTCAAAGAGCGCGCGTTTGGTTTGACTGGTCCCGAAGGCAACCACGGTGAAGATCTTAAGGAGTATTATTTTTTCCTCGACAATGTGCCCTCGCACGCCTATATGCGCGCACTCTATAAATATCCGCAGAGTCGTTTTCCATACGAAGAATTAGTTGCTCAAGCAAAAAGCCGCACACGCCTTGACCCAGAATACGAATTAGTCGATACCGGAATCTTTGCCGAGAATCGTTATTTTGACGTCTTTGCTACCTACGCGAAGGCAGATACCGACGATTATCTGATCGAGCTAGAAATCATTAACAGAGGACCGGATACCGCCAGTATTCATGTCTTGCCAACGCTGTGGTTCCGCAACGAGTGGTCTTGGAAAAAAGGCTGTCACAAACCAGCGATTCGCGACATTTCTAGCGACGAGCCTCATGTTGTGCTCGAAGCAAGCCATGCGACATTGGGCGAGTATTATCTCTACGCCGAGTCTGGAGAAACACTTTTCACCGAAAATGAAACAAATATCGATGCGCTCTTTGGCAAACCGAATGAATCACCATACGTAAAAGACGGTATCAACCGTCGGGTGGTGGACGGGGAACTGTCTGCAGTTAATCCCAAAAAGATTGGAACCAAGTCAAGTATTTGGTACCAGCTCGAGCTTGGCTCAGGCCAATCGCGTCGTATTCGTTTGCGTCTTTCGCTTGAACCGCAACTAGATGATCCGTTTGGGAACGCCTTCAGCGAAATGCTCCAGACCCGCGCGACCGAAGCCGATCATTTCTATCAACAAGTCAATCCGTTTTCACTCACCGATGATGAACGCGCGATTCAGCGCCAAGCCTTAGCAGGGATGCTCTGGAATAAGCAATTCTACAACTACGTCGTCTACGATTGGCTCAAGGGCGACCCCGCCGAACCGACGCCACCTGCAAGTAGGCTCAAAGGGCGCAATCACGAGTGGGCGCATCTCTATAGCAACGACATTTTATCGATGCCCGATACCTGGGAATACCCCTGGTTCGCAGCGTGGGACCACGCCTTCCATATGATCCCCTTAGCGATGATCGATCCTGATTTTGCAAAAAGCCAATTGATACTCTTGACGCGTGAATGGTACATGCATCCCAATGGGCAAATTCCCGCTTACGAATGGGCGTTTGGTGATGTCAATCCACCAGTACAAGCTTGGGCAGCTTTGCGCGTCTATCGGATTGATAAAAAAATGCACGGCCAAGCCGATCGATCTTTTCTCGAGCGAGTTTTCCAAAAGCTTCTCTTGAATTTTACCTGGTGGGTCAATCGCAAAGATGCAAGCGGAAACAATATTTTCCAAGGCGGTTTTCTTGGTTTGGATAACATTGGGGTTTTTAACCGCAGTGAAAATTTGCCTGAAGGAACGTACATTAATCAATCCGACGGCACCAGTTGGATGGCGTTTTATTCCTTAAGCATGCTAGCAATCGCGCTAGAGTTGGCAAAAGATAATCACAATTACGAGGATATCGCCTCAAAATTCTATGAGCATTTCCTCTATATTGCGGATGCGATGAACCAAAGCGGCGAACGCATGATTGGCCTCTGGGACGATGAAGATAAATTTTATTACGACGCGCTCGCTCTAACCGACGGCAAACAAATCACCCTCAAAGTCCGCTCGATGGTCGGTCTGATCCCGCTTTTAGCGGTGGAAACGCTCGAAGCAGAGACCCTCGAACGATTTCCTGATTTTTCGCACCGCATGAATTGGTTTATCCGCAATCGCCACGATCTCCGCGATAACGTTGCGTCAATGGAAGATATGGGCGAGGCTGATCGCCGACTCTTCGCTATCGTGGACAAAGAGCAACTCCGCGCAATTCTCCGCCGTATGCTCGACGAAAATGAATTCCTCTCGCCACACGGCATCCGCGCTCTTTCGCGCGCGCACAAAGACCATCCGTATTCACTAGAATTTAACGGCAGCGCACATCGAGTCGACTACGAACCCGCCGAGTCTACCAGTGGACTTTTCGGCGGGAATTCGAATTGGCGTGGCCCCGTGTGGTTTCCCTTGGGATATTTATTGATTGAAGCATTACAGAAATTTCATCGTTACTTCGGTGATGATTTTCGAGTCGAATGCCCAACCGGCAGCGGCACGGAAATGACGTTGTGGGAAGTTGCAAGCCTTTTATCGCAGCGCATGATCAATATCTTCAGTCGCGATGCGCAGGGCCGTCGCCCGGTTTATGGCGATAATCCACTCTTCCAAAACGACCCACACTGGCGTGACTATATTCTCTTCTACGAATATTTCCACGGAGAAAACGGGAGCGGCTTAGGAGCCAGCCATCAAACCGGCTGGACGGGGCTTGTCGCCAAACTCATCCAACAATACGCCGAATACGAAGGCATGGAAAAATCACCGCTCTAGCAGCATTGCGTCACCAAAAGAAAAAAAGCGATACCGTTGAGTAATCGCGCTGGCGTACGCTTGTTGAATGATCTTGGCACCAGCGAAACTCGCGACCAAAACCATCAGCGTCGAACGCGGGACATGGAAGTTGGTGATCAACGCATCAACAACCTGAAAGCGAAAACCAGGGGTAACGAAGAGCTCAGTTTCCCCTGAACCCGCCGGCACACTCCCCGACGAACTTTGCGCCGCGCCTTCGAGTGCACGCAGCACCGTTGTGCCAATCGCAACGATCCGCCGCCCTTGTTGCCGCGCGGCGTTGATCGCGGCTGCAGTTGTGGGGGGAATCGCGTAGGGCTCGCTATGCATCGTATGCTCACTGAGCCGCGCGACTCGGACGGGGGCGAAGGTGCCTAAGCCGACCGTCAGCACGATCGGGACCAGCTCGATTCCGCGCTGCTGCAAATCCGTCAAGGTACGCTCGGTGAAATGCAGCGAGGCGGTCGGAGCGGCGACGCTACCGGGAATATTCGCAAAGATCGCCTGATACGCACGCGCGGTGTCGAGACCTTCGGGGGGAGTGATGTACGGCGGTAGCGGTACCTCGCCGACACGTTCAAGGAACTGAGTGAGATCGCAGTCTGACGGAAAGCGAAAGCTCTCAGGACCGAGCACCTCAACCTCGATCGAATGGCCTGGCTCTTCCCTGGGCGGACCGAAACGCAAGCGCGTACCTGGGCGAAGCCGTCGCGCCGGACGCGCCATGGCCCGGACATCCCCATCCGGACCAACTCCGAGCACCAAGAGCTCAACCGCTCCCCCGTCGTGCACGCGTTGTCCGCGCAAGCGAGCCTTGATGACCCGAGTCTCATTATACACAAGCAGGTCATCCCGTCGCAGACAAGCAGGCAGATCAAAGAACTGACGATGTGCCAAATGACCATCACGCGAAACGACCAGCAGCCGCGCGTGATCGCGTGGCTCGGCCGGCGCATGCGCAATCAACTCAGGTGGAAGGCTAAAATCGTAGCTGGCAATCAGGTCAGGATCGCTCGCAAAATCTAGCTGATCGACGATCGTTGATCCACGGCCGTGCCAGGAAAGTAAAAAGCGACAATCTGTGCAGCGCTTGCGCCGCTCAACGCCATACCCCGTGCACCCCACTGGCAAAAGCCCACGCCGTGCCCACGCCCCGCTCCATTGAGCACTACTTTACGATTGCCGGCGTCATCTTCTCCCTCATCGCTGTTCTCGACTTGAGCGCTACGCAAGTAGCTGCTGTGCATTTGTCGCGCAAAAGCGCGGTGCAACGCGAGCACATCGATATCTTGCGCCGTCCCACCACTAACACAGCGTAGCGTCACCGGCCGCGCTCCAGGGGGGCCGAGCAATTCGACACGATCGAGCGGCGCATCGGTGTCGAAGTGGAAGGGTCGACCGAGTGTTTCCCAGGTCAGCTCAAGCGTCCAAACCGTTTGGGGACTTGCCGCACAATACGGATCCGCGACGCCACGCAAATACGGTAGTGACGATCCCCACAGGCGTTGGGCATCTTCGGTGTGACCGCCGCAACACGACATATAGGCAACATCAGCAAGCTGACCGTTATACGTGATGACCTTACCACTCGTCCCAAGGACCGCCTGGCTTGCAACCGGGACTTCAACCGACAAGCCACCGTACATTTGGTCTGCCGTGCCGGCGACCAAATCGTAGGCTTTATTCGGGCGACATTTACGCAGCGCATAGGTTCGCGCAACGATAGCCTGAGCAGCGAGTGCTTCCGCAGGCCACGCACTCGGCATTTCTAGCGGCAACACGCCGAGCAGATAATCTTCAAGCGGGAGAATATTAATGCGCGCCTCACCGCTCTGAGCGAGGCTGCCCCGATAGCGTGTCTGCTCATCATCGCCGACGCGCACGCGCACCATCACATTTGGGTCGACGCGCTGTGGTTCCACCTCCGGATCGGGCATGCGATACGGATCGGGTACGGGAGTTGCTGGCGCAAAAGGACCATCGTCAAGATCAAGTCCACCGGTTGCCAGGGCCGGGCGAGCCCAACCGCTAGCAGCCGCAGCCACTAAAAATGCAAGAAAGCGAGAACGCAACACCGGCAAATCTCTAGGTCTCCGCGGACTGCTCGAGATGTTCGTGCGCGGCTGGTGTCAGTTTTCTCCCCGTAGCAGTACGCATCAAAAGACCTCGTTGTAATAAAAACGGCTCCACGACATCCTCTAAAGTCTCGGCATCTTCACTCAAACTGGCTGCAACCGCCGCAAGCCCAACCGGTCCACCCCGGTATTGCTCCGCAATCGTGCGCAAAAACGCCCGATCCAAGCGATCTAAACCAGCCGCATCGATGCCCTCTCGGCGAAGACTTTCCCGAGCAAGATCAAGCTCAATCGCTCCATCCGCACAAACTTGTGCGAAATCACGCACCCGCCGTAGCAAGCGGTTGGCGATACGAGGTGTGCCGCGGCTACAACGCGCTATCAAGGCTGCCGCCGATGGGCTGATCGGCACTTCGAGCTGTTGGGCGCTACGGGTAATAATCGCAACCAGATCGGTTTCGACGTAATAATCCATATGATGCCGCAACCCAAAACGATCCCGTAGCGGGCCAGAAAGCATTCCCGCCCGCGTCGTCGCCCCGACCAAGGTGAACGGCTTGAGCGGTAATTTGATCGTTTTGGCATACGCGCCTCGATCAACGATAAAATCGATCTGAAAATCTTCCATCGCCGGATACAGAAATTCTTCGACAACCCTGCCAAGCCGATGGATCTCATCGATAAAGAGCACATCGCCGGCTTCCAAAGCAGTCAGGACCCCAACAATATCCTTGGGTTTTTCAATGGTCGGGCCTGAAGTAGGGCGCAACGCTGCGCCAAGTTCACGCGCAATCAACGACGCAAGCGTCGTTTTACCCAAGCCGGGCGGGCCATAGAACAGAATGTGCTCCAAAGGCTCGCCGCGTTTTTTTGCGGCGGCAATCGAAATCGTTAAACTCTCAACAACGGCGCGTTGCCCAACATACTCCTCAAACGAACGCGGACGTAACGAACTCCGTAGCAATTCGTCTTCGGTCGACGCGACCGGGTCAACGACTCGCGGAGCGAGTTCAATCGCTTCGGGACCAATCAAGCGCTTGCGCGCGCCACCAGTACTCATCGCAACAAGAGCGGATTACGCCGCCGATAAATCTGAGCGAGCAACAATTCTGCATCGTTGAGTTCCGGCTGGTCGTCAAGAATTTCGCGAATCAGCACTTGCGCGTCAGCGAGTTTATAACCAAGTTGTTGCAACACAGTCAAGGCTTCTTCGGCAAAATCAGGGGGACTCATCACCGTCATATCAGCTCCAGGAATAAGCAAGAAACGCCCAACTTTACCTTGCAATTTTGCGATAATATCACGCGCCTTCTGCTTGCCAATACCGGGCAAGCGCATAAGCAAAGCGGTATCGCCGTCATCGATCGCTTTCGCAATCACGGCCATGGGTTGCGCAAAAGCGCGCGCGGCCGAACGCGGCCCAATGCTGGCAACGCTAATCATCGCTTCAAAAAAATCGCGTTCAATCGGACTATGGAATCCAAAATAGGTAAAGCGTCCGCTATTACCCTCAATCGTCAGGCTAGCATAAATCTCCAGACTGAGTTGCACTGGGGGATTACGCCGTAAAGGCTCAAGCAAGCAAGGCGGCAAGACGATCGCATAGCCTAGACCAGCAACTTCGAGGAGTACTTGCTGTTCATCAAGGGAGAGCACCGTGCCGCGAATATGAGAAAACATGGGTTTCCTTTGGTCATCAGACAGGGATCGGGAGCAACACAGTTCGGTGGAGATTCGCTTGGGCCAAAGCTACCGCGAGGGCATCGGAAACATCGTCAGGCTCCGGTGTTTGCTCAAGCCGCAACGTGCGCATCACCATCTGTTTCACCTGGCCCTTGCTCGAGGCCCCCGAGCCAGTCAGCGCACGCTTCACCGTCGTATGCGCAATATGCTCAACCGCAATATTCTGCATCGCCGCAGCCAAGCAGAGGACTCCGCGCGCGTGCCCCATCACGAGCGCACTCGATGGATCACGCGCTCCAACCCAAATCTTCTCGAGCACCATCAACCCTGGCTGAGTACTCGTAAGCACGGCCACCAAACCCTCATACAACTCAAGCAAGCGTTGTTCGAACGTCAACGAGATCCGCGGGCGGATGATCCCAGCCTCAACCAGGCGCGGCTCTCGCAGGCTCGTATCGATAACCCCATAGCCTGTGATGCGCAAACCCGGATCGATACCGAGAATGATCACTGCGCGTCGGTCTCTTGGGGATTGGGGTTAACCGTATTTTCATACAGTACAATCGACTCCCCGGGACGTAAGGGCGTGCCCGCAACCGGTTCGGTGCGAACGACCTCGCCGTTGCTGCCCTCATCTGTCTGGGCGACATTGCCGACGACATAACCGGCGTTTTGTAAGGTCGTGCGTGCCAGATCGAGGGTCATACCGCTTACATCCGGCACAATTCCCGAGACTGCTACCACCAACGCCACTGCGGAGCCACGCGCCGCATGAGCGCCGGCCTCCGGCGTTTCGCCGATCACCGTGCCGGTGTTATTGCCCGCCTGCACACTGTAGCTCACTTGCGGAGTGAAGCCGGCCGCCTGCAAACTCGCAATCGCATCCTCGGGTCGCGTGGAAGTCACATCAGGAACGAGTGCTGGTGCAGCTCCTGCGCTGACTTCAACGGTGACCGTTCCGCCGGCCACAAGCGACGCGGCATCTTTAGGATCCTGAGAAATAATCGTCCCTTGCGGAATATCGTCGCTCGGGGTCTGCTTACCGACAACCAATTTCAGATGATGCTGAGTTAACAGCTGGCGCGCCGCATCAAGCGAAAGCGCAACCACATTCGGCACATCCACGGGTTGCGGCCCATCCGAAACCGTCAACGTGACGAGGGAATGCAGGCGAATCTTCGCATGCGCCAGCGGAGCCTGAGCAATCACCGTGCCCCGCGCGGCCGAATCGAAATGGGTGAGCACCTTGAGCACAAGCCCGTTTTGAGTCAAGAAACGCTTCGCGTCATCGAGTGAAAACGCGCTCAAATCGGGCATCTCGATCAGCGGCAAACCCGATGACACCGTCAGTGTGATCGTGCTACCTTTCGGCGCATTCGTCCCACTGGGAGGGTCTTGGGCTAACACGACATTCGGCGCAACGGTTGTGCTTTCGCTCAGGCTCGTTTTCACTTGGAAACCAAGGCCCGTCAAGCGATCCTGCGCTGCGGCTAACGTATCCCCAACCTCGGCTGGAATCGGCACAGCTTCGGACAACAGGCGCACCGGCTTGGCAATCCACACATAACCAACCGCAGCACCAAGCAACGCAACACCGAGCACGACCAAGGCCCAGCGCCACCGCCGCGGTTGTTCTACCGGCACGACGAGCACCGGTCGATCGGGCAGCGGGGATGGTCGCGGAGGCGGGTTGGGAATTTCAAACACGGGAGCAGCGGTGGTGCGGCGTTGTTCTGAGGTTGGCTCAGTAGGGGTGCTATCGCGCGTTGCCCGCAGAGCCGCCGCCAATTCATCGGCGGTCGTATAGCGTGCGGTCGGGTCTTTAGCCAATAGGCGTAAGATAATCGCTGCCAAGCCAGGGCTGACCGATTCGGGCAGGGGTGGCGGCGCTTCAGAAACATGCTTGAGTGCAATCGCAATCGGAGAATCCGCGGTAAAGGGGGGGCGACCAGCGAGCATTTCATAAAGCACAACGCCCAAACTGTAGAGATCGGAACTCGGCTGCAGTTCAGCATCTTGCGCTTGTTCGGGCGAGAAATACGAGACGCTGCCCATCACCATACCGTGTTGCGTCATGACCATCGTTTGGCGTTCAACCGCGCGGGCGATCCCAAAATCGGAAAGCTTGACAATCCCATCTTTGGTAAGCAGTATATTCGCCGGCTTGATATCGCGATGCAGCAGCCCCTGGCGATGTGCGTAGGCCAAACCGCGACAAATTTGCACGGCATAATCAAGGGCAGACCGCTCGGAAATCGTACTTTCACGCATCTTCGCCGCAAGAGTTGTCCCATCGACCAACTCCATCACGATATAATAACTCTCGTTTTCGTGACCAACATCGTAAATATTGACAATATTGGGATGGGTCAATTTCGCCGCAGACTCGGCCTCATGATAGAAGCGGCGCACGAACTCGGCGTCGGCGGCATAATGCGGACGCAAGACTTTCACGGCAATACGACGTCGCAATAAGGCATCGGTACCGCTGTAGACAACAGCGGTCGCCCCTTCGCCAAGGCGTTCATCGAGGTGGTAGCGATTGTGAAAGATTTGTGTTACCACGATTCTCCTCGAAGCCGCTCTACTTGTTGAGAGCTGCGGCAAAAACACGAGCAGCGAGCGGTGCGGCGACGCGACCGCCGTAGCCGCCGTTTTCGACAATAATTGCCAGCGCATATTGCGGGTTGTCTGCGGGAGCAAAACCAACAAACCACGCGTGCGGCGCTCCGGCAGGGTTCGTCGCGGTTCCCGTCTTTCCGGCAACTTGAATAGTAGGTAATGCCGCGGCAGTCCCCGTGCCGGCATTGACGACTTGAATCATCATTTGAGTTAAGGCCGCAGCCGTCGCAGGGGTGAGTGGCGTCGCCAACAGCTCAGGAACACGCTGTTGGGGGCGGCCATCAGCACTGGTCACTTGATCGATCAACGTAGGTGCCATTTCTCGGCCGCCATTTGCAACTGTCGCAGCCACTACCGCCATACGCAAAGGGCTCACCAATAAATCAGCCTGACCAAAAGCAAGTTGGGCTAACACAGAATCACTCAGCCCCGGAGCAGTGGGGATATGATCATGTACGGTCGGCAACGTGAAGTCGAGCGGCTGCCCAAAACCGAACGCATCGATCTGCGCAAACAACCGGGGCGCTCCAAGTAAGAGCGCGATTTGCGCAAAATCGACGTTGCTCGAGCGGGCGAAAGCTCCGGCCAAGGTCTGGATGCCAGTTGCCTCGCGATTGTCATCTTGGATCCGCGCGCCAGCAACATCGAGATAGCCGGGATCGACAAACGTCTGCGTGAGATTGACCACACCACTTTGCAGCGCTGCGGCAGCAGTCACAATCTTGAAGGTAGAGCCTGGTGGGTAGAGCCCGTCGATAGCGCGATCGAGCAACGCACTATCCGGGTCTCGCGCCAGGCGGGGGAAATCGGCATCGAGATTATTCGGGTCATAGCTCGGTACCGAAGCCGCGGCCACAACCGCACCAGTATGAACATCCAGGACGATCCCCGCCGCATGATCGTATGGCTGTAAGGCAGTGAAAAGAGCGCGCTGGATGGGCGGCTCGATCGTTGTGACAATACGTCCACCGCTACGCGCCGGACGATGCGAATGTCGATCAACGACCTCACTCAGACGCTGGAACACGGTCTCGGCTCCATCGCGTGCGGACAGGACCGAGTCATAGACCGATTCAAGCCCCGCATTCCCATAACGTAACGAGGTATACCCAACCACATGCGCGAGAGCTGGCCCAAACGGGTAATTCCGCTTGTCGCCGAGTGAGTCGGCAATGGGCTCACCATCACGCGCAACGATCACTCCGCGATCACGAACCCCAGGATGCGCGCGCGGATTATAAGGATTTTCTTGGTATTGCTCCCGCGCAAAAATCTGCACCCAAGCAGCGCGCAGCATCAAAACCACAAAGAGGATGGTCAAGAGTCGCCCTAAGCGAGTGATTGACCGATCAATCAGGGGAAATCCGCTCCCGTAATAAGGCCAAGCCATCGCCCGTCCGTGCAAGTAAATAAGCCGGACCAGGCAAGCGCGTGATGAGTGTATTTAACATTTCTTGCTGGAGGGTGGTTGGAATGCCACCTATCGAAACGATTATTTCGACGTTGAGTTCCTCGAGCAAATTCGGCACCAAATAGCGCGGATGTGGGATCGTCGCAAAATGGCGTTCGGCATATGCTTCATTATGCCAGGGGCCACGCCGCCCGAATACCGTTGTATGGAAATCCCAGGCGCAGAGTTGGCGGTCGTTCCAGATAAAATCATCGCGAACACTAAGCCGCCGACAAATCCCACAGGGCACGACCTCGCTCGGGGGCTCGCCTAAAGCATGAAGCAGGTCATCGGATAGATCGTCTGCATTGAGGATAGCCGCTGCGCTCAAGACCGCTGGGGGCGTAGCCTGCCATTCCAAACGTCGCAACAATTCGATATCGCGCATCGATCCGAGAAACGCGCGATCGTCATCAGGCGCAAACGTCTGATCCATCCAGCTCGCCAAACCATCGAATGCAACGCCCACCTGCTGGGCAGTCGCACCGAGCGAGACACCCAACGGTGTCCACGCCAACGGTGCGAGGGAGACCATAATCCGCTGATTTTCCGGACGGAAACTCGAAGTCATCGCTAAGGTCGTGGTATTACCGCCGAGGATAAACACGCTCGGCGTTGGCGAGAGAGAATCCGACACGAACCTTACCCCGGAGCCTGGACGGCAAAGCCCGGCATGTCATATTCTTGGAGCGGGCACGGCGGCCCAGCGGTTGCCTCGAGCGCGCCAACCAGAGCTTGAGCGGTATCCAGACTCGTGAGACACGCGACCCCGGCCTCAACCGCGGCGCGCCGAATCTTGTAATTGTCGCTTATTTCGCGACGACCGGAGGCGTTGTTGATGACTAAATCAACCTGACGACCGATTAACAAATCGAGCACATGAGGCGAACCCGCTTGAATTTTGTTAACCGCTTCCGACGGAATGCCGGCTTCTTCTAAAACTCGCCGGGTGCCCGGTGTGGCAATCAGCGTAAAACCAAGGGCAGCATACCGACGCATCGTCGGCACCGCATCGAGCTTTTCTTCATCCGAGATCGAAACGAGTACACGAGCACCTTCAGCCGGTAAGCGGATGCCCGCACCGATAAACCCTTTCCGTAAGGCTCCCCCGAAGGTTGCATCAATCCCCAAAACCTCGCCGGTTGATTTCATCTCAGGACCAAGAATTGTTTCGACGCCACGCATCTTCGCAAAAGAAAAAACGGGAACTTTCACGACCACAAACGGGGCTTTGGGAGCTAGCCCAGTGCCGTAAGGAAGGTCTTTGAGTTTTTCGCCGAGCGCAACACGCGTTGCAGCAGCGACGAGATTAATTCCCGTTGCTTTCGAAATAATTGGCACGGTACGACTCGCGCGTGGATTGGCTTCGATAATGTACAAGGTGCCTTCGTGAATAACGAATTGGATGTTAATCAGTCCACGAATTTCGAGTTCTTCAGCAATCGCCCGGGTTACGGTCAGAATGCGTTGCTCCATGGCCTGATCGATCGTCTGCGTTGGGTAGACACTGATCGAGTCGCCCGAGTGAATCCCGGCTCGCTCGATATGCTCGAAAATCCCCGGAATCAGGATGTCGTGACCATCGAAAACCGCGTCAACTTCAACTTCCAGGCCCCGCAAATATTTATCGACCAATAACGGAGCTTCGGGACGAATCGGCGGCGCAGACTCAGCATACGAAGCGAGCTGGCCCTCATTGTAAATAACTTCCATGCCCCGACCACCGAGCACAAACGAAGGCCGGACCAAAACCGGAAAGCCCAATTCACGCGCAATTTCGCGCGCTTTGCGAAATGAGAGCGCGGCATAGCCTTCAGGGCGCGCGACGCCTAAGCGAGTCAGCGCGGCATCAAACTTCCCGCGATCTTCAGCCATCGCCAAACTGCGGCGATCACTACCAATAATCCGAACCCCTCGATCTGCTAGTTGATCAGCCAGATTAATCGCCGTTTGCCCACCGAAGGAAAGCATCACCCCACGAGCACCGGTAGCTTCGTAGGCAGCCTGCACTTCATCGGCACCGGGCGGCTCGAAAATCAGCACATCGGAGACATCAAAATCGGTCGATACCGTCTCGGGATTATTGTTGACAACAACCGGTGCAAAACCAGCTGCGTCTAAAGCCCAGGCCGCATGCACGCACGAGTAATCGAATTCGATGCCCTGACCGATACGAATCGGTCCACTGCCAACCACAACGACAGCTTCACGCGGGGGAACACGCATTTCATCGGCTTCACCGTACGAAAGGTAATAGTACGGTGAACGAGCCGGGAATTCAGCAGCCGCGGTATCCACCATCCGAAACGCAGCAGGGGCAAGCGAATCAAGACTGCGGTTTTCGGGAAGCCCTTGCAATTGCGCAATGCCCCGCCGAGAATAACCACATTGGCAGGCTTGCTGCACATCTGCTGGGGTAGCTTGCCCCGTTTTGAGGCGTTCTTCGAGAGCGACCAGTTCGGCGATTTCCCAGAGCCAAAAAGGGTCGATACTTGAAAGCTCGGCTAAGGCGGCCACGTCTTTGCCACGTCGCAAGGCTTCGGCGACCGCAAAAAACCGCTCATGGGTTGGCTGCACGAGTACGCCCTCAAGTGCATCATCGCTCCACTGCGCCACAGGATTATCACCCAAGGTCTCACGGCCAAGGTCGAGACCACGAACAGCCTTCATAAGCGCAGCTTGCAGGGTACGCCCGATGCCCATCGCTTCACCAGTGGACTTCATCTGTGTCCCTAAACGAACGTCGGCTCGCGGGAATTTGTCGAAGGGGAACCGCGGGAATTTGACCACTACGTAATCAAGCGTGGGCTCGTACGCAGCAGTGGTCACCCCTGTCACCGGATTGAGAATCTGGTCGAGGGTATAGCCCAAAGCGATCTTCGTAGAGATCTTCGCAATCGGGTAACCCGTTGCTTTGGAAGCCAGCGCGGAGCTACGGCTCACGCGTGGATTCACCTCAATAATACGATACTCGCTGCGGTGCGGATGCAGCGCAAACTGGATATTGCATCCGCCCTGTACCTTGAGCGCACGAATAACATTGATGCTGGAAGTCCGCAGCATCTGGAATTCTTCGTCAGAAAGCGTTTGGGAAGGCGCTACAACAATCGAATCGCCGGTATGCACACCAACCGGATCGATATTCTCCATGTTGCAGACGATGATACAATTGTCGGCTTTGTCGCGTAAGACTTCGTATTCGACTTCTTTCCAACCGAGCAGCGACGTCTCAACGAGGGCTTGGTGAATGATCGAAGCCGCCAAACCGGCAGACAAGGTCTCGCGCAGCTCAGACTCGTTGTAAACGACGCCGCCGCCGGTTCCACCGAGGGTAAACGCAGGTCGCACAACCAGCGGGTAACCGACCTTCTGCGCAAAGCTGACGCCTGCATCAACTTCGGTGACGATCACCGAATCTGGGACGGGCTCACCGATGGCGATCATCGCTTCTTTAAAGCGGGCGCGGTCTTCGGCGAGAGTGATGGTGTCAACCGGTGTACCAAGCAGCTCCACCTGGTAACGCTCCAACACGCCGCCTTCGAACAGCTCGACCGCCAAATTTAAACCGGTTTGCCCCCCAAGCGTAGGGAGCAAAGCATCGGGTCGCTCGCGCGCGATGATTGCTTCTAACGAAGGTACCGTGAGCGGTTCAAGGTAGACCGCATCAGCCACGCCGGGATCAGTCATGATCGTCGCGGGATTCGAGTTGACGAGAACGACCGTGTGGCCTTCTTCTTTTAGCGCGCGGCAAGCTTGCACTCCCGCGTAATCGAATTCGGCAGCCTGACCTATCACAATAGGACCAGATCCGATAACCAGGATTTTTCGCAAGGCCATATTAGCGGGCTGTTCTACTCCGAGCAACTCCACTTCCTCTGCTTCACGGTGCCAGCCTCTGCCGCGTCCAGGTCGTATCCTCCGCAGCACGAGTGTACGTCAGGCGATCGTGGAGGCGATTGCGGCGCCCCTGCCAGAATTCGAAGTGCTCGGGCACCACGCGGTATCCCCCCCAGTGTGCTGGACGGGGCACATCATCCGGAAAACGCGCGCTGGCAGCTTCGAGTGCGCTTTCGAGATCAGCACGCTGAGCGATCGGCTGGCTTTGTGGAGAGGCCCACGCGCTCAGGCGATGGCCGCGCGGACGACGCGCAAAATACGCGTCGGATTCGACCGCGCTGAGCCGCTGCGCTCGACCCTCGATCCGAACTTCGCGCTCGAGCGGCGGCCAATAGAACAAGAGTGCGCTCTGGGGCGTCGACGCCAGCTCCTGGCCTTTGCGACTCTCATAATTGGTAAAAAAGACAAAGCCGCGTTCGTCAAAGCCGCGCAAGAGCACAATCCGCGCGGACGGCTGCCCATCCGGACTGACGGTCGCCACCGTCATCGCGCTAGGCTCCATCAAGCTCGGTTCATTGCGCGCATCTTCAAACCACTGCGAAAATTGCTCAAAGGGGTCCTCGAGAGCGTGGGTTTCGTCCAACGCATCGCGCTCGTAACTCACGCGTAGATCCGCAATATCACTCATAGCGGTACCCTCCCAAAGGCCAACGCCAAAATCCATGTCAGTAGCAAGGCTAGCGCCGAAAAAACCATCGCAGGCATCGCTAGCTTGATCGACTGCGCTTCCCACGTTGTTTCACGAGCGAGCTGAAGAAACGCATTCGCGATTTGAGCCGCATCACTCACAGCGACGAACGCACCACCGGTTGTTTCAGCATAGCCGCGCAACGCATCGGGATCGGCATCCGCGGCTTCATCGGTCCCGGGAATCAGTTGACCACTCTGACTCGTTCCAATTCCGACCGTATAGAGGACAATATGGTGCGTCGCGAGCTCTTGAGCCGCTTCGCTTGGATCCGAACCACGATTGTTTACACCATCGGTTAAAAGCACGATCGCCCGACGACCGCGCGCAGGCAGCATCTGTTCCGCAAGCACGAGAGCATCCCCGATCGCGGTCGCCCCATTCGGCGCCGGAATCCGCTCAAGCGCTTGGTCCACCACATTCGGCTCAGGTTCTGGGGTAAGGAGCACATTCGCATTGCTTGCGAAGCTCACCACCCCGACCCGGACTCCCTGCGGCAAATGATGCACGAACAAATGAGCAGCTTGGACGGCCGCGCTGGCCCGCGTAGGACTGATGTCACGAGTTGCCATTGACCCCGAAGTATCGATGCACACCACCACGCTTCCATCATGCTGGGGCAACCGCAGCGTGACGCTCGGTCCGGCCAAGGCAAAAGTCGCAACGGCAACAGCGAGCAAAGGCAGCAACAACAAGCAGCGCTCGAGCAACACATTGCGTCCGAACACGCTACTTGCGAACGCTAGTGAGGTGTAGGTGAACGCATTCGCCCGCTGACGCTGGCGCAACCAGGAACTCAAACGCCAGAAACCCCAGACGGTGAAGGGGAGCAAGAGCAATGCTAAGGGATAGGTGAAGGTCATGGCTGCCACCGTGAAGGCACGAAAGCCGCCCGCAAGGCGGCCTCCGGATCACCGTCGAGTAGCCCCCAGCGCCATCCTGCCGCAGTAAAGCGCGCCTCAAGTTCTGCCTCTCGGGCTTGCACTGCCGCAACATACTTTTGCGCAGCCTGCGTATCGATAAACACCACGCGTTGAGAGCCATTTTCGCTATCTTCCAAACGCACCAAGCCACGCAGCGGCAGACCCGCATGCCAGGGATCGCGAGCGAGAAGAAAGGTACAATCATGCCGCGCACCCAGCACCATCACGGCTTCAGGATCAAGGGTCGCATGCATATCGCTGATCACTAACAGGGCACTCCCGGGCGGCAAAATGGCGGTGGCAGTCCGAAGCGCCGCAGCCAGCTCAGGCGTGGGGCAGCTCGTATGGATAGAAGGCGCGAGTTCGGCTGAACCAATCCGCAGACAGCGGTCACCCGTCTGCGCACAAGAGTACCAAATGTGCATACTCGCTTGAGCTTCGACCAAGCGCGAACGTTCACGGCCAAGATGCATAGAGGCGGAATCATCGACGATTACCGCAAGGATGAGAGCATGTTCTTCCAGCACTACACGAGTCTGCAAAGACCCGGCTCGCGCTGTTGCCGCCCAATCGATTCGCCGAGGATCATCACCGCTCACGTACGAGCGTAACTCAGCGAATTCGTATCCATCGCCACGGCGCCGAGACGTACCGCTTTGTCCTCCTACGGTTGGACGTCGGCCTCCCCGTAAAAGTGCCTGCCGGATTAGTTCGGATGTAATCATGAACTATCTGCGCGTTGGTCTCATCCTTGGCCGGAACCTCTCGCCGAAATGGTGTAAGTCAAAAGCGAAATGAACCGCACGAATCTTGCACGCCTCGAACCAACGCCCCACGCTGTTCTCTCGGTGGCTGATCCAGCCAAGGTCGTCACGACAACGGGAGAAGTCCTTGGAGCCCTGGACCTCGACCATCTTTGTAACCTGCTGATCCGTAGCGAGCGCTCACTGTCGCTCGTGAATCGGCGCGCCTTCTCGGCTGCGCTCGCTGACGTACCAGCGATACCCAATCAAGCCTTGCGACCGGCTCCTCCCTTTGCTGAAGCCGTAGCCGCTGCTCGTGAAGATGGCAAGCTCCTCGAACGGACACGCCTGTTTCTCGCGCAGAACCCGCGTGCGCTCGAAGAGCTCACACCCGAACTCACGATCGCTTTGTTGCGTCACTTCGACCCCTCGATGCGCATGCGTCCCTCTGTCTTATCACGCAGCTTCGTTGCCTTGGGCATTGCCGGGGCGCTTGCCGCAGCCATCGTGCTCCTGACTAGCCAGCACTTTCACTCTCCAGCGCATCTTGCAAGCCAAGCAGCTCCCAAAGCGCAGGCTTATCAACACGCGGCGCTGCCAAACCAGAACATCGCACATCACTCCGCACCACCAGTAACCCAGCGTGCGCGCTATGAAAACGAAGTTGCGGTGATTCCGCGCGCGACCGTGGCAACTGCGCGTGTACCGGTGGCTCCTGCGGTATCACTGGTGCAACCCGCTAGCCAAGCTCCGGTCGCGGTAGTGCATCCAGTCGCGCAACATTTTCATCACCGCTGGCATCGGCATGCAGCCCTTCTTCCGACGCAACTCCACCCGCAGAACGTCCAATCGGTTACCGTTGCCAAAGCCGCTCCGCCGGTGAATCCGTTGCAGACAAATGCGAATGCCACCGCCTTGGTCCTACGGAGCATCGTAGCACAAGAACCCGACAGCACCGTTGAATGGATCCGCGCCAGCAAAACCAGTGATCGCGTCATAACGGTCACCGCTCGGGTCGCACATAATGGCACCGTCGCAAAGCAGAGCTATCGGCTCTGGAACACCAACGGCCAGCTCACGGTACTGGGACACTCGCAATAAGTTCATCAACGATCGCACCGATGGCAATTTGATCGGTCACGGTGCGATAGTTGAAGACCAAGCGGTGCCCGAGAACGACGCGCGCCAACGAGCGAACGTCGTCGGGTAGGACGTAGTCCCGACCTTCGAGCAGAGCACGAGCCCGCGCGAGGCTGGCGAGCGCCAGCGTTGCACGGGGGCTCGCCCCACGGTCAAGATAGCGGTGCTTGACTCTGGTCGCCAAAACGATATTCACAATGTATGCCTTGATTTTTTCGTCAAGGAAAATTGCGCGTGCTTCTTTCCGCCAGGCAAGCACGTCTTCCATTGTGACGACATTCGTTGGGAGAGGCGGCTCGCCACCCGCAAACCGTTCGAGGATAACCAGCTCCTCAGCATGAGAGGGATAATCCACAATGACATTGAGCAAAAAACGATCCATCTGCGCCTGCGGTAAGGCATAGGTGCCATCGATATCGAGCGGATTCATCGTCGCCATCACGACAAACGGATCGGGCAACGCGAAGCTCGTTGGACCGATCGTGACTTGACGCTCTTGCATCGCCTCGAGCAGCGCAGATTGGACTTTAGCCGGTGCTCGGTTAATTTCATCAGCCAAGAGCACATTCGCAAAAATTGGCCCCAAGGCAACGGAAAACTCTCCGCTCTTCTGATCGAAGATGCGCGTACCGACCACGTCGCTCGGTAAAAGATCGGGGGTAAACTGCACTCGCTGAAAGCGCCCGCCAATGGCAGCGGCCAAGGCTCGGCACGCCAAGGTCTTCGCCAAGCCCGGTGGCCCTTCGAGCAGAACATGGCCTCCCGCGATGACCGCTAGCAGCAGGCCTTCGACGACGCCAACCTGGCCCACAATCGTACTGCGAATCGATCTCGCAAGCTGCGCTGGGGGGGTAACGAAAGGGGGCATTATTCCTCCAACAAGGTGCAAGCACGCTCAAAATACGGCAGGGCTTCGAGGATCGCAGCGGGACGTTGGCTGACCTCAATAAACACGGCGCGCTCTGCGGCGCGCAGCGCTTGTTCCCAAGTAGCCCGACCTGGTTCCGGAATACGATTGAGAACATCTTCAAGCGTTTCCGCCTCTTGGGCGCCCACAATCGCTCGCAGGGCAAGACGCACTTCTTCTGCCTGGGCGATACTCGGCGCACGTTCCAACAGGGTGACCGCCTGGCGCAAACGCTGAGCTGGTGCAAGCTGGCCTAGCTCGTAAGACCGCGTCGGTGCTGGCGCAGATTCGCTCAGCTCTGCTGGCGACGGCTTGCGAAAATGGCGTAGCGTCCGTAGGGCCAGCCAACCGGCAAGGATCAGTGCACCAACGCCCGCCACGCCAGCAAGCAGCATCTCCCACCACCATCGACTTGGTAGCAGATCGCTTGGTGCGCGGGTTCTGGGCAGCACATGAACCACAAGGCTCTCCGTCGAGCTAAAACGGCTCGGGCGTTGCTCTGGGTCCTGAGTATTAAACGCGTCAATACTCACCGGAGGAATACTGATCGTGCCCGCATCGTTTGCTTGGAGCGTCAGGGTTTCATTATATTCGGTGCCAGCGTGTCGCCCGGGGGTAAGATGGCGTTCGTCGCTGAGCTCGGTGAAGGCGACCAGATCAGGCAAGGTCAGATTATCGAGGCGGCTGATCCGTTGGTGGATATGCGCATGAATCTTCAAATGAAACGGTTGGCCGACGGTGACGGTCGCACGATCCAGGCTCATCGTCAACACGGAAATAGCCAAATGTTGTAGCACGCCGCCGGCTTCGGTACAAATAAAAAGGCGGCCTTTCCAAAAAGCCGCCACGGGGCATTATACAAATAGATCGGTTAAATAAAGTGTGTCTGTGGTCGATACAGTATTGAGAGGCCGATATAAAGAGCGTCAATTGTGCCCCGGACGGTGGCAGGTTTTAAGAGCGGTATTCGGTGCGAACGAATGCCGTTTTTCAGTTTTGTAAACACATCCATGTTTTAACTTATCGATCACGCTACCGTGATCTCGCTCCCTCTTTACAAAGTATAGTTTCTTAACATGTGGAGCGCATAGTTGAAATGTACAAAAATTATCGTTTTTGCCCTTTCCAAAACCAAACTTCGTGACACGGGGTCGGAACTAGGCCCAAAACGAGGGGTGGTGCGCTCGGGCAGATTCGAACTGCCTCCTCGGCCTTAGGAGTGCCTTGCTCTATCCAATTGAGCTACGAGCGCATGTCTTGAACGTGATTGTACAGGGTCAACCCCGCTTCGACAAGATCATGCTCAATGCCGATCAACACGGTCTCGCCCGCAACGGAAAAGGGCCTACACCCACGCTCGTGGGTGGGGGCGAGAATGTAAGTGGAGTTCGAGCGGGCGGAGGTGGAGGATGCGGGATGGGACCGTGCGGGTGTCGGCTTCGATATCAACGTGCATGCCAAGGTGTAGGCGTCGCAAAGTATGCCGGGTCAAGCTGCACTCGATAATCCTAGGGCCCGCGGTTTCAGTCGGGCCACGAGAAATGCGGACAGTGCTATGCCGCAAGTCAATCGCCAACACCTCACCCACAAACCACATCTCATACCCATGCTCGCTCGCTACCGCAGTATCGCGGGGGACAAACACGAACAACAGGGCCGCAATCAGGCTAGCGGAACACAGCTTGAAGAAGCTAGCCAGCCACGAGCGCGGCGTCATGGTGCTCCGAGCATGTCTTTTCCGACAACTACCGTCACATCAGCCTGATTGGCCGCCGCATCGCCCGGCAAACTGCTCGCGAGAATACTGGCTGAAGCACCACTTTCGCCCAGCGCATTTTTGACTTGCTGCGGAAGCGCAAGATCTTGAGCAGCCGTGTGAATCTCTGTCACCGAAAAATCTGAACGCGGTGCATTGCGCAACTCAGAGATCGTGAAACCCTTCGCGCGCAGCTTTCCGCCAATACGCGCAGCTAAACCGGGAATTGCCGTGCCGTTCTCAACACAAACACGAATCGCGTGGGTCTGGGTCTCATCGGTATCACTCAACAAGGTCGCGACTAATTGCTGTTTCGCCTTTTCATCGGGAATCAACGAATCACCATAATCGGGTAGCATAACCGTATCGACATAAGGAACTTGGGCCATCCGCATATCTTGTGGCCGCAGATGAGCAAAACTCATCGCTAAGGCTAATTCTTCTTGAGTGGTCAAATTCGTATCTACATCATGCCGAGCAACATCAACCAAATTCTGCAAATGCAAGAATGTATTGAATTGATTACGCTCGATTTTATCGACTAACGCATGCATGATCTGCTGCTGACGCATAATACGGCACGGATCGCTGCACCAATCGTGACGAAAGCGCGCATAACCAACTGCATGGTCGCCATCGAGATGTTGGAGGCCGGGCTTGAGGTGGACGTGCAAGTGACCCCAGTTATCATCATAATCGAGTGGCCCATTCGCCCCCTGGCCGCGTAAGGCATCAGAATTTTTTACTGTCACATCAATACCGCCAAACGCATTAATCAAATCTTTCGCAGTATTAATACGCAGTACAATATATCTATCGAATGGCGCAATCCCTAACCATTTGGCAACAACCGCTTCCGACTCACGAACTCCGCCATCCGACTGCGCTTGGTTAATCTTTGCTTGCTGGCCGTTGGGCAATGTCGCAACCATGTCGCGCGGGATTGAGACTTCGGCAATACGATGATTCGGAAGATCCAAATTCATCGCCATTAAAATATCGCTGCGTGCTGATTTTGAGGTCTCTTGATCTAAAGCATCGTAGTCGTAATCAAGACCCACCAATAATATACGAAGGTGCGATTTTCCAAACACGCTTTGCGCCGAAGGAATAAATATGCGATTGAGCGCTTGGATTGGCGCTTGGAGCGCCAAGGTCAAACTCTGCATTGGCACTGAGCGAAAACCCAGCACGATACCCGCAATGCCACAACCAATCAACACCGCTAGAACACCGAGGCGAGAAAGCAAGAAACGCACCTTACGCATATTCTTCATCCTAGGCAGGCTCCACAGAAGTTTTCAGCGTCGTCCCGCTCGCACTTACGATTTCCGTCCGCAGGCGGGCAGCATAGAGCTCAGCCATGTCGAGGGAAGCCGTGGCGACCACCCCGCGTCCAAAAAAATCAATCTCTTTGGCCTTTAATTCGGCATCACGCGCACCCAGCCCCAGAATCCGCACGAGCCCCGACGCAACATCGTCAAAGGTGTGACAACTGCAATTATGCACCACGGTGTTATAAAGCGGCGCAGTATCATCGCTGGTCGTCGTTTTATCATCAAGTACTGTCTGCATACAACTGCTTGATCTGCACAAGCTCGAGGGTTTCCTTCGCTCAATACGGTAAGCGTTGCGCTATGCCGAAACCCACGCGTATCTACACTCGCACGGGCGACGATGGAACCACAGGCTTAGTCGGTGGCCCACGCATCAAGAAGCATGCACTACGCATCGCTGCCTATGGCACCACAGACGAAGCGTCCAGCACGCTTGGCCTCGCCCGCGCCCACCTCAACGATGCGCTCCGCAGCTCAACCCTCGACCCGGAGCAGCTTGAGCGCGTTGGCAGGCGCCTAGAAGATTGGCTCAGTTGGGTCCAAAACTGCCTCTTTAATATCGGGAGTGACCTCGCCACCTTGCCCGAAGATCGTTGGGCCAGCATGCCCTTGATCAAGCCCAGTGACGTCGCAGCCCTCGAACGCGCTATCGACGAAGCAGAACGCGATCTGCCTCCCTTGGCGAACTTCATTCACCCCAGTGGGAGTCGAACGGGAGCGACCCTACATCTGGCGCGGACGATTACGCGTCGCGCAGAACGTCTCATCGTCGAGCTCAGCGAAACCGAATCCCTGACCCCGGACGTCTTGCCTTACCTGAATAGGCTCTCCGACGCCACCTTTGTGTGGGCTCGCTGGATCAATCAGGCTTCATGCGAGCCCGAAGCCCTCTGGCAAACCGACAGCACGCCACCAGCAGCTCTCACCGCATGAACCCACGCTCAATTCGCATGACCGGCTTAATCTTTAGTGCCATGCTTATGATGGGCAACACGACGAGCCCACTACCGAATCTTGACGCCATCGTCAACCTAGGACTCAAGCAAAATGGGCTCAGCACCCAACAGATGACCGCTGTGGTTCCAATCGTTGGCTACGATGGCAACGGCGCATCGCTGCGTATGGCCCAAATAAGTGGACCAGAAAATGCTGTCCTACGAGTGAAAGCGGTATTAGAAATCGACCACGACACCAATGGTCCGTGGCAATACACCGCGCTGATCCCTGTATCATCACTAGCGAACAACGGCCGTGACCATCGTGTAGATGGAGTCGGCATTACCGCTTTGGTTACGAAGTAACCGCTATTCTTCTTCGCGGACCAAACGCAGCATGCGCAGATAAATCTTCGCAATCCGCTCGGCAGCTTCGACTTCGTCAGCAGTATCAAGCGAGCCACCAATTGCTTCCAGAACACGATCCGTGAGTTCGATCGCTAAAGGTCGTTCGTCATACTCTTCTTCAAAAAATTCGGTGTCGCCAGATCCATTCATCTCCTCCACCTTCGGAGCGAAGCAACAAGGGCCTATGGATTAGGCTCGCTTTCTGAAGCATTGTGGGAATTACTCAGGACATCGATCGTTTCTGACGATGCATCGTAATGGACATAGGAGCGTAGCGCATGCATGAACAGACTTGAAGGCACCATCACGCGCCCGCGCACCAAAAACGGCGCATGCTCAAGTTGAAAATCAATCCCGTTGAGCTTCGCACGCCGCTCTCCTAAATACATCGTGATCGTATCCCGACCACGAAAGATCTCAATCCGACCGCGCTTGGCATCATAGCTCGTAACTGCACCTAACCCCAGCGCGACGGCGCGCAAGGGCAAAAAATGCTCGTGCACACCACTAACCGGCGAAACATCACTAAGAATGCGTTGACCATTCACCCGGACAGTAGCCGACTTGGAAACCATCATCAAGAGCGAAACTGTGCTGGAAAGCAAGAGAGTGATCACGACGGTCCGAGTGGAAACCGGACGCACGCCCATTGCTCCAGGTTTCACAAGCCTACAATACTGTGGTCTTGCCGCACTTCGTGCGCAAAATCAGGATATTGCTCGAGAATAACGCCCTCGATCTCGCGTCGCAACGCAGTAAAAAGTTCTGCCTCGGGATACGTTCCGACCAAGCTGCCCTTACGATAAATGGCGCCTTTGCCTTTTCCGCCGGCAACCCCAACATCAGCCATTTTCGATTCACCAGGCCCATTCACGACACAGCCCATGACCGCAACTTTCACGGGCGCGGTGTATTCGCGAGCAATGGCTTCCACCGAACGCCCCAAATCCAGCACATCAATTTCAGCACGGCCACACGACGGGCAAGCCGTAATTTCAAAGCCTTTCTCGCGTAAGCCAAGCGATTTGAGAATTCCCCAGGCAACCGGAACCTCTTCGAGCGGATCCGCAGCAAGCGAAACACGCAAGGTATCGCCGATACCTTCCCAGAGCAAGATCCCCAGACCAACCGCACTTTTGACCGTACCATCACGCAGCAGACCAGCTTCGGTGATGCCAAGATGCAAGGCATACGGCGTGCCACGACTACGTAGGGTCGTATCCATCAAGCGATAGGCGTACACAGTAGTCGCCACATCGTGGGCTTTGAGTGAAATAATAATCTCGGTGTGGCCGAGTTCTTCAAGGATTTCGACATGGCGCAAGGCCGACGCCACCATTGCCTCGGCTGTAAGCCCGAGTTTCTGCTCTAAATCAGGAGCGAGGGAACCAAGGTTTACCCCGATGCGAATGGGGGTCTTGCGCTCCTTGGCCAAGCTCACGACTTCGCGCGTCTTGTGTGGATCACGAATATTGCCAGGGTTTAAGCGCAATTTCGCAACCCCAGCTTCGAGTGCCGCCAACGCCATGCGATGATCAAAGTGAATGTCAGCGACGATCGGTACGGGTGATCGGCGCACAATCTGCTTGAGCCCTTCGGCATCCCGGACGTCTTGGCAGGTCACCCGCACGACTTCACAACCCGCCATGGCGAGACCATAGATTTGCGCTAGGGTCGCATCAGCGTCGGCGGTATCGGTGGTCGTCATCGACTGCACCACAATCGGATGATCGCCACCAATCCAGACCGCTTTCGCGCTCGGGTCATCGGTTTTATTTTGAAGTAAAACAGGCTGCGAAGCGCGACGCAAACGGATCACGAAAACTCCCAACAGCCCATCGCAGCCGAACGACTGCTACAGGGCTGATTTTCCAGCAACAAGGTTGAGGATATCATGGTAGGTACGGAAAAGCACGAACGCCATCAAGGTTGCAAAACCAGTCACGTGCACCAACGCTTCTTTATCAGCATCAAGCGCCCGCCCCCGCAACATTTCCACAAAGATAAATAAAATGCGTCCGCCATCGAGCGCGGGGATGGGCAACAAGTTAAAGATGCCTAAACCCAGCGAGAGAAACGCAGCAAACGAAAGGTACGTACCCCAACCATAATCCTGGATAGCCATCCCGGCGCGAGCCATACCCACCGGGCCTACGAGCTGGTCACTCGCTTGCTTCGGGTGCACAAAGAGATCGCCCAGGCCATTCACCGTTGAAGTCCACATGCCAGCAAGCTGCTCTCCCGCACGAAGCAATGTAGCTCCCGGTGCAATATGCTGAAATTCGGGCTGAGGCGAAAAACCGGTAATCCCGACTCGCTTGCCATGGACGAGCATCGGAATAGGCGTCAGGCGCACTGCGTGAGATATTCCCCGGTGGAGATACACGACTGTGAGTGTCTTGCCGAGAGAAGCATTGATTTGGGCAACCATATGCTCTCCGTCGGTGACGGGGCGACCATCGATGAGCACGATCCGATCTCCGGTCTGTAACCCGGCGCGTTGTGCTGGATCTCCAGGGATCAGCTCACCCACGACGGTGCTCCCATGCTCACTCGGCACTCCGAAGATGAAACCGCTGGCAAGCAAAATAACAAACGCCATCGCCAGATTCACCAACGGCCCAGCTGCGACAATCGCAAAACGCTGCCAAACCGAGCAAGTGGCGTAATCAACGCCCTGCACACCAAGCACATCGGCGTTACCGGATGACTCCGCGTCTTCACCGACCATGGCGCAATAGCCACCCAACGGAATGCAATTCACCCGATATCGTGTACCGCTGCGTGGAGAGCGAAACGAAAAAAGCGCCGGGCCAAAACCTAGCGCAAATTCAGTCACAGCGACCCGATTGAGTCGGGCTACGAAAAAGTGGCCGCCCTCGTGCACTAAAACCAGAATCGACAGTGTGATCAAAAAGACAAGTAATTTTTCTGCAGTATCAAGGGTCGAAAGAAACATCAACGCTCCATACGAGAGCAGCACTCTATAGCCACAGAGCGCGCTTCTCGATCAATGCTTGCAAGAGTATCGAGAGATAATTCATGGGGAACCACACGATCCATCGTTTCAGCAACCACAAGAGGGATAGCCTGAAAAGCAATCTCTCCTTGCTCAAACGCACTTACCGCGATTTCGTTTGCAGCTGAGAGCACCGCTGGAGCCGTTCCGCCCTCACGAAGGGCCCGATAGGCTAGGCCAAGGGCCGGAAAACGCCTAGAATCGACCCGTTCGAAACGATGCGTGAGACCATCTACCCCAGCCGCCGCGCCGAGGCACTCCAAGGGGTCGCGAAGGGAAGACACAGCGTCCAAGCGATCAGGATAGGCGAAGGCGTAGCCTATTGGGATACGCATGTCGGGCCACGAGAGCTGAGACTTGATGCTGCCATCGGTAAAGACCACAAAACCGTGCACGATACTGGTCGGATGAATGACCACTCCAATCTGCTCACCTGGTACCCCAAAAAGCCGACTGGCTTCGATCACCTCGAGGCCTTTGTTCATCATCGTCGCAGAGTCGACCGAGTTCTTGACGCCCATCGACCAGGTCGGATGACGCAGGGCATCGTCGATCTTCACGTGGGCCAAATCCTCGAAGGGGGTGCTCAAGAACGGACCACCCGACGCCGTTAGGATGAGCGAGGAAACGCGATTGAGCGGCTCCCCCTGCAAAGCTTGGAATAGGGCACTGTGTTCGCTATCAACCGGGATGATGCGGGAGCCGCTCTGTTCGGCAGCCGCGAGCAGAAGCTCGCCAGCCGAGACGATCAGCTCTTTGTTCGCCACGGCGATATCGATGCCACGCGCGACCGCAGCAAAGATCGCATCAAACGCCACCATACCGTCGGTGGCAGCTAAGATGATGTCAGCGCGACTCTCGAGCGCGACCGAACGCAGACCTTCGGACCCGAACAGAACCCTTGCATCAAGCACCTGGGCCAATGCAGCCTGATCCGCTTGTCCAGCAAGAGAGCAGAGTGGGACGCGAAACTGTCTGACCTGCTCCGCGAGTGCGTCGGCTCGCCGCCCCGCAGCAAGACCGACAACCTCGAAGCGCTCGGGATGGCACGCGATCACCTCAAGTGCTTGGGTACCTATGGAACCGGTTGAACCCAAAATCGCCACTCGGCGCCGACGCGTGTGCATCTCTACATATACTCCGTAGGTAAGCGAGCCAACAGAAACAAGGCTGCGTAAAAACCGACTCCGCCGAATAGATACGAATCGAAGCGGTCGAGCACACCGCCATGATCACGCAAAGCGGTGCCGGCATCCTTGACGACGGCGTCGCGCTTGAGCGCCGATTCGACCAAATCGCCAACCTGAGCCGCAATACTCGTGAACGCACCTAAAAATGCACCTTGCCAATACACGAGGTGATAGCCAGGATAGCCCACCGCAAAGACCATGCCCAGCACAACCGCCGCAATCAAACCTCCAACAGCTCCTTCCACCGTTTTGGCGGGCGAAATCGGCGAGAGCTTGGTCCGACCAAAATTTTTACCAATGAGCATCGCAAAGATATCAGTGCCGGCAATCAGAAAAATCACGAGTACAGTCAAGGCGCTTCCTAATACCGGTTCGCGCCTGATTGCAATGAAATACGATAACAGCTTCCCGACGTAGAGCACCGCGAGCACGGTTGCCGCAGAGCGAACCAAATATCCGCGCCGCTCACCAAACATCGAAACAGCTAAAGCAACGACCATGGTCAAGGCGAGCAACACGCCTTCATAACGCGCTAAAGAACCAACCATCGCTAAAAATAGATACGCCAAGCTCGCCACAAACGCAATCGGAGCGACAAACGGTTGGCCATTCTTTGCGGTGAGTGCTTGAAGTTCCATGAGCGCTCCGCAGGCAATCAGCATAATCACCACGGTATAGGCATGGAGCTCAAACACCGACCCCAAGCCGACGATGGCAAGCACGATACCGGTGAAGACGCGATTCACGTACCCGAAAACGCTTTGCTAAACTTCGAGTATTTCGTGCTCTTTGCGTTCAACGAGACTATCAATTTCTTTCGTAAAGCGGTCAGTCAATTTCTGGATACGCTCAGCGGCGCGCTTTTGCTCGTCTTCAGTGATACTGGTCGCTTTGTGCAAAGTCTTAAGCTCGTCGACACCTTTATGGCGAATATTACGCACAGCAACTTTGGCATCTTCAGCTTTCTTGCGCACGATTTTGACAAGCTCTTTGCGGCGTTCTTCGTTTAAGGGGGGGATCTGCAAACGGATGGTGCTGCCATCGATATTTGGGGTCAGACCCAGATCGCTCGTCTCGATTGCCTTGCGTATCGCACCCACGACACCACGGTCCCAGGCAGAAATACTAATCGTACGAGCATCCGGCGTCGCGACACCCGCGACTTGTTTTAACGGAACCATTTGCCCGTATGAATCAACGAGCAGACGATCGAGCAAAGCCGTTGAGGCCCGGCCAGTCCGCACAGAAGCAAAATCATGCGTTGCGGCTTCGATGGCCTTATGCATCTTGGTTTCGGTCTCGTGGATGACTTCTTCCAGTGTCATGCTCATCGCTTTATCGTCCCCTTATATATCACTAGCAAGGGCGTCTGGTTGCCCGATTACTTCACGTTTACGAACAATCGTGCCAATATCTTCACCCTGAACAACACGGCGAATATTGCCAGGCACGCCCATATCAAAAACGATGATCGGAAGATGATTATCCATGCACAATGTCAATGCGGTAGAATCCATCACTTCTAAGCCAAGCTGTAAGACTTGGAGATAATCAAGCTCCTCGAAGCGTTGCGCGTCATGAAATCGTTTCGGATCAGCCGTATAAATGCCATCAACTTTGGTTGCCTTGAGAATAGCTTCACAACCAACTTCAACCGCGCGAAGTGCAGCAGTCGTGTCGGTCGTAAAATATGGATTACCAGTACCCGCCGCAAAAATCACGACGCGTTTTTTCTCAAGATGCCGCATTGCACGTCGACGAATATACGGCTCTGCAATCTCGTGCATTTCAATCGCTGTCTGCACACGCGAAGGAATCCCAATGCGCTCTAATGCGTCTTGCAAAGCCAGCGCATTAATGACCGTCGCGAGCATACCCATATAGTCAGCGGTGGCTCGATCCATCCCCGCTGCTTGGTGCGCCTTACCGCGCCAGATATTTCCCCCACCGACAACCACCGCAACCGACACTCCATCACGAGCGACCATCGCAATTTCTTCAGCCATGGTCGCTGTGGTGGAAGCATCAACGCTGCTATCTTGTCCAGCAAACGCCTCGCCGGAGAGTTTGATCAAGACCCGGCGGAAGCGCGGTAGCTCTCTCACGCGACCTATTGATCGCCTAAAGCAAACTTCACAAAGCGCCGCACGCGGATATTTTCGCCGAGAATCCCAGCGACCGCACCGAGTAATTCTCCCACGCTTTTGCTGTCATCTTTAACGAATGGCTGCTCGAGCAGCACGTGCTCTTCAAACCATTTTTTCAGCTTGCCTTCTACGATCTTAGCAGCGACATCAGCCGGTTTCCCCGCAGGCACAGCCGCCGCGAATTCGGCTTCGAGCTGCGAGATCGTTTCCGCTGGCACAGCCGCACGATCAACATACGTCGGCGACACTGCTGCAACATGAAGCGACAAATCGCGCAAGAGTTCAGCGAAGCGTTCGTTACGAGCGACGAAATCCGTCTCGCAATTTAACTCGAGGAGGACTCCGATCTTACCACCAGCATGGATGTAGCTCCCAACCAGGCCCTCGTTGGCAACGCGTTCAGCCTTTTTCGCTAAAGCAGCCTGACCACGCGCAATCAGATGTTCCTTGGCTTGCTCAAAGTCGCCGCTCGCGTTCACCAGGGCGTTCCGGCATTCAATCATGCCAGCACTCGTGGCTTCGCGTAAACGTTTTACCTCGTCGGCGCTAGGTTTGTATGAAACTCCTGAACTCACGCGCTCACCTCTACCACTGCAGCCTCGGCAGCTTGCTCCGCCGGCTTTTCTTCTTCCACCGGAGCATAATTTGCGTACACATCTGCATCCGCGCTACTTTCGGACTCGGTACGTCCTTCAATATAGGCTTCGGCAATAATTTTTGCAATCAAGCGAATCGAGCGCATCGCATCATCGTTACAAGCGATACCATAATCAATTTCGTCCGGATCGCAATTGGTATCGAGACCAGCAAAAATAGTGATTCCAAGCTTTTTGCATTCCAGGACTGCAATACGTTCTTTTTTGGGATCTACAATAAATACAGCGTCAGGGAGACGGTGCATATCTTTAATCCCGCCGAGAAACCGCTCTAATTTTTCCAACTCATCGGTCAAGCGTGCAACTTCTTTTTTCGGCAAGACATCAAACGTACCAGAAGCGCGCATGCCTTCAAGTTCTCGCAAACGCCCGATCCGCTTTTGGATCGTTGAGAAGTTCGTTAAGGTGCCGCCCAGCCAACGCTGATTGATATAAAAAGCACCGCAACGCTCAGCTTCTTCACGAACAGCATCCTGCGCTTGCTTCTTGGTTCCGACGAACAGAATGACTTTCCCATCACGCGCCATGTCACGAACAACCGAATATGCCTTACGCAACATCAAGACGGTCTTCGAGAGGTCGATGATGTGAATTCCATTACGTTCTTGAAAAATATATGGCTTCATTTTGGGGTTCCAGCGACGCGTTTGGTGGCCGAAGTGGACACCTGCCTCAAGCAAGGAACGCATAGAAATGAGCGACGACGACGACATAGGAGGAGCCCTTTCCGCACTGGTTTCGCTTGTCATCAGGCAGCCATGCCAACAAGCTTTAGGAGAAACCATCAACGCCAGCCCATCCTAGGCAGGCGAAATACAAAGCCTGTACATCAGAGTACAGCCGAGCCGTCGATTCGCCAATCGCGAACGACTCCCTTGAACTTCGTTGGGGCTCTCAAGCGGGATCCTCAACTTTTCCGATTCTTACCCGATATCTGAAGGCATGAGGATCTGGACATGAACGAGTTGGTCGTGCATTGGGACGGGAATTGCCTGGGGCCCTATTCACTTGATATCGTCAATCGAGAGCTGATTGGCCGCTTGGTAAGCCGCCATAATATCAGGATCGCGACATTACCACAGGGGGGAGAAGCAAACAGCCCTCCCTATCGCAACCTACCCCACCTCAGCCCAGAAGAATTCGGAGTTGGGGCGGACATCGTCATCCGCCACCGCTGGCCTCCGACCTTTCAGCGCGCAGGCAACGCCTACTACATTCATTGGCAGCCTTGGGAGTATGGAGCGCTGCCGGTGAGCTGGCGAGACGCTCTGCTACACGAGGCGGATGAAATCTGGTGCAATAGCAATTTCGTGCGGAATGTCTACCTCGATGCGGGGTTTGACCCGGAGCGAGTGACGACCTTACCCTTGGGCTTTGATCCAACGCTCTTTCATCCCCAAGCAAACCCCGAAGCACGCTTACCCACCGAGCGGAGTTGTGTCTTCCTCTTTGTCGGTGGCTTCCTCGGTCGCAAAGGCTTCGACATTGTGCTCGACGCCTACCAACAAGCTTTTACCCGAAGCGATGATGTCGCCTTAGTAATCAAATGCGTCGGCAGTAGGGATATTTACCGTTTTAACACCCAAAGCTTGGTCGATTATCTCGGACAACAGCCCAACCTTGCCGAAATAGTCCTCTACGATCAGCATCTCGATGCAGCACAATTAGGAGACCTCTATCGCCTGAGTACCGCCCTGCTGCACCCCTATCGCGGCGAAGGCTTTGGCCTGACGGCACTCGAGGCCGGGGCGTGCGGCACACCAAGTATCTACACAGCCGGCGGCTCGATGGATGACTTCCTCAACCCGAGCTTTGGCTATCCCATCCCTAGCACTAGGGTTAGCCAAGCAACAGTCGCTGATGATCCGCTTGCCCCCTATTGCGCCCCCCCCTGGGTCCTGGAACCGAACCGAGCGAGCCTCGTAGAAATTCTCCGCTCGATTGCGGCTGATCCTCAGGCCGCTAGGGCAAAAGGGCAGCAAGCTCAGCTCGCGTTTCACACCAACTGGACCTGGGATCATGCCGCCGATCTCTTCGCAGCCCACCTCACCCGCATAGCCCAGCGTCTCGCGTTGGTCTAATCATGCGCCGGCAAAAGAATGGGATCAATATCATCGGGCGCTTACACGAAGAGTCCGGCACCAGTATCGCCGCCCGGGCCGTCGTAGAGGTCTTGCAGCGCAACCACATTCCCCTCGCATACCTGGCCCTACCCGATCAACCGCTCGCTCGCCATGGCCAGGCGAGTCCACTCAAGAGCGACATCACGCATCTGAGCAGCATGCCGTATCAGGCGACTCTGTTGCTTGATCTGCCGTTTATTGTCAATTCATTTGTATGAACACTACGCGCAATACGTTCATGACTACACAATGGCAACCGTCCTCTATTGGGAACTCGAACAATTGCCACAAGGTTGGAAGGACGCATTCCGCATGATCGATGTGCCGTTTGCTCCGAGCCGCATCGTGCAGCGCGCCCTGCACGATGCGCGAGGTACAAGCGTTCCATACATTCCGGTTGTTCCAAGCGATATCGACGTACGCCCGAAACACCGCGAACCCGATCAGCCGTTCACCTTCTTCACTAATTTTGACACGATGAGTGCAGTCAACCGCAAAAATCCACATGCTGCACTTAGCGCATTTTTAGAAGCGTTTGGCGATCGGCGCGATGTTCGGTTAGTGGTCAAAATCTGGGAATCGCCGACGATGCCGATCAATCGAGAACTTTTACGAGCAACAGAACAAGAGCATCCGTCAATCGTCCATATCGTCGATGATCTTTCGTATCAGGAAATGCGCCAGCTAATCGTAAGCGTCGCTTTGACACCGTCTTGCG
>CAIKPM010000061.1 GCA_903829325.1 uncultured bacterium
CGTTCCCATCCCGAACACGGCAGTTAAGCCCATCAGCGCCGAAGCTAGTCGGACCGCAGGGTCCCGCGAGAATAGGTCACCGCCAGATTCCCTTCCACCCGCCCACACTCGCAAGAGATTGGGCGGGTTTTTTATCTTTACATGATATTGCTTAAGATCAATAGACAGCTTGACTTGAGCTCAACATTTAGCCTGGATTCGCAGTCTGGAAATACCGATTGTTATTACGTGAGACTGCGTAACATTCTGGCTATACTGACGATTCATTAGGGAGCAATGTTTTGTGAAACAGTTGAAGTTCGGCTTGCCGTCCTTTTCTACCCAGCAGGTTGCGGGGCTGTTAGCTCGTTTTGCTCATCCTTTTGATCGATCCGAGCACGAGCATACAGAGACTGAGCAAGATTGTGCGGTTGCTAGCGCTGAAGCAAATGAAAAGACACTTGAAATTGAAGCTGTACAACCTGTAGAGGTGACTTTCGTTCAAATCGATTCTGCCGATTCTACTGAAGCTATTCACTTAGATGAGGGCGAGGAGCCGCTCTTGAGCGCAGAAACGGACCATGACGAACGTCAGCTTGAGCACACTAGCTTCTGGTCAAGTTTATTCTCTCGGCTACGGCTTGCGACGCATTCTTCAGGGGCCGCAGCATCGGAATCGATGCTCGAACTGCACCAGGAAGATATTGCTAATTTGCAGCCTGAAGTCGCAGAAAAGAAGAAGATTGAATTCCCTTTTATATCGCGGCTTATCTCGATTGTTCAGCTTGATAAATTGCTCGCTTTGGTGCACCTAGGACGAGCGCACGGAACTGTGGATAATGCTCCCGTTGCTGAAGCGTCGCAGCTTTCAGAAAATGTGGATGATGCACAAGCCTCAGAGTCACTGGATCATCCTAATGAAGAGGCAATTAAAGTCCCTGATAGCCCTGAGATTGCGGAAGTCAAGGCTGATCTTCAAGACGATGACGATAATCGTGCTGTTAAGAAAAAGTCATGGTTGACTTTTCCGGCACAGTTGAAACTTCCATCGCGATCTAAAAAGAAGCCTACTTCTCGTGATACGCCTCAGATTAAGTCGGAGAAGCGTGCTGTGAGTCCTAGTGCAACAGACTCACCACGGTCTAAATCTCCGCTGATATGGGTTTTTGCGGTTGGGGGGCTTGCTTTGCTCGTAGGGGTTGGTTCGCGTTTTGTTCACCTTGATCCGAACATGTTGCACCAAGTCTTCGCTCCACATCATGTTTCAAGTCAAATGACTGCCCACCTCAGTAACGGTGCAGGTTTGCAGATACATTCTCGCCCGAAAACTGCTGTGCGAATAATTGATGGGCAAGGTATGCATCCTTCGGAATTGATTGCGCCGAAGGCGGAAGAAGTGCAACAAGACAACTCCAAACTCGATGCAAAAATTATTGCTGCAATTGCTCCACAGGTTGCACAACTGTGCGGACTAGAAGTGAGTAAAGTGCTCACCTGGAGTTATCGTGATGGGTATTTGCTTTGTCATATTCGCAATCAGATGCGAGATTCTAGCACTTTACTCGAACGATCCCCCGAGGGCACTTTCACCTTTATGGGCAGTGCAGATGGGATCATGACCGAAGATATCTTAACTGATACCTTCTTACTTGACCCCACGACCGCCTCAATTTTGCACAAGCATTTAGTCGGCGGCTAGCTGCATCCGCTCGTAGTACCGCAGCTGTCGCATTTCAGGCACGTGCCATTGCGAACGAGCGTCAGCTGGCCGCAATCTGTGCATGCATCCCCGCTATAGCCCTTCTCGACAGCTTGTTTGCGCGCTTTGGAGCGCTCTAGCACGGCGACATTATGATTACTTGTCGAGGTCCCATTCAGGACTGCAGTGTGGAGGTTTGGCTTCGGTGAGGCACCCTTCCATTTTTGGTGCAGGTGATTGCTGGTTGGGTGCAGCCGTTCCTCAAGTTCCTTATCAGGATGGTTGACGTATGTCACGCCACCATCTTCCTCGGCGGTGTAGTCGGGTTCTGGCCCCATCGCATCAATTGCCATTGCTGGTTGAACTTGAGCAAGATCGTAGCGACCGAGATAGCTCACGGCTAATTCACGGAAAATATAGTCAATAATCGATGTTGCCATTTTGATGTTTTCGTGACCGGCGACAATCCCATTTGGTTCGAAGCGCGTGAAGGTAAATGCCTCAACGTATTCTTCTAGCGGAACTCCATGCTGGAGACCAAGGCTAATCGCAATCGCAAAATTGTTCATCATTGCTCGGAAAGCCGCGCCTTCTTTGTGCATATCGATGAAAATCTCACCCAGCGAACCGTCGTTGAATTCGCCGGTGCGTAAATAGACTTTATGCCCACCTACCGTAGCCTTTTGCGTATAGCCGGCGCGACGATCGGGCATGCGTCGTCTTTTGGCAATGTAGCGATAGACGATACGCTCTGCTATTTGTAATGGCTGGGCGAAAGGTGCCGGAGCGAGTTCAGTCTCTTCGCTCCCACTGCCCACATCATAATTTGCTGCGAGCGGCTGTGAGAGTTTTGATCCGTCGCGATACAACGCAACCGCTTTTGTCATCCGTTCCCAGCTATAGCGATATGCTTCTTTGACATCCGCAATAGTTGCTTGTTGAGGCAAATTAATTGTTTTGGAAATTGCCCCGGTAATGAACGGCTGAGCTGCTGCCATCATGTCAATATGAGCGAGCGGACGAATAAAGCGTGCTCCATGCTTGCCACACGGTGTCGCGCAATCAAAGACTGGGAGATGCTCTTCTTTGAGGAATGGTGCACCCTCTAAGGTCATGAAACCACAGACGACATTGCCAGCTTCTTCAATCTGCTGGTCGCTAAAACCGAGAATATCGCGTAAAATCGAGATATTCCAATCACCCAATTGCTCATCAGTCATGCTGAGATTCGTCTTGCAGAACTCATCACCCAAGATAATGCGATTGAAAGCAAAGCCTAACTCGAATGCACCTGGTAAGGCTTTTTCGATTCGAGTCAGGGCAGCTTCGTCGAAGCCTTTTGCTTTGAGTACCGCGTGATTGATATGTGGGGCGTGAGCGAGCGTTGCGGTTCCTTTGGCAAAATCTTCGATGGCTTGGATCTGTTCATTTGTGTACCCAAGTCGCCGCAGTGCAGGTGCAACCGAGGCGTTGACGATTTTGAAATAGCCCCCGCCGGCGAGCTTTTTGAATTTGACTAAGGCAAAATCAGGCTCGATGCCGGTGGTGTCGCAATCCATGAGCAGACCGATAGTGCCCGTTGGTGCCAAGACGGTGACTTGCGCATTGCGGTAACCGAAGCGCTCTCCAAGATCGAGAGCCTGATCCCATTTGGTGCGGGCGAGTGCCCAGGTCTCTTGCGTGAATAGTGTCGGAGCATGGGTGACAGGGACGATACTCAAGCCCTCGTATTCATTCGCCGCGCTGGCATAAGCTGCACGACGATGATTGCGAATGACCCGAAGCATCGCATTTTGATTACGCTGGTAACCAGCGAATGCTCCTAAGCGCTCAGCAATCTCAGCCGAAACGGCGTAGGCAGAGCCGGTCATGAGCGCAGAGATTGCCGCACACCAGCCGAGCCCTTCTTCGGAATCGTAGGGCAGACCGAGTCGCATAAGAAGCGTGCCCAAATTCGCATAGCCCAGGCCAAGGGTACGGAAATCGAACGATTTTTGCGCGATGGTCTTTGAGGGGAATTGGGCCATGAGCACGCTGATTTCAAGGGTTACTGTCCAGAAGCGGCACGCCTCGGCAAACCACGTGGCATCAAAACTGCCGTCGTTATTGAGGAATTTGACCAGATTGAGCGAGGCGAGATTACAAGCCGTATCGTCGAGGAAAAGATATTCTGAGCATGGGTTACTGGCATTGATTCGGCCGTCTTCTGGACAGGTGTGCCATTCGTTGATCGTGGTATCGAATTGTAATCCTGGATCGGCGCATTGCCACGCAGATACGGCAATTTGATTCCAGAGGTCTTGTGTGGGGAGACTGTGACAGACGGTCCCATCGGTGCGGCGGCGTAGTTCCCACGTGGCTTGGGCATCGAGTTTCTTGAAAAAATCATTCGGAACGCGCACCGAATTATTGGAATTTTGCCCGGAAACGGTCCCATAGGCTTTCGAGTCCCAGCCGGTATCGAACGTCTCTATCGCAAGATCGGTGTATCCTTGGCGAGCGAAATCGAGTGCATATTGGATATTCGCTCCTGGAATGCCAGCAGAGAGTGCTGCGCGCATTGCCGCCTTGAGGCCGGGATTGCTTGCTGGATCAAAACGGGCAGGGGTAGGAATAGCGGCATCGTTAGCCGCGCGCATCACCGCATTGAGATGACGTTCGCAGGCAACCGAGCCTGCGACGAGGTCAGAGACCTTTTGCTCTTCCTTGACTTTCCAGGTGATAAATTCTTCGATATCCGGGTGGTCGAGGTCGACTACCACCATCTTCGCAGCGCGTCGTGTGGTGCCGCCACTTTTGATTGCTCCGGCGGCACGGTCGCCTACACGCAGGTACGACATCAAGCCTGAACTCGTTCCGCCGCCTGAGAGTTTTTCACCAGCTCCGCGAATTTGAGAGAAGTTTGAGCCTGAACCGCTACCAAATTTGAAGATCCGTGCTTCGCGTACCCACAGATCCATAATCCCGCCTTCGTTGACCAAGTCATCGGCGACACTTTGGATGAAGCAAGCGTGGGGGGCGGGGTGTTCGTATGCGTTGACCGAGCGGATCAATTCGCTTGTGGTTGGATCGATGAAGTAATGCCCTTGTGCTGGGCCCTCGATCCCATAAGCCCAATGCAAGCCAGTGTTGAACCATTGCGGGCTATTGGGCGCAGCGACTTGCCGGGCGAGCATAGCGCGCATTTCGTCGTAGTAGACTTTGGCGTCGGCTTCGGAACTAAAATAGTTATGCTTGACCCCCCAATAGGTCCAGGTTCCCGCTAGACGATTGAAGACGTCGCGCGCATCGTGCTCCATGCCAAATTGTTGGTCGCGCGGCAGTTTGGCGAGGGCGGCTTCGTCGGGCACAGAGCGCCAAAGCCAGGCGGGGATATCAGCTTCCTTCACTCTCCGCAAAGCGCGGGGCACACCCGCTTTGCGGCAGTATTTTTGCGCAAGAACGTCGACGGCAACCTGACTCCAGGTTGTCGGCACCATCATATTGCTCGCCTCAAATATGACCGAGCCATCGGGATTCGTGATACGCGAGGTCCGTGGCTCAAAAGTAATGCCAGCGTACGCGTCGCTGTCGGTCGAGTAATGGCGAGCAAATTTCATATAAAAAAGCGAGACTCCAGAAGGCGGACCACTATATCTAGTGATTAGTATACCGTTGAATCCACAAGATGTGGCAATGCTCCTTGTGGATGTAGGGTGGATGAAATGACAATCTTGTGGACAACTTCCAGTGTGATGCGTTTTCCCTATGCGTATGCGGTTTCGCTCGTTCAAGTCGATCCAGAAGCGTTATGGGCTGTAGGCTTTCGTGGCATGATCGTCGATGTGGACAACACCCTCCTGGGCTTTGACGATAGTGAGCTTGCTCCACCCGTGTTGCAGTGGATAGCCACTGCGCAAAAGCGAGGGTTTCGCATGGTGATTCTTTCGAATAACTTCCCCGAGCGAGTTGCTGCTATGGCCGCTCGTCTGGGTTGTCCAGGGATTCCGAATGCCTTGAAGCCGCTTCCTTTTGCTTATTGGCGAGCATTGCGTTTGTTAGGCTTACGCTCGGTCGAAACCGTGATGTTGGGAGATCAGTTGATGACAGATATCTTGGGCGCGCAACTGTTGGGGATTCGAGGAATCTTGTTAAACCCGATCGCCCAAAAAGATTTCCCCTTGACTCGCGTGCTGCGTTGTGTCGAATCGTGGTTGGTCGGGGGAAAGCGGCCGCAAGGATGAGGTCCCTCAAGTTAGGGCTGATTGGCGATCCTGTTGCACACAGCTTGAGCCCCGCTTTGCACCGGGGCTTCTTGGCTGAAGCCGGGCTCTCGGGCAGCTATGACGCTGTGCGGGTCACACTTACGGAAGTACACGATGCCCTGTCGAGCTTAGGCGGCGCCGGTTATCTTGGGCTGAATGTCACTACTCCACTCAAAAGCGCCGTGCTTGCGGTCGTCGGGGCTTCGGATGTCTTGGTTCAGCAGCTGGGCGCGGCGAACACCCTGCTGTTTGATGCTGAGCGAAGCTATTGGTGGGCGACGAACACCGATGGTATCGGTGCTTGTGTTGCTCTCAGCACCGCTTTAGGTGACTCGCTGCCCGGCAAGCGGATCGCGGTCTTGGGGTTAGGCCCCACTGGACGCGCAGCGCGCCTCGCCCTAGAGGCTGAGGGGGCATTTGTGTACGCGTGGACGCGCTCACAGCCTTGGGAAGAGCTGCCTGCGCAGCTCGATGCGGTGCTCAGTGCTCTGCCGCCTGAGGCTAGCTTTCCTGAAGACATTCGACAGTTACTCTTGCGGACCGAGGTTGTCGTGGATGCGAACTACGGGCCACGGGCGACGCTCGGTGTTCGCTTGGGGCGATCTGTCTTTACCGGTGAAACGATGCTCGAGGCTCAGGCCCGCGCTTCGTTTGAAATCTGGCGTCGGGCCGCAGAAGGCCCAGGAGAGAGGGAGATTCGAACTCCCGAGACCTTTTGAGGGGTCTGCTCGCTTTCCAAGCGAGTGCATTCAACCGCTCTGCCATCTCTCCAAACGCTGCGCCGAGCCAGCTTCCGCTGGAAGAGGCAAGTCCCTGTTAGGATGACGACACGTGGTAATCGCAGACGAGCTGGGCCAGGTAGTCCGTTGTCGGTCTGCGTCGTAGCCGTGTGTACGCGACGAATTGGCAGAGCAAGTCAAAGCCGTTGCTATCCAGTGCGACGGGTACTCCGCCGATCGATACTCCACGGGTCTCACGATCAAGCGCGACTTCGAAATTCTGCAGGTAGAGCGATTGTGATGTTGTTTGCATTGCGTCCTCGAAAATTTTTTATCGGCCGCAGATGGCGCCGGCATACAGTGAGAGCGAAAATTTAACGGGTGCAGCGAACGAGTCGCACGAGATATTGATCGACGAACAGCTATGATGAGCATAGCCCTCTTCTTGTCGGGGTGGCAAGTAGGAGTTTTGTCCCTCTCTCATAGGGATGTGGGGGGGTGCGTGTGGTATGGGCCAGAGAGTATGAGAGGCGGAAGATGAAAACATCGACGATGTTGGGGATTGGGTTCTTGGGCTTAGCCCTAGGCTTGGCCGCCTTTGAGCCCTTCCTCATGAAAATGGCCGCGACACCGTCGTCGCCTGCCTCGAAGCCCAATTCCTTAGCCCTCTCAAGCGAGGTGCCGAGTGCGTTGCCAATCGAAGCGCCCGCTTCCCCGGAGACGGGAATCTTGCGGCCTAGGCATGAGCCGCTTGCTCATCGGCACTCGCAGCATGCTGGGCGCGCCCGAGGGAAGAAGCAGGGACCTCATGAGAAGGCTGCTGCTGGGGCGAATGCGGCCCAGGCTCCGCTAACTGCACCAACCTTTTTCCCTAGCACACCCGAGCCCCGACCGGTTGCTGCAGTTGAAGTAGTCAGCCCCCCGCCTACGGTGCCAGTCCAAATATTACACCATATGCCGCTGGTCGCTGCGACCGAGCGGCCAGTCTTTAAATCCGAACCGCTCGAGGACACTCCCGCTCCGCCACCGCCAACATTCTCGCCTCGGGATTTGGCGCGCCAGCGCAAGCTAGAGCGCTTGGCTTTGATAGACGCCGCTCAACGAGCCGCGCGGGGTACCGTGCTACGGACGGTGGCACATGCGCATGTGTTGTCGGCTGAAGCCACCGATCATGGACGGTGGCTTGGGGTCGTTGTTGTCGAGCAGCGTGCGAATACCACCGTGGTCGAAAACTTTGTGTTCACGCCTGGTCCAAATGGCCTCGGTCTTTCGGAGCGCCGGGTTATTTCACAGAGCTACACGGACCCGTTTGTCGCACATTGACGCAGGTTGCTTGCTTGGGTGACCGGAAGCACCGAGCGTGCAAAGCTCAAGAAATTATTTACATCTTCCATTAGGTGATCGTGCTCCCGAAGAAATCAACGTTGTCGTTGAGATTCAGGAAGGCTCGCGGAACAAGTACGAATACGATAAAGATCTGGAGATTTTTCGTCTAGATCGGGCGCTACATTCGCCGATTTTCTATCCGGGTGACTACGGTTTTGCGCCCCAGACACTCGCTGAAGATGGCGATCCGCTCGATGTTCTGATTTTGGTGGCTGAACCAACCTTCCCGGGTTGCCTCGTGGCTGCTCGTCCGATTGGCATATTAAAGATGATCGATCAAGGCGAAGTCGACGATAAGATTATTGCGGTACCGTGTGGGGAGCCGGAATATAACGAGATCACCAATCACACGCAAATTTTTTCGCATCAGTTGCGGAAGATTTCGTATTTCTTTGAGACCTACAAGCTGCTAGAAGGTAAGCATACCAGCACGCTCGGCTGGGAAGACGCGGAAGCTGCCCGGCGGGTTGTGCTCGAATGCGCTAATCGGTTTCGTGCCAAAGCAACATAGCGTCAATCCAGCGACGGGAGAAATCGTCGCTAGCTATGAGCTACACACGCACGTAGAAGTGCAACAGCGTCTGCAGTGCGTTGCCCGTGCAACGCACGCGTGGCCGACAACGACGATAAATCGGCGTGCCAATCTTCTTCGTGATCTCGCTGCGTTATTGCGCCGCGATAAGGCTACCTTGGCCTTGCAGATTTGCGATGAGATGGGCAAGCCGATCAGCGAAGCGCGGGCGGAGCTTGAGAAGTGTGCTAGCGCCCTCGAGTATTATGCGGAGCATGGCCCGGCTTTGCTCGAGAATGTGGCGATTGCATCCGATGCGCTTGAGAGCTTTGTGGCGTGGCGGCCTTTGGGTGCTCTACTGGCGATCATGCCGTGGAACTATCCCTATTGGCAAGTCATTCGCTGTTTGGCGCCGGCCTTGTTGGCTGGAAATGTGGTGTTGCTCAAACATGCCCCGAATGTGACGGGGTGCGCTTTCGCGCTTGAACGACTCTTACGCGAAGCGGGAGCGCCCGAAGGCGTACTGACCTGCTTCGTCGTCGACGAGGCTCAGGTTGCGCAGCTGATTGCCGATGAGCGGGTTCATGCGGTTACCCTGACGGGCAGCTCGAAAGCCGGCGCGGCTGTTGCTCGCTTAGCGGGTCAAGCCTTGAAAAAAACGGTGTTGGAACTCGGTGGCTCAGATGCGTTTGTGGTTTGTGCCGATGCCGATGTTGCCGCGGCAGCAGCGTGTGCTGTCCGCTCGCGCTACCAAAATGCTGGGCAAAGTTGCATTGCTGCGAAGCGGTTCTTGATCGATCGACGGGTCTACGATGAGTTTTTGACTCACCTCACGACCGGGGTCGAGGCGTTGCGCATGGGTGATCCACGAGAGGACGCTACAACCGTGGGTCCGCTCGCCCGCCACGATTTGCGTGCTGTTTTGGCAGATCAGGTCGAGCGTGCGCGCGTTGCCGGTGCGCAGGTGCACCTCGGTGGGCACAGCGTTGAGGGGCCGGGATATTTTTATGAACCAACAATTCTCACTGAGGTGACGGAGCAGATGAGTGTCGCGCGGGAAGAAGTATTCGGTCCGGTGGCCTCACTTTTTCGCGTCGAAGATGTCGAAGCCGCGGTTCATATCGCGAATGCATCTGGCTATGGGTTAAGCGCTACGCTGTGGACGACTGACCTCGATCGTGCCAAGCGCCTAGCCGCGCGTCTCCAAGTGGGCGCGGTATTTATCAACGGCCTGGTAAAATCAGATCCGCGCTTGCCTTTTGGCGGTGTGAAACAAAGTGGCTACGGTCGTGAGCTTGGTTTCCTAGGGATGCACGAATTCCTAAACGCACAAACGGTATGGTTATCCTCGGGCGCAGAACTCCGCGCCCATTAGTCTTTGTGTTGTTCGAGTTTGTGACTCGCTTCTTGCTGCCTGAAAGAGCGCCATTGCTGTTCCGCACCAGGTAGCTCAAGGCTCGGATCGGTTCGATACACGAGCCAAGTATGGGCTGGTGTTGGCAGCAGCGGGAAGCGTTGCAGCCAGGCATTGAGTTCGACGTTGTGCTTGAGGCGCGCGGGCTCAGCCGCAATAAACGTGAGAGCTCCTTTGCGAATTGCGCTCTGTTCATCAAAAGGCGTCCAGAGATAAGGATCTTCTTGCCAGCCTCGACGGTGGATATAGTACAGCACCGATGGATCAAGGTGACCGAGTACCACGAGTCCCTCAGCTGGAAGGATGCGATTCAAGAGATGCGCCTCGCGCAAGATGCTGGGATTATAGTCGTAGTAGGCAGCGATCTCTTGACGAGCTTCAATGATTGTGACGAGCAAAGCGCCGAGTAAACCCGCGGCAATCCAGCGCTGTTGTCGAGGAGCTGCCTCACGGAGACGAGCGAGATTGAGGTTGGACGCCAGGTAACCACCTGCGAGCAGGGCGGCAAGCGGAATGAAGGGATAGAGGTAGTAATCGACGCGTTCGACGGTGACCACCGCGTAGGCGTAGAGCAAATCTGCGATTAGCCACCACCACAGCAAGATCGGACTGCGGCTGGGAGTCGGGCGTATGCACGCCAAGATCAGCAAGCCGAACAGCACAGGCCCCAGCATCGTGTGAGCAAGCATCGTGAAGGTTGCTGTGAAGGCCGACCATTTTGCGAGAAACGCGGTTGGTGAGGTTGCAGCGGCAACCAAGCCGGGGATGACATGCAACTTCGTTATGCCGCTCGCCCATTTCCAACTTGCAATCGAGGCCTCGTAACGGTCGTAAGCCAGGAATGGCACCAGTGCACCGAGCAGCAAAATCCAGTTCTGGCGGCGGGTGAACGTGCCGCGCCAGCCATATCGGCTAATGCTGAGCGCTGCCAAGGGTACGAGTGCTAGTATTGCGACCGACTTGGCTAACACCGCGCCGAGCAAACAGAACGTCGCGTTCGCTAGGCGCCGCCACGACGGTTTGGCTTCTAGGAAAAGCCGGGTGCCGGTATAGAGCGCTGCGGTAAGCAGCAGCGTCATTGTGGTGTCAGGCTGGAAGGTACGCCCATAATAGATGGACCCTGGCGCAATTGCAAAGAGCAAAGCTGCTGCGAGCCCTGCACTCGCCGAAGAAAAAAGATAACGTCCAAAGACGTTCAGCAGCGCGATCGTACCGAGGCTCGCTGCCACTGAAAGTAGCCGCCCGATATATTCGTGGACACCAACCAGCTTGTACAGCAGTGCGGTCAACCAAGGAACAATCTGTAGTTCAAGCTCCACGTAGTGCGTGCCAGGTCCGTTGTAATCGGCTTGAGGGTGGAGTGGGTTGAGATCAATGAACGCAAAATTACGCGCGATAGCGGCTTCGTCGCCCTGGCGCCAGCCGGGGTGATCTAGGAGGGGATGGCTGATTCCCTTGAGGCGTAAGAGCAGGCCGAGCAAGAGGATGATGGCGAGCAGAATGCGCTGTGTTCGGAGGCTGAGTTCTGCGCTCTTCATGTGTGGCGAAACGTCCAGTATTTATTCGCAAAGAAATTGACCAAGATACCCGCGCACGTCGCCAAAAACCAGGTACGGTGTCCGCGGCCGAGCGTCGGAATGGCGAGATGCGATACGAGCAAGCCAACGAGTAATGCGATACAAGACACGCTCAGAAATTGCACGCCTTCGCGGCCAGCGTGGGCGGTTGAGCGAAACGTCCAACGACGGTTGAGGATATAATTCGACACGCCGCCTCCTAGAAACGAAACGGTGTATACCAAATAATAGCTCAGGGCGCTCGTTGGATTCGGGACGAGACGCTGTAAGCTCGTAAAGAGCAGTAAGTTGACCACGAGACCCGAGAAGCCCACGATGCCGAATTTGACGAACTGTCGCAGCCCTTTTTGGGCGACGAGGCTATGCAACCCAATACCAATCAGCAAAAAGCACGGTGAATAATCCTAAGAGCGGGAGAGAAAACGAAACGATTGCGTTATTGACGCTCGGGCGGCGTCCCCATACTGCTAAGACGATGAACAAGGGAAAGAGCACCAATGCAAATCGGGGCATGCTCATGAGGCTCGAGGTTGACATCGGCACGAGGATCGAGAGTGCGGTGTAGGCCGCAAATGAATGACGCATCGTACGAAAACCGGTGAGAAGTAGGCTGAGCATAAATACCGTGAAGGTCAGCTCGAGTGATTGAGTCGCGACGGTCGTTGCTACGTGGGTGGTGCTGATGAGGTGCAACGAATGCCACACGCTTGCCCATGGTGGGGCGAGATGACGATCCCAATGGCTTTGGACATGGGAAAAAAACAGCGGGTCTCCTTGAAGCACCCAGAGATAGGCCATGTAACAAGCCAAACCACTACTGGTCGCGGCTAACGCGAAGATTCGGCTCAACCAATTTGTCGCTTGCTTGGCTTGGGCGAGCATCTCGATGAACATCGGGGCAATCAGTAGCACGCCTTCGACACGAGTAAGCGCGGCGAAAAAGCCGATCAACCCCGCCGCAACCCACTGTTGTTTACGAATATAATAGAAAGCAGCGACAGTGAGCGCAAAAAAGAGCGACTCGGTATAAACCGCCGAAAAAAAGATGGCGGTGGGAAAAATCGAGATATAAAAGATCGCTCGATGTGCTACACCGCGATCATAGTACTCTTCGACCAATTTATAGAGATAATACAGCCCACAAAAAAACGCGGTATTCGAGACAAGCAAACCCGCAACGACATGATTTCCCGTGAGCCGTCCTAGTAAAGCTATCAGTCCTGGATATAACGGAAAAAATGCCATATCCGTACCAAAATAACCATGCGTCGCGATGTCAATGTAATGCGTTGCATCCCAACGCCCCCACACATTTAAGAGCGGATTGCTCGATAGCGAAATGTGTTCACCGGCTCGCTGCCCGATGATGACTGCAGCGAGTTCCGCGATCACAATCAGTGGAACGCGTGTGACTAAGAAGGTTATTAATACTTCGCGGATCGCGTAATCACAGCGTGCCGCGGCGAGCATTTTTAGCACGCAGAAGAGGCCGATGCCTAGGGCAATCGTGCGTCCCGACCATTCTGCGTCGAGCGGTGCGGCAAAGCCGAACCAGCTGCAACCGAGCGCTGCCCAAGAAAGCGCATCCCAGCGCAATATGCTGCGTAAGGGCAGCGTGGAGCGTGCGGCAAGCGCCGCAGAATATTGCAACCAGAGCGTAAAAGCGCCGCTGATTCCACCGGCTAGGCAGAGCATCAGAAGCTCATCGTCAAGAACGTGGAGGCTTCCGAAGTGGGCGATGAGTCCATACCATAGAAAAAAGCCGACGGTGAAACCGCCGAAGAGCACCGCTATTGCTGGAACACGTCCTGCTGCGAGGAGTCGCTGCGTTGTTCCATTGATTTGCGCGCCATCTACCATGTGCGCTGCAATCGTTGCGCATTTCACTCGATGGCGCCTTCTCTCGACGAACACAAAGGATTCGTGCGCTGGCTTGCGTACCTGGATGCGCATGAATGCACAACTTCAACAGACGCTAGATGCCCGGGCGGTCGACACCCTCGATTTTGTGAAAGTGACCGAGCTTGCGGCGCTAGCTGCGTCACGCTGGATGGGTCGCGGCGAGCGCGACATTGCGGATGGTGCCGCGGTTGAGAAAATGCGTGAAGCGCTTAATGAGATGAATATCGCTGGGCGCATTGTGATCGGTGAAGGCGAACGCGACGAAGCGCCAATGCTCTATATTGGCGAGGAGCTCGGCCGCGGTGGTTTAGCCGTGGACATCGCTGTCGATCCAGTTGAAGGGACGAATCTGGTTGCGAATGGCTTGCCAAATTCAATCGCTGTTATGGCGATCGCGGAGCGCGGAGGCTTATTGCATGCCCCCGATTCCTATATGCAAAAATTGGCTGTTGGACCAAAAGCAGCGGCGTACGTCCACCTCGATGCTCCGGTGCGCGATAATTTAGAAGCCGTTGCCAACGCGTACGAACGTCCGATCAACGATGTCACGGTGGTGATATTAGATCGCCCGCGGCACCACGACCTCATTCAAGAAGTGCGCGCTGCGGGTGCACGGATTCGCTTGATTTCCGACGGTGACGTCGACGCTTCGATTGCGACAGCAATTGAGGGTACCGGAATTCATGTCGCGATGGGCATCGGTGGTGCGCCTGAAGGTGTCTTGGCCGCTGCTGCGCTTAAATGCTTGGGCGGGGGGTTCCAGGGGCGGCTCAAACCGCGCAGTGAAGAAGAGGCCGCGCGCGCGCGCGCGATGGGTTTTGGCGATCTTGATCGCGTGTTGACATTTGACGATTTGGTGCAATCTAAAACGGTCGTTTTCGTGGCAACCGGCATTACTGATGGCGATTTGGTGCGTGGGGTTCGTTTCTATGGGAACAGCGCGCGGACACACTCGATCTTGATCCATTCACCTAGTGGTACGGTGCGCTTTATCGAGAGCGTGCATCGTTTAGGTGCGCGACCATCTTCGATCTCGTAGTCCTTGGCGGCGGTTCGGCAGGCTACGCGGCTGCGCGAACCGCCCAAAAACTCGGGGCGACGGTTGCGGTTATTGATCAAGGACCGTTGGGAGGTTTGTGCATCCTCAACGGCTGCATGCCTTCAAAAGCATTGATCGCTTCTGGCGAAGCGATGCAACGTGTGCGTGACGCTAGTCACTTAGGCGTGAAGGCGAGTATGCCGGAGCCTGATCTTCCAGGGATCATTGCTCGCAAGCGTCGCTTGATTGCCGACTTCGCCGCGTATCGACGGGAAGGTTTGGCTGAGTTCACGCTCTTTGAGCAAGCTGGACGTTTTTCTTCGCCACATGAGATTACGCTTGCAGATGGGCAGACGATATCGGGCCGTTCTTTTGTGATTGCTACCGGCAGTCGCCAGGCTCCGGTTGTGCTGCCCGGCTTAGCCGAGATTGGTTGTCTGGACAGCGACGCGATTCTTGATGCAGCTGAATTACCTGCGTCCCTGCTCGTCTTGGGCGGTGGTTATGTGGGTTGCGAGCTTGGACAATATCTCCATCACCTCGGTCGTGAAATTACCATGCTCGTGCGTTCCGAACGCGTGCTGTCTAGCGAAGATGTCGATATTGGTCTAGCGTTGACCAATGCGTTGCGGGAAACCGGCATACGACTTGAGACTGGTGTGCATTTTGAGCGCGCGGAACGAAGCGAGCGTGGCCGCAAACGCATGGTTTTTACGCGAGGCGGTGAGCAGTTTCAGGCTGAAGCCGATGAAATCGTGCATTGCTTGGGACGGCTGCCGAATTGCGAAGATCTCGGCCTGGATGCAGCGGGCGTGCGAGCGCATGCAATTACCGGTATTGAAGTTGATGCGACCTTACGTACAAGTCACCCGCATATCTATGCCGTAGGTGATGTGACAGGGTTATTTCCTTTAGTGCACGTGGCGATTTATCAAGGTGAAGTAGCAGCGCGCAATGCGCTTAACGATGGGCACGAGCAGGCCGATTACCGCTTGCAAAAAGCGCATACGGTCTTCACCGATCCTCAAGTTGCGGTAGCGGGCGCGACCGAGCGCGAGTTGCATGCCGCAGGGAAGAGCTTCATTATCGCTTCGTACCCCTTTGCAGATCATGGGAAAGCGCTCACTCTCGCACGCACCAGCGGGTTCGTGAAAATCCTCGCTGAGCCGGGCACAGGGCGGATTTTAGGAGCAGCGGTAGTCGGGCCGGAAGGCTCTGAGTTAATTCACGAAATGATCGTAGCGTTGCATTTTTCTGCGACCGTCCACGATCTGATCAAGATTCCCCACCTGCACCCTACCTTGTCTGAGATCTGGACCTATCCGGCTGAGGAGCTTGCGCTTGCACTCTGAGTATCTCGAGCTTGCCTTGGTTCAGACGAAGCCGCGCAAAGGCCCCGTTGCAGCTAATCGTGACGCCTTGCGTGCGCTGTTATTGCCATTGCAGGCGGCGCCGCCCGATGTCATTCTCTTGCCGGAAGCTGCTTTAACCGGATATTTCCTTGAAGGCGCTACGCTTGAATGTGCCTTGACTCGTGAAGAAATTGCTGATGAGCTTGCCGGGGTTTGGCGTAGCGTCAGCTCTGCGCCGGTGGAATTTGTTTGTGGATTCTATGAACAAGCGTCGGGTGTTGTCTACAATTCAGCGATCGCAGTGGCAATTACCAGTGATACGCTTGAAATTCTTCACGTGCATCGCAAACTGTTTTTGCCGACCTACGGTGTTTTCGATGAGGCCCGCTTTGTGAAACGCGGTCGGCGTGTTCGCACGTATACAGGCGTGCGGCTGCCCAGTGCGATTGCTATTTGCGAAGATGCTTGGCATGCGCTCGTCCCGACGATTGCGGCGATGAAAGGTGCACAGCTTTTGTTTGTCCCCAGCGCCTCGCCGGCGCGCGAGCCGCGTGATGGCGAATTTGAGAATCTGCGTCAGTGGGAGGCAATATTACGCGGTATTGCTCGTGAACACGGCATGTTCGTCTGCTATGCTGGCCTGACCGGTTTTGAAGGCGGAAAAGGTATGAGCGGTGGTTCGTGCGTGATTGATCCGAGTGGAGATCTGGTGGCACGTGCCTCAAACTTTGAGGCTGAAGTGTTGCGTGTTCGGTTGGATTTGGCTGATCTTGCGGTTGCGCGGGCGGCGTTGCCTTTATTAGGTGACTTGCGTAATGTATGGGCTGATTTGTTGCGTGAGTGTGATGTTACCGACGCTTGAGCTCGATCTCGACCTGACCATTCGCTGGCTGGTTGCATTTTTACGCGATGAACTCCAGACGCGCCGTGGGATCAATCACGCGGTGTTGGGTTTATCGGGTGGCGTTGATTCAGCGGTGGCAGCGGCACTTTGTGTACGCGCCTTGGGGCGTGAGCGGGTTACTGCCTTTGCGCTACCTTACCGAACCTCGAGTCCAGCGAGTTTGCGAGATGCGCAAGCCGTTGCTGATCAGGTGCAGATTCGGCTCGAAATTCGCGATATTACTGCTGCCGTAGACGGATATCTGCTCAGTGAGCCCGATGCCGATCCGCGTCGTCGGGGAAATGTGATGGCGCGCGTACGCATGTTGGTGCTTTTTGATCAATCCGCGAAATTGGCGGCTTTGCCGATCGGCACGGGCAATAAAACCGAGCGCCTTTTAGGCTATTATACCTGGCATGCCGATGATGCGCCCCCGCTCAACCCTTTAGGTGATCTTTTCAAAACGCAGATTTGGGCTGTTGCAACGGCTTTGGGTTTGCCGAGTCAAGTGATTAGCAAGCCCCCTAGTGCAGATCTCGAGGCTGATCAAACCGATGAAGGTGATTTAGGTATTCGTTATCAGGTTGCTGATCAAATCTTGGATTTACTCTTACGCGGCTATCGCGATCCCGCTTTGCTCGAGCGTGGATTTGCTGCGACTGATATTGCGTTAGTTCGCGGGCGTCTCGATGCTACTCACTGGAAGCGACATTTACCGACCACGGCGATGATTTCGGCGACCGCGATTAATGAGTCGTATTTACGGCCGGTGGATTGGTGATGGAGCACAGTCGCGCGCCTTCCACGTATGATGATCCTTTACCGCCGGCGTTTTATCCGGTGAGTTTGAATTTGGTTGGACGGAGATGCGTCGTCATTGGTGACGATCAGGAGGCTCACGAGAAAACGGCGGCGTTGCGTGAGGTCCAGGCGGACGTCCGCGTTGTGCCTGATCCGGCAATGTTGCACGATCATGAATTGAGCGATGTTTTTTTCGTGATCTCGACGCCCCAAGATGCAGCGCTCTCCGCGCGTTTACGCGCTTTGGCCGATATCCATCGTTTTTTGTTATGCACGATTGACCAGCCAACGTATGGTTTCGTGGCGATGCAGGCGATTGTTCAAGCAGGCCCTGCCCGTATTGGGATTTCGACTGGTGGAGTTGCACCACGCGTGGGGAAGAAACTCAAGTGGGCACTGATGCGTGTTTTTGATGCGAAATTCACGCAGTTTTTAGACTGTTTGGCGACGCAAAAATTACGCAATCGGTACCGCCTTGCTGATAAGCCACAGGAGCGTCGTGCGGCGATGATTGCAGCGGCAGAGGGGTTTGAGGTCGACATCGCATTTCGTTATCCGACCTGGTTTGAACAACGCCAAGCAGAACAGCTTCCAAGTCTTAGCGGGGAATCATAATCTGATGCCCAGTGTCGAAATTGTGACCATCGGAACGGAATTGTTGTTAGGTTCTGTTCTGGACTCGAATAGTGCGCATATTGGCCAGGGGTTGGCTAGTATCGGTCTCGATATTTATGCCAAACATGCGATTGGCGATAATGAGGGACGGATTGCGGCGACGCTTCTGGCCGCTTTGGAGCGTAGTGATGGAGTGATCACGACCGGAGGGCTAGGGCCGACTGTCGATGATCTCACGAAAGAAGCGGTAGCTCGTGTGTTTGATGTGCCGCTTGAATTACACGAGCCGTCGCTTGCTGCGATGTCTGAGCGCTTGGCACGGTCGGGGCGCGTGGTGAGTGCCAACAATCGGCGCCAAGCATTGCTCCCCGCGGGTGCGATCGTTTTACCGAATCTGCAAGGAACGGCGCCCGGGTTCATTGCCTTTCGTGGCGATGGGCGCTTCGTGGCGGCTTTGCCAGGAGTTCCGCGCGAGATGCGAGCTATGCTCGCCTCGGTATTGCTGCCTTGGTTGCGTGAGCATTTCGGTTTGCGTGGTGGCATTGTGACGCGAACACTGCACACGGTTGGGATGCCCGAATCCGAAGTAGATGCTCGCATCGACGATCTCTTTCGCCAACAAGAGAATCCTAAAATCGCGATGCTTGCTCAGGCGGGTTTTGTCGATATTAAATTGATGGCAAAAGTTGACGATCTTGCGACGGCCGCGCGTTTATTAGATCCGCTCGAAGAAACGCTGCGTGAACGGTTGGGGTCGGCGATTTTTGGTGTTGATGCAGCGACGCTGGAGTCATTGATTATTGCTGCGTTGCGTGAGCGCAAGCAGACGATTGCTTTTGCAGAGTCATGTACAGGTGGTGCACTCACAGCAGCTCTGGTGCAAGTGCCTGGTGCTTCAACGGTGCTGCGTGGCGGTATGGTCGCCTATGCAAATGATCTCAAAGAACAGTGCCTGGGTGTGTCGCCGGCGCTGCTCCAGGAGCATGGGGCCGTTAGTGAGGCGTGCGCTCTCGCTATGGCTGCGGGGGTGCTCGCACGGTGTGGCGCGAACATCGCGCTCGCGACGACGGGTATTGCCGGGCCAGATGGAGGCTCAGCTGAGAAGCCTGTCGGCACGGTCTATATTGCCTTTGCTACGGATCGAGGCCGCACTTGTGTGCGGCGCTATTTGTTTGCAGGCGAGCGCGCCGAAGTGCGTGCACGGACCGTTGTCGCGGCTCTGAGTCTTCTCTTAGGAGAACTTCGTAGTATCCAACCGAGTCTTGCGCCTGAATACACACGTAAGGGAGAATCATCAACGTGAAGCTTGTCGTTCGTTCGTTTTGGGCCGTTGCGTTGTTGCTTCTGCCAACTGCTTGTAGTGGTGGTGGCGGTTCGAGCAGTGTTGTGCCTTCAACATCTCCCTCGCCTGGTAGTTCAGCTTCACCTTTGCCGAGTTGTGGAAACAGTGTCAGTGTCGCTTCTGCACTGCATCGCAGCCTCGCGTCTGTCCCGAACGGTGCGGCAACGGCAGTCCCCGACACGGTTTATCAACTCACTTCATATCCGTCGGGTGCCAGACTCACAAATAATGGTGTGTCGTTAGGAACAACGCCATATTCATTCAATCCTCAATACTCAAGCGTTGCGAATTTTATGACGTTTAGTTCTGGTACGTCGAGCTATACGCTCTGTTTGACGCAATCGGGCTATCCTTCACGGACGATTTTATACAACGCAGCAGGGGATACTTCGGGCTCGATAAGCAGTGTCGTTACTACGAGCTCGTTCCAGCGGCGTTCACTGAGCGGTCAAGCATCGATCACTGCGCTACCGGTGGCACATCATGGATTGCGCCTTGCACAAAGCACGGATATCGATTCGACGCGTCTTTTGGTGAAATATCGGGCGAATGTGCTGCAGTCGAGCAATCGCTCGATGCTTTCCATCGAGCGTGCTGCTGGTGTTCTTGCGGCTCGTAATCTCGGCCCGCAAAATACAAGTTTGCTTTCTCGCATAGTTCGCGTGCCAACCGGTAAGAATGCGCAGACGCTTGTTAGCACTTTAGCCCAGGATCCAGCCGTCGAAAGTGTCTCGCCGATTCACCATCGTTGGCCGCTTTCTGTGTCACCCGTCATGCCGAATGATCCAGAATTTACCAAGGATCAGATTCATCAATGGGATCTGTATCAGACGCAAGCCCCCTTGGCGTGGGGAATCACTGAAGGTTCGCCGTCGGTGGCAGTAGCGATTATTGATACCGGTTATGATTCGAATAATCCCGACTTACAGGGCAGCAAGGTTACTTACGCAGAGAGCGTGATCGATGGCGTGACTACGACAGGTGCGGCAGCTGCGCTTGATACGGATGGCCATGGCAGTAATGTTTCGGGTATTGCTGCAGCCGATACCAATAATGCGGTTGCAGTGGCCGGCGTTGGTTTCAACGTGAGTCTGCAAGAATATCGGATTTTTATTAGCCCGAGTGATCCAAATTATGCCGAAGATCTCGCCAGTTGCTCAAGTGGTTCGCCGTGTGGTTCGGTCGCAGACGAAGCGCAAGCGATTTACGATGCGGTGAGCCATAATGCCAAAGTAATTTCGCTTTCGCTCGGTGGCGTAGCCGCATCTGGCATCGACCAAGGTGAATATGACGCAGTCGAATATGCGATTTCCCAGGGTGTGACGGTTGTGGCCGCTGTCGGTAATGAGCGCTTAAGCGGCGTGAATACGATCGATTTTCCCGCAGCGTATCCAGGGGTTATTGCGGTCGGAGCTTCCGCGCTCGACGATAGTGCTTCCCCGCAAGTGCGTTCTGCCGCGACCGAGTATGTTGCCTCGTATTCGAATTCGGGACCAAGCTTGAGCTTGGTCGCACCGGGTGGAGACGCGAGTGGGACAAACGACGATGATCCAATGCACTGGATTCTGAACCTCGATACCTCGCAACCGGCTTCAGGCACTCCTTGTGCGCAAATTACTCTCTGCTTGGGATATTTTGAAGGCACCTCTCAGGCGACCCCGCACGTCGCTGGCACTGCTGCGTTGATGTATAGCCTGAATCCGAATCTCACTCCCGCTCAAGTCAAGTCTATCTTGATGGCGAACGCTGATAATATCAATGATCCGCGTCAGGGCGCTGGTCGGCTGAATATGTACCGTTCCCTCGCGGCCGTGGCTGGAATTAGTGCTCCGACCGCGCCTGGTTACAGCAACTTTGTCGCCTTCGGTTACACCAACAGTGGTGGGACTGTGCCAACGATTGTCGATGTCAATTTCCCGAATGGTGTCCCAGTAAACGCTGACGGGACATTCCGTCTGCCAGATATTAACCCGAACGCTGGAACATACAATATCGCAGTGTGGTCCGATGTCAACGGCAATGGCGTAATCGACGCTGGCGATTATTTCGGTGTCGCCGCGACAGGCTGTCAAGCGACTACCCCGTGTACGATCGCAGCGACTGGGATTACTGCGTCGGTAGTAGCAAGCGGCTTCACCTTGCCCTAACTGCATTCCTCAAGATTGTTCCTCCATCTGCCGATGCTTGATGGAGGAACATCGCTTGAGGGAGAGGGGTAGGTATGCAACTGGCATTTCGCTTTGCCAAAAGCGATTTTTTGCGCTGGGTGCTGATTCTCATCTGTCTCTTGATACTGGGGTTTATCACTGCGAACAGAGCCCATTTCTCTGATTTTCCAGCATTTTATTGTGGTGGACTTTTGCAGCGTGAGCACTTGCATCCGCATGAATTAGCGTCGTTAGCTGCCTGTGAGCGGCAGATACATATCGGAAGTCTGTATGGGGCTCATCTTTTTGATGATCCGGTTCGAATGCCGTATCCATCATACATATTGCAGCTTTTTTCATTAATGACGTATTTCTCGCCAGGCGTGGCTTTGTGTTCCTGGATCGCAACAGGTGTTCTTGCTAGCGCAATAGTGATCGTCGTTGTACAAAACAATACGAATTTTCGTCCAACAACACTTTTGCCATTGGTTGCACTACCAACTGTCAGTATTATTATTACGCTTGGTCACGTAACGACACTTCTTGCCCTAGGAATCTGTCTCGCAGTTATTGCGGCAAGAAAGGGACTCGATCTGCAAGCGAGTTTCGCATTGTTGCCTGCACTGTTGTATCCCCAGTGTGGGGTGATCGCATATCTAGGTTTGGCTTGTGCTAGACCGGCTGCGCGGATCCCAGCCTTTGCTATTCTTAGCATTATCGGAGTATACTCGCTCTGGCTTGATTCTCTCCCTCAAATCATCTATTACGTCACTTATACGCTTCGTGAGCAAGCCTTGGCGAACGCGGTTGGCCCTTGGCAATATGGGGTGATCGGTCTCTTGTATGACATGGGGATATCAGCCGTTCACGCGCTGCAACTTGGTCAATGCCTGGTCGTTCTTAGCCTCATAGGCACTTTCTTTTGGGGGTATAACCGCCTGCGATTGACGGGCGACCCGGCTCCGTTGATTATTTTGCCCGTCGTTTGTGTCACCGCTTTGTATTATGCCAATATGGAGGAATATGCAGCCCTAGTACCTTGTTTGCTTCTTTTGCATGGCCATGCTACAAAAAAAACCGTGATCGTAGCGCAATTTGCGATATGGTGCCCCTGGGCTATAACTGGTTCGATTTTTGAATTTATCAGTATGCCTGTCCTGGCTTTGTTCCCGTATTGGTCTGAATCCCTATTGACTGCTTTATTCACATCGCTGAGCATGTGCATTCTTGCTTATCAGGCTAGTGTTTTTCACGGGATACAACATTTTGAATTCCTTGTGAGAAACTTTGGATTTCGTCAAGAGATGCTTGACAGTACATTGCTAAAAATACCAAGTTGGATAGGTTTTTTTGCATTATTCATTTCTTCATATTTTACGAGAGTTAAGCCGATTAATCGGTCGCGGATATGAGTCTCGAATTAATACTTAAGAAGCGCTCTAGACTGTTCGCGTTGTTCTCCTGGGTGCTAATTGCGCTAGCTTTTATTGCGGCTTTGCGCAGTTTCCGAATGATCTATGAGCCGGTGGATTTTGCTGCCTTTACGTGCGGGGCAAAAGCGTTGCAGCTTCAGCAAGATCCCTATCTCGCTCATTCGTTACATGCGTGTGAAATGGCGGAGATGAAGGAGCTGGGATTCCCTATCCCACATTTTTTGACGATCCCGTCACCATTTCCGGCGTATGCCTTAAAATTCTTTGGTTTGCTTACGGTATTCAGCACCGTCAATTCATTTGCTGCATGGGAAGTTCTGATTCTTGCATGCTTTGCTTTCATGATTGTGATTTTGCACAATTTGACCAATTTGCCTGTGCCTATGATGATTGGGGCAATGTTCTTGCAGTGTTTTGCGGTCGCCCTCCCGCTGGGTCAATTTGTTCCGTTTGTTGGACTCGCTATGTGTATCGCTGTATGGAGTCTGGAACATGAAAAGTATATACTAACCAGTCTCGCGGCTATTTTTACCCTCCTTGAGCCATCACTTGGATTGCCATTTTGTTTGGGATTATTTCTCGTCGCAAAGAATGTGCGCTGGTCACTGATCTGTTTTGGGATCGCACTAGGAATTATCTGGCTGGTTTCTATGCCGCTAGCTACCAATATAGAATATCTCACCCAGGTATTGCATGCACATGCGTTGAGCGAAGCATTTAATGATGATCAATATAGTACGATCCATTTATTCGTGCTGTTCGGGATGCAACCTGATCTGGCGTTAAAGTGGGGAGCAGGTGTATATGTGCTTGCTCTGATAGTCGGAGGAATCGGAGCCGTGTGGCTTGCGAGAGTACGTGGTGATCGAGCACTTTCGATATTTTTTCCGGTTGTATTGTGCTTGATTGCGAGCCCTTTCATGCATGTCCAAGAATTGCTTCCGGCTGTGATTGCAGGTCTGTTGCTGTATAGCCGTTCGAATAATCTGCTCATCGCTATTTGTTGTGTGTTTCTTGCGTTACCAGTTGTATTGGCACGTAACCCCCTGGAGTCTCTGGAGATTCTCTTGCTAAGCGGTGTTTTTATCGCGAGCATGCTAGCACGTTCCTCACCGCTTGCGACGTATGGTCTGTTGCCAATCATACAGGTCCTTCTATCGATGAGGGAATGGTTGGGACGGAAATCACTTTGGGATATGCATTATCATCAGCGTGCTTTAGCGCTTCAGGCCTATTTGCCAGGCAGCAGTTCCCATCCGGTCTTGGCTGATATTATCTGGATGAATTTTATTGTGAATACCCACGCAGGTGTTGGAGCATGGTACCTCGTCTTTTACGTGCCTGTGTGTGCTGCAATGGTTGGGATGATTGTTGGAATGTGGCGTTTTCCCAACCAGGTGGCATAGCAGTACTTTCGCGAGTATGTGGGTACACCAATAGTATTCCACTCTCTGGAGGTATTTATGCGTTCTTTCATGATTGCTCTGCTGGCATGTTGTATGGCGACAACCGCCTTCGCCGATGCGGCTATTATTCCCGGAACGATATTATCTGGACAGTTGCAAGATTCGATTAGCTCGCATACTGCGCAAGTCGGGGATTGGTTTGTCCTCACTGATGTGAGGAGTGCAAATGGGCATCTTGCAGGGGCAAGAATCCGTGGGCATATCGCAAGTGTCATTCGTGCTGGACAAGGGCGCAATGCACAAATTCGGCTTGCCTATGATACGTTAATATCAGCATCTGGTCATCGCTATCGTATTTATGCACAGACAGTGCAATTAAATGTGCAGACGAAGAACAATGCATTGAAAGAAGCGGGCGGAGCGCTCGCTGGTATGTTGGCTGGTAATTATCTCGGCAAGGTTATGGGTACCAATATTGGTGGTTCAATAGGGCTCGCGGGCGGATTCTTGGCTGCCAAGAATAATCGTGCTGACGTTGATGTCCCTGCGAATAGCACGGTAGAACTGCGCGTTGATCATTCGAGTAACCTTTAGATGCACTTTTCATAACTGCTCCGGCGTGCTTTGCACATAAGATTATTATATCCAGTGATAGCAGAAAGAGCATGGCTAACGTCGTGCTCTTTCTGCATATGTGCAGCAGCGCGTGGTCCTACGTCACTTGGCTGCTTGCCCAGGAGCCTACTGGGACAGATGGCCCTAGGGGAACAGACATTCGGGGAAAAATCCCCTGTTTGAGGGGCGCAATTTTACGCAATCTTGACGTACACTTTCCTGGAGAGACCACGATTGCCAGTATTTTGTTGATCTGTTACACGGATCGGAGTTGTCTATTTCATGCTGAAGGTTGCCATTCGTCCCATTCGGGTCATGCTCGTAGTCGGGCAAGTCCTTTTTAGTAAGGCGCTCTCTCAGCTGCTGACGCTCGAAAGCTCGATCGAAATTGTTGGTGACACTCAGACACTTGATCTAGCGCTCTTAAAACGAACCGCGCCAGAGATTATTTTACTTGATTTTGATGACTATAGTGGAACGATTGAAGACTCGATTCAACGCTGTAAGGATATTCTTCCTGAAGCGAAAGTTTGTGTCTTGACGGCCCATGATCGGCCGGAGCTCATGCAGCGCTGTTTAGGGGCTGGGGTTGCGGGTTATGTTGCGAAGGACACGAGCCCCGATGAATTGGTGCGGGCAGTCCAGGTCGTGGCAGCTGGTTCTTTTTATGCTGACCCGAGAATTGCTGGTAGCCTCTTGCGCAGACGTACCAAGGGGCCTATGCATGAACGTGGTGTGACCGAGCTTTCTGAACGTGAAAACGAAATCGTTCGTTTGATTGCTAAAGGGCTATCGAATAAGGAAATAAGTCATTATCTGAGCTTGTCGGAAAAAACCATCAAAAATCATATTGGTCGTATTTTTAATAAGTTACAGATTAACGCCAGAACGCAGGCGGCGGTTTACGCGATCCGTTCGGGACTGGCATAAAGGTTTGGTTGCAGGACAGACGAGCCGTAGACTGGCTTGCCCCCGACGATCGTCGCGATGACTTCATATCTTGGGTTCCACAACGAGAAATCTGCCCGAAGACCGGGGGCAATCTGACCCAAATCGCGCTCGAGTCCGAGTAAGCGAGCGGGTGCTAGTGTTGCGTGCAGGACTGCCTTCGCGAAAGGCATCTTGGTAAAGTCCATCAGGTTGCGGACTGCCTGGGCTGGATTGAGTGCGCTGCCTGCGATTGTTCCATCTTCGGCGCGCATGACGCCGCCACGCAAATGATACCCACTGCCAGCTGGCGGCATATTATCGGTAGAAAGAATAAGTCGTTCACCGATAAGTCGATATAGCATATCGATTAGTGGTGGCGAGACATGGTAGCCATCACAGATGACCTGCACCGTAGTGTGCGGGGCTTGGATGAAGGCAAGCAGCAGCGATGGATCACGGTGATCGAGCGGTGGCATGGCGTTGAATGCATGGGTTACCGTGCGAAAGCCAGCCTCGAGTGCAAGCAATCCCTCATTATACCGAGCCGTTGTATGCCCCGCCGAGCACACGACCCCGCGTTGGGAGAAGAAGCGGGCAGCTGCGAAAGCGCCGGGCAGCTCTGGCGCGATAGTCACCATGACGAGCGCGCCTTTCGTTGCTTCGAGAATTGCCTGGAGTCGTTCGTCGGTGATATCTAGCAACCAATCAGGCCGGTGGATGCCGCGTGCACGCTGGTTGAGAAAAGGGCCCTCAAAATGCAGCCCAAGGCAACGGGCGCCACTGAGCTCACCGTTTTCTTCAAGTTCGTTTGCGGCTTCGGCTACTTCTGCAGCTGCGTGGAGCATGGACTCCCACGGGGCCGTCATAATCGTTGCAACGAACCCCGTCGCTCCGTTGCTGGCATAGACCCGCGAAGCGACCGACACTGCGGTGCCTTGGTCCCGATTAAACAAGCGCTCCTCGGCGCCATTGGTATGAAGATCGAGCAAGCCCGGGGCAAGAACGGTTCCTTCAGGCAGGCAATAGTCGCTTGGTCCAGCGCTCGGAAGTACAGCGTGAATGCGACCATACTCTACGTGAACACGGCCGGAGATTAAGCTGCCATCCCCGACCGCAATCGTGACTGGGCCGAGGATATAGGAAGCCGGGAAAACACTCATGCGCGTCTGCGTTCGTTAGGTCCGGATGAGCTGCAGAGCTTCGTCGCGATGGTGTTCCATCAACGCTTTGGTGTCGCCCTCGACGTTGAGTCGGATCAGCGGCTCTGTGTTCGAAGCGCGGATATTCATCCACCACGTCGGGTATTGAATCGTGATGCCGTCAAGCTCATCAATCAAGGCGTCGTGGTAGGTCTCCTTGAGTCGCTGCAGTGTTGCGGGAATATCGCTGACGTGACTATTGATTTCACCTGACCGGAAGCGTGTATCTATTTCTGCGATGATGGCGCTAATGGGTTTATTGGCTGTACTGAAAAGCTCCAAGCATTGCATGAGTGCAATCATTCCAGAATCTGCGAACCAATTGTCCCGAAAATAGAAATGACCCGAGTGTTCACCGCCAAACGGAATATTTTCATCACGCATCACCTTTTTAATGATCGAGTGCCCGACCCTCGAACGGACTGGTATTCCACCAGCTCGTTCAATCGCTTCGGGGACACAGCGACTACAAATGAGATTGTAGAGGATTTTTGACCCCGGTAAGCGTTTGAGCGTGTTGATACCGACAAGGGCGGTAACCATATCTCCGCCGACTAGTCCGCCATTTTCGGTGACGATGAACATCCGATCGGCATCGCCGTCGAACGCGACCCCAAAATCGCACTTATTTTCGACTACTGCCCGTTGGAGAGCAACCATATTTTCAGGTTCGATGGGGCTGGCTGGGTGATTTGGAAATGTCCCATCGAGGTCGAAGAAGAGTGGTACAATTTCGCAGGGTAGCTGATCGAAAACGGGGTTGACGGTTAAGCCAGCCATCCCGTTTCCGGCGTCGATAGCGATTTTGAATGGTCTGACATTTTGGGGATCGATAAACGATAAGCAATGCGCGGCAAATTCGGCGAGTACGTCGCGTTGGGTGATACTGCCAATCCGAGCTGAGGGAGAAGGGAGCTCGCCGGTGTTGATTGCGTCTCGAATTTCGGCAAGCCCACCCTCGAGTGAAATCGCAATGGCCTGCTCGCGGGTAAATTTCATGCCATTGTATTGAGCCGGGTTGTGAGATGCGGTAATCATGACGCCGCCATCAAAGCCATATTTGCCGACCGCAAAGTAGAGCGCATCGGTCGAAACGAGCCCGATATCGGTTACGTCTGCACCCTGTTCGCTCGCGCCCCGTGCGAACGCGTCGCTGAGCGATTTACCCGACGGACGCATATCGCGGCCGACCACGATATGCTTCATGTCGAATTTCGCAACGAGTGTGCGTCCGATGCGGTAGGCGAGATCTTCGTTGAGCTCGCTTGGGTAAATGCCCCGAACATCGTAGCTCTTGAAGAGATTCGAGGGTATCAGCGTTGCCATCTGGGTTAGCCGTCGTAATAGAGCGAGAACTCATAGGGATGTGGACGGACAGCAACCGCCTGGAGCTCACGGGTACGCTTGTAATCGATGTATGTCTTGATGAAATCTTGCGAGAATACGCCGCCTTCGAGCAAGTAATCGTGATCGTCTTCCAAAGCTTGCAGCGAATCACCGAGCGAACCGGGTACCGACTTGATGCGTGCGGCTTCTTCGGGAGACAGGTCATAGATGTTTTGATCGAGCGGCCCAAAGCCAGCCTTGATCGGATCAATCTGACGCTTGATGCCATCAAGCCCAGCCAAGAGTAGTGCCGAGAACGCAAGGTAGGGATTGGCCATTGGATCGGGCGGGCGAAATTCGAGGCGCTTGGCCTTGGCGTTCCCCTGGAAAAACATAGGAATGCGAATGGCAGCCGAGCGATTGCGTGCAGAGAACGCGACATTCACCGGAGCTTCGTAATGCGGCACGAGGCGTTTATACGAATTGGTTGTTGGCGCACAGAAGGCGAGCAATGAGTTGATGTGGGTTAACAAGCCGCCGATATAATGCAACATCATCGGTGAGCATTCGGCGTAGCCATTTGCGTCGTAGAACAGCGGTTTGCCACCCTTCCATAAGGACTGATGGACATGCATCCCGCTACCGTTATCTCCGAAGAGCGGTTTGGGCATGAACGTGACCGTTTTGCCGTTGCGGCGGGCGACATTTTTGATGACGTATTTGAAGATTTGCAGGTTGTCGGCGGTTTTGAGCAACGGCCCAAAGCGGAAGTCGATCTCAGCTTGACCGGCGGTGGCGACTTCATGATGCTGCATCTCAACATCAATACCCCATTTCTGCAGCTCGACGGCCATCTCGGCGCGCAAATCTGCCTGGGAATCTGAAGGAGAAGCGGGGTAGTAGCCTTCTTTAGAGCGGATGGTGTAGCCTAAACCGGGCACTCCACTGTTCCAGTGACCTTCACTTGAATCAATTTCAAAGCCAGTGCGATTTGGTTCGTTCTCGTACGCGATGCTGTCGAAGATGAAAAACTCAGCTTCGGGGCCAAAATAGGCGGTATCAGCGATGCCAGTTGCTTGTAAATACGCTTCAGCGCGCTTGGCAATAAAGCGCGGATCGCGATCGTACGATCCCCGAGCGATCGGATCAAAGATATCGCAGAGAATCGAGAGGGTCGGGAGGCTGCGGAAGGTGTCGAGTGTGGCGGTTTCAAGGTCGGGCTTCATGACCATATCAGATTCATGAATCGACTGGAAGCAACGGATGCTTGAGCCATCGAAGCCGATGCCATCGAGAAGCGTGCCTTCGTCTGTGGCCTGAGCTGGGATCGTCGTATGCTGGAGGGTGCCCAGCGGATCCGTAAACTTCAGGTCAATCATCTCGATGTGATGACTCTTGATCATATCAAGAATTTCACGCGGCTTTTTCGACAACATTCATCTCCAAGAAACTACTCCACAGCGGAGCATTGGTTACTCTTGAATGCATCGTGGGCCAGCCCCTGGTCAAATGCTAGGCCTTGCACACATGGTGCGTTATGTTGTCTGATGTTTGGTCAAGGGTTGGGGGGGACTCGCGGTATCTTCGCTCATCACCGTTGATGATGGAAAAAATTAACGCGGGTGATACCGCTTGGGTGCTGATCTCGGCGGCCTTGGTGATGCTGATGACCCCTGCCTTGGGCTTTTTTTACGGTGGCCTGGTCCGGCGTAAAAATGTCCTCTCGACTGTGATGCACAGTTTCTTCATTCTTGCGTTAATTAGCGTGCAGTGGGTTCTGTGGGGCTATAGCCTATCTTTCGGCCCCGATGTAAAAGGGCTGGGCTTGATTGGTGACTTATCGTGGTTCGGCCTGAGGGGAGTCGGCATTACGCCCGATCCGGACTATGCCGCGACGATTCCGCATCAGGCCTACATGGCGTTTCAGATGATGTTTGCGGTGATCACCCCAGCCTTGATCACAGGCTCGTTTGCGGAACGCAAGCGCTTTAAGGCCTTTGTGATTTTCAGCTTGCTCTGGGCCACGCTGGTATACGACCCGATCGCTCATTGGGTGTGGGGCCATGGCGGGTGGCTAGGTAAATTGGGTGCGCTCGACTTTGCTGGCGGCACGGTTGTCCACATTTCTTCGGGGGTTGCTGCGCTGGTTGCGGCCTATGTTTTAGGCCCGAGGATGCTCCATCGTGAAGGAAACCGCTCGGAAACCGTTGAGCCGCATGATTTGACGATGGTGATTTTAGGCGCTTCGCTGTTGTGGTTTGGTTGGTTTGGCTTCAACGCGGGCAGTGCGCTTGGTGCAAATGGCTTAGCTGCTATTGCTTTCGTGAACACCAACACTGCCGCTGCCATGGCCGCGCTCACCTGGATCAGTATCTGTTGGCTGCACAAAGGCGTCCCGAGTGCCGCAGGAGCAGCCGCTGGTGCCGTGGCTGGCTTGGTTGCGATCACTCCGGCTGCGGGCTATGTCACGCCTTTAGCCTCGATTCTGATCGGCTTTCTTGTCGCTGCTGTGTGCTATAGCTTTGTGATGTTGCGTGACCGCCTGAAGATTGACGATGCCCTCGACGTCTGGGCCGTTCACGGTGTGGGTGGGACGGTCGGCGCCCTCTTAACTGGCGTGTTTGCGACAGTGAGCGTGAACGCTGGGGGCGCAAACGGTCTCCTCTACGGTAATCCTCACCAGTTGCTGGTGCAGGTGCTTGCGGTTGGCGCTAGTTGGTTGTATTCGGCGCTTATGACCTTCGTAATTTTGAGGATGATGTCGTTGTTCATGCATTTGCGCGTGACGCCCGAAGAAGAAGCGATGGGACTCGATTTATCACAACACGCGGAGCCGGCGTATAGTTTGTAGAACGGCGGCCCCTGATGCTGCGTGTTGAGCTTGTTGGGAGTATCGCCGGTTTTTTGACCACGGTGAGTTTTGTGCCGCAGGTGGTGCAAATTATCCGTACACGCAACGTAACCGCCATCTCGGTGCCGATGTATTGTGCGCTGATTTTGGGATTGTGTTTGTGGTTGCTGTACGGCATGCTGTTGGGCCGTCAATCGATTATTATCGCGAACACCGTGACCTTAGTTTTAGCAAGTTTGGTTCTAGGGCTCAAGATTGCTTTTGAGCGCCATCGTCGCATATAGAATGATGAAAAATAGGCAGAGCGCGGTGTGTGCGCTTGCCTTGATCGGCTGCTTTCTTGCCCTCTTATTGGGTGCCTCCACCGGGGCTTTGCACTTTTCTCCGCATGAACTCTGGTTGATTCTGACTGGTCAGCGACACGATGCGTTGGCACGTGCTTTTCTCGAATTGCGGCTACCACGTTTGTGTAATGCGATGCTCGTTGGCGCCGCGCTTGCTTTAGCCGGTGCTTTGCTGCAGGGGCTGCTGCGCAATCCGCTCGTTGATCCATATTTGACTGGTTCAAGTGCGGGAACGACGTGTGCCTTAGCGCTGGCGGTTGCATTCGGGCTTGATTTTGCGTGGTGGCCGTTGGTCGGTTTTTTTGCTGCGTTGGGAACAGCACTCGTAACGCTTTTTTTAGCTCGTAGTGGTCAGGGTATCTCTGTCACTCGTTTCCTTTTAGCTGGTGTTTCGCTCTCAGCGTTTTGTGCGGCGGTCGTCACCTTGGTCTTGACTGTTGCGCCTTCAAACAGCGTTCAGCTCAGCTTGGCCGCCTGGGTCGGTGGGTCGCTGGCTGGGCGCGGCTGGCCTGAATGCATTTTTGCCGCGCGCGTACTGAGTGTCGGGGCGGTATTCGCCTTCCTCTTGGCGCCGACGCTCAATGCTCTACGCCTGGGTGAAAGCCGGGCTCAGGCCCTTGGCATTCATCCGGGGATGGCGCAGTGGGCGGTGCTGGCGACTGCTTCTTGTCTCACGGCAGGCGCGGTAAGCCTCGCTGGGATGGTCGGGTTCGTCGGCCTGATTGTGCCCCATCTCGCTCGGCGTTGGGTGGGGAGCGACGCTCGTTGGGTGTTTCCCGTTTCTATGCTTCTGGGAGCCGCGCTTGTATTGTTGGCTGACGCACTCGTGCGCGGCTTGCTTCCCCCGCTTGAATTGCCTTTGGGTGTGTTGTTAGCATTTTTGGGGGTGCCTCTCTTTCTGTTCCTCGCGTATCGGGAACGTAGTCTGCTAACATGATGCAGCTCCAAGCAGCGGTGATCGGCCACGGGCGTCAGGCCGTTCTCAGCGACTTGACGTTAAGCTTCCATCCTGGCGAATTCGTGGCGATTGTCGGGGCCAACGGAGCGGGCAAGACCACCTTGCTCCGCACCCTCGCGGGGTTTTTGTCTCCCTTGGCGGGGGAGATTCTTCTCGATGGATCGCCCCTGCGGGATATTTCGGTGCGCTCGCGGGCGCGCAAATTGGCGTACGTCGAAGGCGAAACGCCGGTGTTTGGGAGCATCACGGTGCACGATCTCGTTGCGCAGGGTCGTCTCCCCAGCCGAGCCTGGTGGGAGTGGAGTCTGCGCGCCGATGACGAGCGTGTGATCGAGGCCGCCTTGGCAACGTGCAATTTGCAAGCCTTGGCTGGGCGCGAATTTGCGCTTCTCTCAAGCGGCGAGCGTCAGCGCGTTTTGCTCGCTGCTGCGTTTGCCCAGGCGACACCGTATCTTTTGCTTGATGAACCAACGAGTCGACTGGACGTTCGTTATGCATTGGAAGTGCTTGAATTGCTTCGTCAGACTGCCGATCAAGGGACGACGGTGATCACGAGTATGCACGACCTTGATCGTGCCATACTCTTTGCTGATCGCATCTTGGTGGTGGGTGAACACGGCCTGCTTGTGGATGCTCCCCCGAGGCAAGCCTTGAGTGCAGATGTCCTGGAGCGCGCGTATGGTGTGCCGTTTGCAATCCGCTACGAAGGTGATCGTATCTGGCTGGCTCCTGGCGATACTCGCTGAGGATCCGCGCAGCGGATACATTTGGCTTTTCCGCTGGGCGATGGGCATTTTTCGGACGTCCGCGGTTCCCGGACTTTGGTGCCTGTGGCGCGAACCTTGACCTTCGATGGGTGGACATACGCATTTCGACGAGTCGACGGAAGAATATCTTGAGGCTGTATATCGTCTCGAGCGCGAAGGGTCCGGCGCGACGACCTCTGGTCTTGCTGCTGAGTTAGGGGTTGCCCCGGCGTCGGTGTCGGGTATGATCAAGCGCTTGGTTGGTGAAGGGTATTTGGAACAACGTGGTCGTGGCGACGCCCATCTTACGGAGAAAGGCCACGCGCTCGCGGTCAGAGTGATACGGCGTCATCGCCTTGCCGAGTGTTTTATGGTTGATATGCTCGGCATGGGGTGGGAAGAAGTTGGTGCTGAGGCGTGTCGGCTTGAGCATGCGATTTCTGCGCGGGTGGAAGAGCGCTTGCTGGAAGTTTTGGGCAATCCGGCTGTGTGTCCGCACGGTCATCCTATTCCGTCGCTCGACCTCTCGACGCCGGTCTGCCCAGACGTGCCTCTGGCGTTGATCGAAGTTGGCACGACTGTCCGCATGTACGGGGTCAAGGATAAAGTGCCCGAAATTCTCTTGTATTTAGGAAGTATCGGCCTTAAGCCCGGCGCGTTGGTCACCGTTCATCAGAAAGCTCCGCTCGGCGGCCCGGTCACGATCGATGTTGCTGGTGTACAACACGCGATTTCTTTAGAATTAGCGCGGACGGTGATGGTTGTTACGCTTGAGGAAGCGCAATCGCTCGCATGACGCTGGACGAAATCTTCGCAACCAAGGGACCGTTTGCACGCACACGCCCCGGATATCAATTGCGACCGGGGCAATTGGCGATGGCGAAAATGATCGAGCGCGGGTTGAACGATGGTGTGCACACGCTCATAGAAGCGGGCACCGGGGTGGGCAAGTCTTACGGGTATTTAGTCCCGATGTTGCGCAGTGAGCGCAAGATTTTGATTTCTACCGGGACGCTTGCCTTGCAAGAGCAACTCGTTCAGAAAGATTTACCCGCGGTCATGGAAGCGTTGGGTATCTCGCCAAAAGTTGCCTTGCTCAAAGGCCGTTCGCAATATCTCTGTCGTAAAAAGCTTGATTACGAAAGTTCTGGAGCATTGTTTGCTCCAACCGATACGGTCGAGCATCTCTGGGCTTGGGCACATACAACCAAAACTGGCGAGAAGAGTGACCTGCCCTTCGTGCCACCAGCGCAAGAGTGGGAAACCCTCGATGCAAACGCCGATGATTGCATCGGTGAGATCTGTGAACGTTATGATGACTGCTTTTATTTCATGCAGCGAGCTCGTGCTCGCGATGCGCAAATTGTGGTAGTGAATCATGCGCTATTTTTTCTTGGACTTGCGCTTGGAAATGTTTTGCCACCGTATGATCATGTTGTTCTTGATGAAGCACATCAATGTGAAACTTGGGCGACGGCTGCTTTAACGGGTGTTATTTCATCGCGAACCGTCGGGAAAATGCTGCAACGCCTGCGCGGGGTGTACGTTGTACCCCCGCATATCGAGGCTGCGGTCGATCGGGCTTTGCATGGGCTGCAGGAAACGATTGTTGATGCGCCTAGCGAAAAATATTCTTTGCATTGGAATAGCGATGATGCATTAGCGAAGAAGACCGATTCACGTTTGAGCGAGTTACATGAAGCTTTTGGTCACCTGCAAGCTTGGATCGATGAACACGGGTTGCGTGATTTTCGTAAAAAATCCGACAATGAAGAAGAGTGTGTGCGTCGACGTGATATTGCTGCCCGTTTGATTGGTGCGATGCGTGAAACCGTAGAACGCGCGCAGACACCAGGTGAAGAAGGCATTGCTTGGATTGAGCGGGCCGAACACGGCGCGGGTGTGCATACCGCTCCCTTTGCTGTTGCAGATTTTTTGAAAGAGCGCCTGTTTTCGCGCGAGCAAAGTGTCGTCTTAACCAGCGCTACAATTGCTGAAAAAGACTCGTTTCAGTTTGTACGACGATCGTTGGGTATTACCACAGCGCGCGAATTAATTGCGCCTTCGCCGTTTCAATTCGATCTTCAGGCACGCTTGTATGTTGCACCGACCTCGGTTAATCCGAAAGCGTCAGATTTTATTGCGCGTGCGGCGCCTTTGTTGGAAGAAGCGTTGGATCGTACCAATGGACGAGCGTTTGTTTTATTTACTTCCTATGCGCGCATGCATGAAATGATGGCACAAACGCGCTCACGGATTGCGTATCCGATACGTATGCAAGGCGAAATGCCCCGCGCTGCTTTGATCGCTTGGTTTCGACAAACCCCGAATGCCATATTGTTCGGTAGCGGCACGTTTTGGGAGGGAATTGACGTTGTAGGTGAATCGCTCTCTTGCGTGGTGGTCGATCGTTTGCCATTTCCCTCGCCGCAAGATCCTCTCGTGGCGGCACGGATGGCGTGGTTAGAAGAGCACGGGGAAGATGCTTTTACCGGTTATATGGTTCCCGCCGCAATCACGCGGCTCAAGCAAGGCTTTGGGCGCTTGATTCGGAGCAGTGCGGATCGTGGTGCGTTGGTTTTGCTCGACGGTCGAGCCGGAAGCACACGTTTTGGAAAAAGCATTCTTGAAGCGCTGCCTCCCGCTCGCCGGGTCAGCAGCCTAGCGGAGCTGATGGAGTTTGAGCCAGCGCTTCGGTAAGTTATCTGTGAGCCGAGACTAGCGAAAAATGCCCACCTTGAGGATCTACGCAATGCGCGATCCACATCGGTCCCGGGACCTCGTGGGGCTCTGTCTCGACGGTGCCGCCGTGGTCGCTCACGAGCTGTAGTGCCGGGGTCAGTGCTTCCACGGTGAAATAGAAAAGCCAGAACGGTGCCGCAACGTTGGATGTTTTTTGCATCATCCCGCCGATATCGCTTGCGCTGTCACTTGCAAACAACTGATATGTCCCGAGCGGACCCATGTCCATCGTGGTTGTTTTTTTCCAAGCAAATATCTCACGATAAAATTCGTAGGCGGCTGGCCAATCGGTCGAATGTAATTCGTGCCAACCAACAGTTCCAACGCTTCCAAATGGAGGCAGGCTTGTTTCTGGGGGATTTGTTGGTTGGGGGTCCATAATTAAAAAGACTGCACCAGTTGGATCTGCCGCAACAGCGATCTTACCAACGCCGGGCGTATCCCATGGTGTGCGGCAGATTATGCCACCGGCAGCAACAATGCGTTTTGCTGTATCGTCAACATCGCTGACTTGAATATAGCCGCGCCAAGCAGCCCCAAACGACTTATCGGGAATATCATCGGGGATCGGCATCAGTCCCCCGACGCTGTGGCCGTTGTATGAGAAGATTGTATAGTCTTGATCGGGCATCTCGGCTGACGCGGCGGTCCAGCCGAGCACCTTGGAGTAAAATTCACGCGCCCCGGCGGGGTCGCTGGTCATGATGTCATACCAAAAAAATGTTGCCATTGCGTCTTCTGCGCAGCCCGAACCCGCTTCCCCTCTCGATGAGATGGCTTTGGGCGAAGGCGGCCCCAATCAGCCGGATAACAGCGTTTTAACAACGTTATAACAGCGCATCTGCTATCCTGATTGGGTGTTTGCTCCCAAATTTCGCATTACTCCGAGTATGGCGCAACAGCTCATGAGCATCGAGGCAGCGGAATGTGTCAATGTCTTTGAGACCAGTTTTGCTTAGACTGCCAATTCGATTGGCGGGTTAATCGCTGCGTAACTTGGTAGTTTCGGTGGCCGCGGTATTCCATGCACGAATCGTTC